>CARUOB010000055.1 GCA_949076555.1 uncultured Lachnospiraceae bacterium | reverse complement strand
CCCGCTGGGCGGAGCGCCACGGCTTTTCCTATAAAACGCTGAACTACGAGGACGGCGACGAGGCGGGCATCAAGTCGGTGACCTTCCAGATCAACGGCGAGAACGCTTACGGTTACCTGAAATCGGAGAAGGGCGTGCACAGGCTTGTGCGCATTTCCCCTTTTAACGCGCAGGGCAAGCGGCAGACTTCCTTCGTGTCCCTTGACGTGATGCCGGATATCAAGGAAGATGTGGATGTGGAAGTGAAGGACGAGGATATCCGCATCGACACTTACCGAAGCAGCGGCGCGGGCGGCCAGCACATCAATAAGACTTCTTCGGCCATCCGTATCACCCATTTCCCGACAGGGATTGTGGTGACCTGTCAGAACGAGCGCAGCCAGTTCCAGAACAAGGACAAAGCGATGCAGATGCTAAAGGCGAAGCTCTATATGCTGAAACAGGAGGAGAACGCGGAGAAGCTGTCGGACATCCGCGGCGACGTGAAGGAAATTGGCTGGGGCAACCAGATCCGGTCCTATGTCATGCAGCCATACACGATGGTGAAGGATCACCGGACGAATGAGGAGTCCGGCAATGTGGACGCGGTGATGGACGGGGCGATTGATCCGTTTATCAATGCGTATTTGAAGTGGATTAACAATTAAATTGGCAGAATGTTTTCAGTCAGGGCAGGCGATAGGTCTGCCCTTTGGCGTATCAAAGGACGTAAGGAAAGATGAGAGGGAATAACAGGATGCGAAAGAGAAGAAACAGATTTTATAGAAGGGTTGCAATTCTGCTGACAGTGGCCCTCATGGCCGGTTCGTGTGAGATTTCCGCGTTGGCAAAAGAGGAGATTGCGCCCGCGGAGGAGACGTCTGCTGTGGAGCCGGAAAAGTCCGAAGAAGAGACCGTGCCGGAGGAGCCGGAAAAGCCTGAAGAGGAGACCGTGCCGGAGGAGCCGGAAAAGCCTGAAGAAGAGACCGTGCCAGAGGAGCCGGAAACACCCGAAGAAGCAACAGGCGAGACAGAAAACACAGATCCCGGAGATGATGAATTGGAAAATGGTGTCACGGAAGGAAACGCAGAGACAGAAGCTTCGGCGGAAATGTCCGAAGAGAATACGGTATCAGGGAACAGAGCTAGTATATTAGCGACAGCGGATATGTTGGAGTCTGAGGGGGTAGCACCCTATGCTGACGAGGAGATTTTTGAGTACGATGACGGCTTGGGATATCAAGTGACAGGAGATGGAGAAGCCTGTGTAGCCAGCCGCGGAAGCCATGTGGGCGGCGCTCTGGTCATTCCAGCAACGGTGGAAAGAAACGGCAAATCATATCATGTGACAAGCATACGAGACAGTGCGTTCAATGGTTGGGACGCCATAAGCAGTGTGGAAATTCCGGACAGTGTGACAAGGATAGGAGGGTCGGCTTTTTTTGAGTGCCGTAATCTGAGCAGCATAACAATTCCCGACAGCGTAAGCATCATAGGAGGAGGCGCTTTTTGGGCGTGTGGCAGCTTAAGCAATATTAGGATTCCGAATCAGGTGAAAGAGATAGAAATGTCGACGTTTGCCGGGTGTACCGGGTTGAACAGCATTGAAATCTCCAATAGTGTGGAGTACATAGGAGAAAGTGCATTTCAGGGCTGCAGTGGTTTAAGCCATATAAAAATTCCCCAAAGCGTCACGGAGATAGGAGGGGGTGCATTTTTTGGATGTAATCAGTTAGAAAGCGTGGAAATGACGAAGAGCGTAGCTAAAATTGGGCAGTCTGCGTTTAGGAAATGCAGTTCTTTACAGTTTTTGTACATGGTATTAAATGCCAATGAGGCGGTGGCGCCCCCTGAGGTTGCCTCAAGCGCTTTCGATGAGCTTCCGTATGAACGCGTTATCCTTTTTCGGGCGGAAGACGGCACCGAATTAACAGGCACCGCTTTTGAGGCGGCGAAGAATGCTTATTTAGGTGATAGCAGAGATGGTTATGACGGGGATCTCTTCTGGTGGGGTTGGAAAATAAACGAGGCGGCAGTCAGCTTCATCATCACCGCGGCAGCAGGGGAGGGCGGCATCATCAGTCCTTCCGGCACGGTTTCCGTGAATCAGGGAGGTACACAGAGTTTTACGGTTACAGCCAATACAGGATACCACATTGGAAGGGTGACTGTGGATCATGCGGATGTGACGGACGCCGTTGTCGGAGCGAACGGTGTTTATACTTTTGTGGATGTGGCGGCAGACCACACAATAGAAGCCGCTTTTGAGGCCGATGAAGACAAGCCGGACGACGGAGAAGACAAGCCCGGCGAAGAAGACAAGCCTGGCGAAGAAGACAAGCCGGACGACGGAGAAGACAAGCCCGGCGAAGGCGATAAGCCAGACGGAGAAGATAAACCCGGCGAAGGCGATAAGCCAGACGGAGAAGATAAGCCCGATGGAGAGGGCGGCACGGAGACGATCACTTTGGTTGAGACAGCCGCGCCTCAGAGCGCAGACGCCCCGGCTGAGAACGTGCAGCTTCCGGCCGGATCAAAAGAGAGGGAGGAACATACATCGGCAGGGGAAAAAGAGCCGGGAACAGGGGATACTGCCCTGGGGGAAATCTACGCCACCATGGCTATGATTGCCGGACTGACCTATCTGCTCCTCTATTTCATGGAAGAGCCACGCGGTATGAGCGAACGGGAGAAGGAAGTGTTCGTGGCGGCGTTTATCCGCTGGGCCAAGAAGGGCGGCAGATTCAGAAAGTGCTGTGCGCTGGCAGCGATCTTCTGCCTGCTAGTGTATTATCACGGCATCGGAAAACATGCCTATGAGAATATGCTTCGCAAAGCGTGCCAAGGCCGGATATAACAAATTATTTTGTTGTTTGTGGAAGAGAAAAAAGGAAAAAATAGAGGTCGCTCTCAGGCGGCCTCCGTATTGTGCTTAATTAAATCAAGAAAGAACTCAGCTTCCGTGGCGGCGATATAGGGGATAACCCACAACAGGGCGAGTCCCCAAGACAACAGGCCAAGAAGTATGAGCGGAAGAAAACTGACATAGAGATAGAAGAGCCGTCCCTTGTGATGTACCATGAGCCGACGGCTTTTTTGCAGCAGTTCCTTAGCCGTGTACTGCGGAAAATCGTGGAGCAGGAAAAAAGCCTGTGCATAAAAAAGCGACAACATGACGGTAACCACTCCCGACAGAATCAGGGAGAGGGCGTAGGGCAGCATAAGTTTCACTGCCTGATTTAAATTCGTCATCATCAAATAATTCACAATGATCTGCGGCAGGCTTCCTATATAGGTGATCAGGGCGATCCATGCCTGCATGGCGACAGCTTTGTCGGGGCAGAGCTGAAAGCCGTAAAACAAGTCGGCTACGGAGACCGGACGGCCGCAGATCAGCTTTAGGTAAAGGTAGGCGTTGCCCGACGTAAACAGCCCTGTCAGCGCGGAAACCAAAAACATAATCGCATAATAGAGAATCGTGCCGGGTACCGTGGAGATATCTACGATCAGGCTTACGACGATGGTGACGATGCCTAAAATGACTCCCATAAGCGCAAAAGCGCCGATGACCGTACCGTAGTGCCCGAGCAGATGCTCCCTGGCGCTGGCTTTCAATTCTGCCGAAGATTTAAATTGGTTCATGTCAGACTGCCTCGTCGAAGTTCATACCGCGGTATTTATTCGCCGCGTCAGAGGACTTCATATCTTTCTGATAAGGATTCTCCTCATTAAAATATTTGATCTGGGTGGCCGTGGTGCCGCCTGATACATAAGTGCGCCCGCACTCCGGACAGATGTCCGTTTTAATGGACACATTGCAGGACACCACCTTGCCGTTTTTCTCGGAAGCCTTTTGATAGGCATTGCTCACATGCTCCTGCTCGTGGCTTCTGACTCTGGAAGCGGCCGCTTTCGGGTCGATATGGGAAGGCGCCTTGAAGGAGACGTCGCCCTCGTCGGAGCCGTCCTGGTATTTACGGTTTTTACAAGCCTCGCACTCGGCGGGTGAGGATTTCTTTCCCGCCTGTTTCTCGGTGGATTCGCCGGGATTGCGGATGACAACACGGCCGTCTTCCGAGGATTCGGGGGAGCCGGGCATGTTCTGTGCGGTTGCCTGTTCTGCATCGGAAGAATGTCCGCGCCCTGCCGCGCGGCTGTCTGCGGGCTGTTCCTGCCCGGATGAAGCGGTTTTTTCTGGCTGCTCCTGTCCGTAAGAGCCATATGTCGTATATGGATTATAATAGGAAGAACCCATAATCGGGGAAATCATCATTTATATTGCCCTCCTTTTTCATGCGATCGTTCTGTCTGGCTTTTCATGCCGGATCAGGAAATTCTTACGATAATCGGTATGCGGGATGTATGCTGCCTTTAGTCAAGCCCTTCCATATCCCACATGTCATAAATTTCTTCCATCATTTCATAGTAGGAAACGCCGTATTTCTCTTCACAGATTTTGTCGACTTCATCAGTCAGTTCCGGAGACAGCTTGGGCAGAGAAAACACAAGCCATACGGCAAACACACAAAACGCAATGTCCAGAGCAAGCCCGGTAATACAGCAAATCATGCCTGCCTTCGCCTTGCCGGTCATCTTTTTTGCGCTGCCTCTGGAGAGGAGCGCGAGAATAATGCCGACGCCGCCCAGAAGAAAGGGCAGGGACAGTCTTAAAAGCAAAAGGCTGCCAAGCGTAATAATACCCAGAATCATCGAGGCGGCAGCCATACCGTCGCCTTTGGTTTTCATGGGGGCAGGCTGTAAGGGTGCGCCGTAAGGATTGTAAGGGTTATTATTGTAAGGGTTGTTGTTATAAGGATTATGATTGTAAGGATTGTAACCGCCGCCGGGGCCGCCCTGCGGATTGTCTGGTTCGTAGTCCATCGTGTATGCCTCTTTTTCGTGATCAGTTTTTGTGACGGAGATGGAGAATGCGGAGCATTCTCTGAATCGAGCATGCCAACGCTCGATTTTTTATAGTTTAGCATATTTTTCCGAAAAAAACCATAGATTCACGCGCGAGGACAACAATTTTCTTAAATTTTCTTAATTTAGACATGCATTTCCTGTGGCGAATTTCGGATTTTTCCTGTATAATAAAAAACGTTAGGCTTAAGAATGCATGTATACTTTGCTGTGATGAAGCGATAAAGAAGAGGGTAATATGGACATTATTTTAAAACTGAAAGAAGAGTTACAAGTAGAAAAATGGCAGGTGGAGGCGGCGGTTTCTTTGATTGACGAGGGCAACACGATTCCTTTTATCGCCCGTTACCGAAAGGAAATGACAGGATCTTTAAACGATGAGGTTTTGAGAGATCTGCACGAGCGGCTGATCTATCTGCGCAATCTGGAAGAGAAAAAGGCGCAGGTTCTTAGCAGCATCGAGGAACAGGGAAAGCTGACCGATGAGCTGCGGGAGCGGATTGAGGCCGCACAGACCATGGTGGTTGTGGAAGATCTTTACCGCCCTTACCGTCCGAAGAGAAAGACCCGTGCGGGTGTGGCGAAGGAGAAGGGATTAGAACCGCTTGCTGCGTTTATTCTGGCGCAGGAGACCACAGAGCCAATCGAGGCCGAGGCGGCGAAGTACATCCGTGAGGACGAGGATGAGGCGAAGTCCGTGAAGACGGCGGCGGAGGCCCTGCAGGGGGCGAAGGATATTATCGCGGAACAGATTTCCGACGAGGCGGATTACCGTATCTATATCCGTGACGTCACCATGAAAGAAGGAAAACTCGTAACTGCCGCCAAGGATGAAAAGGCGGAGAGCGTTTATGAGATGTACTATCAATTTGAAGAGCCCGTCTGCAAAGTGGCGGGACACCGGGTGCTGGCGATCAACAGGGGCGAGAATGAAAAGTTCCTGACAGTGAAAGTGGAGGCGCCCGAGGAGCGGATTCTGCAATTTCTGCGCACCAAAACCATAATAAATGACAATCATGTCACATCTCCGGTTCTGGAGGAAGTAATCGCTGACAGTTATAACAGGCTGATCGCTCCTGCCATCGAGCGGGAGATCAGAAACGATCTCACCGAGAAGGCGGAGGACGGCGCCATTTCCGTTTTTGGAAAAAATCTGGAGCAGCTTTTGTTACAGCCCCCGATCAAAGGCAAGGTTGTACTTGGCTGGGACCCGGCTTTCCGCACAGGCTGTAAGCTGGCTGTGGTGGATGAGACGGGGAAGGTTCTGGACACGAAGGTGATTTATCCCACCGCGCCCCAGAATAAGGTGGAGCAGGCCAAAGCCGAGCTGAAAAAGCTGATTAAAAAGTATAACGTTTCCCTGATTTCCGTGGGTAACGGCACGGCTTCCAGAGAATCCGAGCAGGTGATTGTGGAGCTGATCAAAGAGCTGGATGTACCGGTGCAGTATGTGATTGTGAACGAGGCGGGGGCGTCCGTCTATTCCGCGAGCAAGCTGGCCACGGAGGAGTTCCCCGAGTTTGACGTGGGGCAGAGAAGCGCGGCTTCCATCGCCAGAAGACTGCAGGACCCGCTGGCGGAGCTTGTGAAGATCGACCCCAAATCCATCGGCGTGGGGCAGTATCAGCACGACATGAACCAGAAGAAACTGAGCGAGGCTCTTGGCGGCGTCGTGGAAGACAGTGTAAACCGGGTTGGCGTGGATCTGAATACCGCGTCCGCGTCTCTTCTTGAGTATGTCTCCGGTGTGTCCAAGGTGATCGCCAGAAATATCGTGGACTATCGGGAGGCCAACGGCCGTTTCACAAACAGGAAGCAGCTTTTAAAAGTGGCGAAGCTGGGGCCGAAGGCGTTTGAACAGTGTGCCGGATTCATGCGCATTGCGGACGGCGACAATCCGTTGGACGCCACCAGCGTGCACCCGGAGTCCTACGAGGCGGCCGGGAAGCTGATGGAGAAGCTGGGGCTGACTATGGAGGATGTGAAAGAGGCCCAGAAGAAAGCGGCGGTGAAGAAGAAACCGGCTCCCGCGAAGGAGAAAAAGCCCCGTCCGAAAAAGCCGGTGATCCGCAACACGGATACGGCCATGGGGAAAGCGCTTGCGGCGGCCCTCGGCGGCGTGGACATGGCGGCGGAGGAGAATGACACGAATGTCACAACGTCCGGTTCCGGACAGACCGCGGTGAGCAATCTGGCAAAGAAGGTCAAGGATAAGAAAAAGCTGGCTGAGGAGCTTGGAATCGGAGAAATCACACTGGTAGATATTTTGACCGAACTGGAAAAACCGGCCCGTGATCCGAGAGACGACATGCCCGCACCGATCCTTAGAAGCGACGTATTAGATATGAAGGATTTAAAACCCGGCATGGTCCTGAAGGGAACGGTCAGAAACGTAATTGACTTCGGCGTATTCGTGGATATCGGTGTGCATCAGGACGGTCTGGTACATATTTCTCAGATTACGGACCGCTATATCAAACATCCGCTGGAGGCGGTCAGTGTGGGAGATATTGTGGATGTGCAGGTGCTCACCGTGGATGTGCCCAAAAAGCGCATCGGGCTGACCATGAAAATCGGCCGGGAGAGCGCTTCGACGAAAAGCGGCAGTGAAAGCCGACGGTGAGTTGTAAAATGCAAGAAAAAGCCGTTTACCCCAAAGTCCGGTAAGGAATGTGAAAGCCGACGCGGGGCGTGAATGGTAACAGAGTGTAAGAAAAGGAGTTTTGTCATGTTTAAGTACATTGTGAAGAGAATTTTGCTGGCGATCGTGACGATTTGGGCGGTTGCCACACTCACCTTCTTCCTGATGAATCTGGTGCCCGGCGGCCCGTTTTTGTCGGAGAAGGCGATCAGCCCCCAAGCGCAGGCGGCGCTGGAGGCGAAATACGGACTGGATAAGCCCATGTCTGAGCGCTATCTGAACTATATGACCGGGGCGCTTCACGGGGATTTCGGGGACAGCCTGAAACAGAGAGGCCGTACCGTTATGTCCATCATTTCCATGAAATTTCCGGTGTCCGCCCGGGTGGGCGGTATATCCGTGCTTGTGGCGCTGATTTTGGGCATTCCGCTTGGCAGTGTGGCTGCCTTAAAGAGGGGGAAACCGGCGGACAGCATCATCAGCGTGATTGCGACCTGCGGCATCGCGGTGCCCAGCTTCGTGATCTGCACGGTGCTCATGTATTTTGTGGGCGTTAAGCTGGGGCTTCTGCCCACGATGGGTTTGGAGAGCGCGAAGCATTATGTGATGCCTGTGATCGCCCTGTCTTTCTATCCCACGGCCTATATTATGCGTCTGATGCGTTCCTCTATGCTGGATGTGCTGGGACAGGATTATATGCGCACGGCCAGAGCCAAAGGACTGGCGGGCGGAAAAATCCTCTTTAAACACGCGCTGCGAAACGCGATTCTGCCGGTAGTCACCTATGTGGGACCCATGTTGGCATACACCATCACAGGCAGTTTCGTGGTGGAGAAGATCTTTGTCATCCCGGGATTGGGCGGAGAATTTATCAAGGCCATCAACGGGCGTGACTACACCCTGATTATGGGAACGACGATCTTTCTGGCAACGCTCGTGATCGTGATGAATGTGGTTGTGGATATCGTCTACAAGCTGGTTGACCCGAGAATTAAGTTAAAATGATATCAGAAATACGATAGAAAGGTATGATATTACAATGAAAGAGAATCCTTTAAGTTTTCAGTTAAAACTCAGGCCGGAAGATTTTCTGCCGGCTTCGGAGGAGGAGAAACAGAGTCAGGTCATCATGCGTGAGAGCGTGAGTTTCTGGAAGGACGGGATGCGCCGTCTGCGCAGGAACAAGGTGGCTATGGTGTCCCTGGTGGTGATTGTGCTGGTTATGATCTTTTCCTTCATCGTTCCGATGTTCTATCCTTACAGCTACAAGGATCAGATCAAGGGCGCGAACAGTCTGGCGCCGATGGAGTACTCGGAACAGGAACAGGCCCGGATTGATGCGGGAGAGAAAGTCTTCCCCCATGTTTTCGGCACGGACAAGATGGGCCGTGACTACGCCATCCGCGTGATGATGGGAAGCCGCATTTCCCTGCTGGTGGGCCTTGTTGCGACGGGCATTATTCTGATTATCGGTTCCGCATACGGCTCCATCGCCGCTTTCTTTGGCGGTTGGGTGGATCTGGTGATGATGCGGATTGTGGATATCATCTACACGATTCCCGACATTTTGCTGATTGTACTGCTTTCCTTTGCCTTAAAGGACCCTTTGGGCAGGCTGGCCACGGTGCCGGGCTTCCACTGGCTCAATACGGTTGGAGAAAATCTGGTCAGTATTTTCGTGGTGTTCGCCCTGCTCTACTGGGTGGGTATGGCCAGAATGGTCAGAAGCCAGGTTCTTATGTTAAAGGAGAGCGAGTATGTCACGGCGGCGAGGGCTTTGGGTGTTGGCAACGGCAGGATTATCAAGAAGCATCTGCTGACCAACTGTATCGGCACCTTGATTGTGACGACGACCTTGCAGATTCCCTCCTCTATCTTTACGGAGAGCTTCTTGAGTTTCCTTGGAATGGGTGTGGCGGTACCCCTGCCTTCGCTGGGAAGCCTTGCCAGCGACGCGCTAAACGGCATCAATACCTATCCGTATCTGCTGTTTATTCCGGCGGTGCTGATCAGTCTGATTATCTTAAGCTTTAACCTGCTCGGGGACGGCCATCAGGTGGAGAAAATGACGGAGAAAGAAATACGAAAATTCCGCGGAAATGAGATTTCCATTATTTTTCAGGACCCGATGACCAGCTTGAATCCGGTTTACACCATCGGCAATCAGATTACCGAGGTGATCCGGCTTCACACGGACAAGACGAAGCAGCAGGCGAAGGAACGGGCCAGAGAGCTTCTGGAGCTGGTGGGAATCAATGAGCCTGAAAAACGTTTGAAACAGTATCCGCACGAGCTTTCGGGCGGTATGCGGCAGCGCGTGATGATCGCCATCGCGCTTGCCTGTGAGCCGAAACTTTTGATTGCGGACGAGCCGACCAAACACGAGTACACGAAGGGACTGATCCGCTCCATTCCGAGATTGGATACGAAGGAACATGAGAGGCTGGTTCCCATCGAGGGAACGCCGGTGGATATGCTGAATCCGCCTGCGGGCTGTCCTTTCGCGCCCCGCTGCGACGCGGCTATGCGGATCTGTCTGCGGGAGATGCCGCCTGTCACCACATTCGGCGACGTGCATTATACCCAGTGCTGGCTGAACCAGAAGGAAGAAATGGAGAAAGGAGCGTCCCATGAGTAAGCATTTGATCGAGGTGGAGCATCTGCGCCAGTATTTCCCGGCGGGAGGCTTCGGAAAAAATAAAAAATTTGTCAGAGCGGTGGACGACGTTTCTTTCTATGTGGAGAAGGGAGAAACCCTCGGATTGGTGGGAGAGTCCGGCTGCGGCAAGACCACCACGGGACGCACCATGCTGCGGCTCCACGAGCCTACGGGCGGGAAATTTACTTTTGACGGGGATGTCATTTTTGACGTGGAGAACAAGCAGTACGCAAACATGCTTCCCTACAGAAAGCGGATGCAGATTGTGTTTCAGGACCCTTACGCAAGCCTTGACCCGCGTATGACGGTGGGCGATATCGTGGGGGAGGCCATCGACGTGCACAAGCTGGCCCAGAGTAAGCAGGACCGCTATGACCAGATCATACACATTCTGGAGCGTGTGGGCTTAAACTCAGAGCATGCGAACCGTTATCCCCACGAGTTTTCCGGCGGTCAGAGACAGCGCGTGGGCATTGCGAGGGCGCTGGCGGTGCATCCCGAATTTATCGTCTGCGACGAGCCGATCTCGGCGCTTGACGTTTCCATTCAGGCGCAGGTTATCAATATGTTTGAGGATTTGCAGGAGCAGATGGGGCTGACCTATCTGTTTATCGCCCATGATCTGTCGGCGGTGAAGCACATTTCCAACCGCATCGGCGTGATGTATCTGGGCAGAATGGTGGAGCTTACGGACAGCTATACGCTGGTGGACCGCCCCCTGCACCCGTACACGAAGAGCCTGATCTCGGCAATTCCCGTAGCAGATCCGAAACAGGCGAGGGAAAGCCAGCGTATCGTGCTGGAGGGAGACGTGCCAAGTCCCTTGAATCCGCCCTCCGGATGTACGTTCCGCACCCGCTGTCCTTATGCCGACGAGAGGTGCGCGGCGGAGGTGCCGGAGTGGAAAGAAGTGGAAAATGGTCATTTTTGCGCGTGTCACCATATTGACAAGTGCAATTAAATGTGATAAACATGTTAGGTGGAAAAGTAAATCAATTTAAGAAGAGGAGGAACGATTATGAAAAAGAAAGTAATCGCGCTGATGTTGGCAGCGGCTATGGTTGTCGGTGTGACAGCCTGCGGCGGCGGTTCTGATACGACCACCCCGGCGACAGAGTCCGGTGATGCGGCATCAGAAACCACAGAGGGGGGGGAGGCTCCCGCAGATGATGTTGCTGCTGATAGCGCTGCATCCGGCTCCGGGAAGGTTCTGTCCGTACAGATCGGCCCCAACCCCGAGACCATCGATCCGGCGTTAAACAGCGCAGTGGATGGCGGTAACATGATCTTACACACGTTTGAGTGTCTTTTGACGGTAGATCAGGAAGGCAAGCTGGCTCCCGGCCAGGCTGAGACCTGGGAGACTTCCGAGGACGGCCTGACATGGACCTTCCATTTAAGAGACGGCCTGAAGTGGTCTGACGGCTCCGCTCTCACGGCAAACGATTTCGTGTATAGCTGGCGCAGAGTTTGTGATCCCATGGTAGCGGCTCCCTATGCAGAGACCGTTCTTGGCATGGTAGAGGGCTATGCGGATGCCATCGGCGGCAATCTGGAAGCGCTCGGCGTAGAAGCGCCCGATGATAAAACCCTTGTGGTTCATCTCTCCCAGCCCTGTTCTTACTTCGGCTCCCTGGCAGCTTTCGCTACCTTGAGCCCGGTACAGCAGGCAACCATCGACGCCAACGGCGACGGATGGGCAGTAAATGCTGACACCTATATTACCAACGGATGCTTCTATATTTCCGAGTGGGTGCCCGGTTCTTATATCATGTGCACCAAGAACCCGAACTACTGGAATGCGGACGCGATCAAGCTGGACGCGATCAAGTTCAATCTGATCGAAGATCCCAACGCGTCTTACAGCGCATACCAGACCGGTGAAGTGCTCTTCATCAAGGATGTTCCTACCGAGGAGATTCCTTCCTTAGAGGGCAACGAGGAGTTCTACGTAGATCCGATTATCGGAACCTACTACCTGAGTCTGAACACAGAGAGAGAGCCCTTCAACGATCCCAAGGTGCGTAAGGCGCTGAGCCTTGCCATCGACCGTGAGTATGTGGCAAATACGCTGATGCAGGGCACCTATTCTCCTGCAAGCAATTTCATGGGTCCCGGCTGGATTGATACGGACGGTTCTCAGTTTATTGACAACGCAAACGGCGGCAAGCCTTATATCGATACGGCGAACCACGAGGCGAACGTGGAGGAGGCGAAGCAGCTTCTTGCGGACGCAGGTTACCCGGACGGTGCAGGTTTCCCTGCCATCACCTATTCCACCAACGATGCAGGCTACCACAAGGTAGTGGCTGAGTATTTACAGCAGGCATGGGCGGAGATCGGCGTTGAGCTGCAGGTAGATATCGTTGAGTGGGCAAGCTTCACTCCCATGAGACGTAACGGTGACTACGATGCTTCCCGTAACGGCTGGGTAGGCGACTACAGTGATCCTTCCAACATGCTGGATCTGCTCTACTCCAGTAACGGTAACAACGACGGTAAGTTCAACAACGCAGAGTACGATGCGGCTATGGAGACTTCCAGAACCACACTGGATGCGGCAGAGCGTTCCGCAGCGCTTCATCAGGCGGAGGACATCCTTATGAATGAGGCTGCCTGCGTACCCGTTGCTTACTACAATGACTTCTGGTTACAGAGCAGCAAGATCCAGAATATGTGGCATTCCGCATATGGCTACTGGTACTTCATGTACGCAGACATTGCTGAATAAAAAATAAGATAAAAGGCGTAAGGCTTCCGTGTATTTGAGAGGTCTTACGCTTTTTCTGACAGTTATTTGCCATAACATAGACTTTATAATTCCAATGTGGTATGCTGATATTGTAACAGCAATAGGCCACAGGAAAAGGCAGGTGATCATATGCCAAACAATGCAGAAATCGCTAAAACCACAATAGATGATTTCAGAGAAATACAGGAGTATATGTTATTGGCGAAGAAAGAGAACGCGACAGAGACATATGCCAAGTTGAAAAAGAAGTATATTTCTTTGAAAGCATTGTTAAATGTTTTAGGCGTAAATCTTACGGATATTGACGAAATCAAAGAGTAAATTGCAGCTTGATTTTAGTGTGTTCACGTGGTATTCTATTACAGGAAACAGAATAAGAGAAAAGTTCTTCGGGGCAGGGTGCAATTCCCTACCGGCGGTGACAGTCCGCGACCCGTCACGACCCAAGCGTTTACCCGCGCAAGGAGAGGATGGCTGATCTGGTGAAATTCCGGAACCGACAGTAAAGTCTGGATGAGAGAAGACAGATAAAGTGACAGTGATGTCATGTTTATCAGGCAGGAGCCTGTGCCGCTGGCACAGTGCGAAGACTGCGCAGTGTGTATGATATGCCCCCGGAGTTTCGACTTCGGGGGCTTCGTGCGCGCATAAGCAGAGTCAGAAGAACTTTTCCAAAATTTTATGAAGCAAAGATGCTTCGGAAAGTGAGGAAAAGAAAATGGGTAACGGATTATTGCAGAGTATTGCGGACAATGTAGTTTTTGTGCTTGTCTGTGTGGGTGTGGCGGCAGCGCTGTTTTTCATCGCCTACACGGCAGAGAAGAGCGTGCAGAAGAAAAACGGGGTGACGGACAGAATACTCACCACCAGAAAGATCACCATGATCGGTCTTTTCTCGGCGCTGGCGGTGATCTTACATATGTTTGATTTCCCGGTTCCCTTTCTGGCGCCGGGGTTCTATAAGTTGGATTTCTCGGAGATTCCGGCATTGGTCGGCGCCTTTGCATTCGGCCCTGTGGCAGGCGTGATGATCGAGTTTTGCAAGATTCTTCTGAAACTTGTCATCAAGGGAACCAGCACGGCCTTTGTGGGAGATCTGGCAAACTTCGTGATCGGCTGCAGTCTGGTTTTGCCCGCGTCGATCCTGTACATGTTTAAGAAGACGAAGAAGACGGCTATCGCTGCCTGTGCGGTCGGTTCCGTGATCATGACAGTGTTTGGCACGGCCTTTAACGGCGTCTATCTGCTTCCGGCGTTCTCCAAACTTTTCGGAATGCCCATGGATGCCATCATCGCTGCGGGCGCGCAGATTAACGGCAATATCCACGGCGTTGTGAGTTTTGTGATCTTTGCCGTGGCGCCCATCAACATCATCAAGAGCGCGGCGGCTTCCGGAATTACGATGCTGATCTACAAGCCCTTGAGTCCGATCCTGAAAAATGCCGCGCCTGTGATGGAGAGACGGACAGGCGAGATTTCCCATTCCGGAAAGGCGTGAGACAATTATAGATATATATGTATAAAATGCGAAAATACTACTTTTCTGCGGGGAAGTAGTATTTTCTTTTTTGTAAGGTTCCTGTAAGATTTTTGTAAGAATCCTGGTGTAAAATAGTGTGAAAAAGAAGGTTGTATGTCAAGGCACGGCAGTCCGCACATGGCGGAATAGGGGAAGCGCGACAAAAGGGCGCGGCATTTTAAGAATGATTTAAGATTTTGCTGTGCTTCTTTTAAGAAAAGGATGATATGTTATAGTGGACGAGACAACAGAAGGAAAATTTGCGGGGAATCCGGGACAGAAAAATTGAAGATAAAAATGAAGATAAAACAAATACGATTTCGTTATAGAAAAAGGATACTTGTATAGCTTAGCACATACATAAAAGAAGGAAAGGGAATTGGCATCATGGGGACATTGGTGGAAATCCGGGATATCTGCAAGATTTATAATCCCGGGGAAAATGAAGTGAAGGCGTTGGATCATGTGAGCCTGACCATCGGAGAAGGCGAGTTCGTGGCGATTATCGGGCATTCCGGTTCGGGCAAGTCCACGCTGATGAACATGCTTGGCTGTCTGGACGTGCCCACAAGCGGCAGCTATTTTCTGCACGGGCACGATGTGGGCAGCATGTCGGACGACGAACTTTCGGATATCCGAAACCAGGAGATCGGCTTTGTCTTTCAGGGGTTTAATCTGATTCCGAGCCTGACGGCGGTGGAGAACGTGGAACTGCCCCTGATTTATCGGGGTGTCGGCAAGAGGGAGCGGGTGGAGCTGTCGGAGCGGGCGCTTGACAAAGTGGGCCTTGCCAAGCGAAAGACCCACAAGCCCTCTGAGATGTCCGGCGGACAACAGCAGAGAGTGGCCATTGCCAGGGCGATTGCGCAGGCGCCGCCCATTATTCTGGCGGATGAGCCGACGGGAAATCTGGATTCCAATTCCACCAGAGAGATCATGGATATTCTGCGTGACCTTCACGAGGAGGGCAGGACGGTGATTCTGATTACCCACGACGACGAGATCGCGGCCCGGGCGAAGCGGGTCATAAAGATTATGGACGGAAAAATAGAGGAGGATTATGAGAATGTTTCGGAAGGCGAAGAATGAGGCGGAAAATACGGATATTACGGAAATGAAGCCGAAAAAGGAAAAGATTCCTATGGATAAGCAAAAGAAGAAAAAGATCCGCCGAAGGGTGATTGCGGGTGTACTGGCGGCTCTTGTTGTGGCCTTTTTTGTGAGAAATTCCCTTATGGCGAAAAACGCGGTGCCGACGGTAACCACCGTGGCGGCTTCGACAGGAGATGTGGAGCAGATTTTGAGTACCGGAGGCACGGTGAAAAGCGATGAGAAGAGGACCTATTTCGCACCTGTATCCGTGGAGGTCGGCAGGGTAAATGTGAGCACCGGAGATACGGTGAAGAAGGGGGATGTGCTCCTTACTTTTGACGAGAAGGCCCTGTCTGAGGAAAAGCAGGCGGCGGAGTACAGGATGGCGTCTAATGATGGCGGCTATGAAAGTTCTGTGCATAAGAATAACGAGTACATAGCGGATTTGTCCGAGGCGAACCGCAATCTTCCCGTGCTGGAACAGCAGATTGCAGACAATGAAAAGCTGTTGGATGAGCTGAATAAAAAGATCGAGGAGAAGAAAGCGGGCTGGAATTACAATGGAACCAACCTGAATGTCTCCGTCATGGAATGGCAGAGCATTATTGCCCAAGATGAAGAGGCGCTGGCGGATATCAGCGAGAGAGAAGCGAGAGGAGAGCTGAACGATTACACCGAAGACGAGATCAAAGAGATGCGCAATGAGGCGGAGATCAAACTCGCAAACGACAGGGAGATCCTTTTGAATCTCCAGATCCAGACGCAGTATAACGGTTACGAGGAGCAGAACAATAAGGAAATCCGGGAACTGCAGAGACAGGCAAATGATGTGGAGGAACTGATTGCCTCCTACAAAGAGTATAAGTCCGAAATGAAATCCCAGAAGGCATCCTCGGAGTCCGGGGTTCTGGATGCGGGCGGCAAGGCGAAGCTGGAGGCGGACACGGCTCTTGAGAAGCTGACCAACCAGGAGAAGCTGGACGCCATCGCCGAAGTGGAAAACGGCCTGACAGCCGATTTCGGGGGCGTGGTCACAGAGATGGAGGCGATAGCAGGACAGCCGCCCACGGAGAGCGGGAAGCTGGTGACGATCGAGAGCACGGAGAAAGTCTACGCAAGGCTAAGCGTTTCCAAGTATGATTTGGAGAAGATCGCCGTGGGGCAGAAGGCGGACGTAAACATCGCGGGTAAAACTTACGAGGGCACGGTGAGCAAAATAGACGGTATGGCCACCCAGAATAACAGCGGCGCTATGGTAGTCGGCGTGGACGTCAATATCGACAATCCGGATGAAAATATCTTTTTGGGCGTGGAAGCCAAGGTTTATGTTCATATGGCGAAGGCGGAGGGGGTGGTCAACGTTCCCCTTGAGGTGATCAACAGTGACCGTGAAGGCGATTTCGTTTATGTGGAGGAGAACGGCGTGGTGGCCAAGAGACGCATTACCACGGGTATCACGTCCGACAGCGCCATCGAGGTGAAAGAGGGACTTTCGGCGGGTGAAAATGTAATCATGGCCAACGGCATGGAGTTTGAAGACGGCACGGCGGTGACGGCTATGCCGATGCCGTAGCCCGAAGAGAACTTCTAAAGCCGTCCCGTCATAGGACAAAACGCAAAGAAGTTCTATGCTTCGTGCTGATGAAAGAAAATAAAGGACAGGGAACAAAATGGGACAGATATGGGAATACATAAAAATCGCCCTGATGAATATCAAGACGAACAAGGGGCGCTCCGCCCTCACCATGCTGGGCATTATCATCGGTATCGCCTCCGTTATTATGATTATCTCCATCGGTAACGGGGTGCGCGGCTCCGTCAACGACGAGCTGGAAAATATGGGCGGCGGTCTGATTGCCATTTATGCCAACAGTAAAGAGGAAGGCAATGACGTGAAATTTACGGAGGAAGACTTCGCGCTGATTAAGGAAAAGGTGGAGCATGTAAAGGGTGCGACAGCACAGTACAGCTATTGGGGCGCCTCGGCCAAAGGACGCAAAGGAGCTGACTTTATGGCGGTTCTTAACGGCGGCAATACGGCACTGCAGTATGCCATCGGCAAGGAGCCCATTGTCAGGGGCAGATACTTTTCCGATAGCGAGTGTGAGGCGGGCACGATGGTCTGTGTCATCAATGAGAGCAGCGCCAGATCCTTATTCGGCACAACGGATGTGGTCGGTATGACCTTTGAACTGAGCCTCTGGGATGTGAGTCAGGATGTGCGTATTGTGGGTATCAGACAGGACACGCCGGCCGGACTGATTTCCGCCATGAACGGCGGTGGATACATGCAGGTGGAAATGCCGCTGACGGCTATGGCGTCAGGATTCGGTCTTTGGATTGGCGAGTTTGACAGCGTCTATGTGATTGCGGAAAGCTCCGAGTACGTGTCGCAGGTGGCGGCGGATACCATCATGCTTATGGAAAACCGTTATAATGTGCGCGGGGAGAACAAGATTTTGATGGAGAGTTTTGCGGATTATACGGCAGAGTTTGACCAGATCCTCAGTATGCTGACGCTGTTTATCTCCTTCGTGGCGGCGATTTCCCTGCTGGTGGGCGGCATCGGTGTTATGAATATCATGCTTGTATCCGTGACGGAGCGGACGAGAGAGATTGGTATCCGCAAGTCGCTGGGAGCGAGAACGAAGTCGATCCTCTTACAGTTTCTTGCGGAGGCGAGTATTATCACACTGATTGGCGGCCTGATCGGGATTGGGCTGGGAGAGCTGGGGGCGAAGGCCGTCTGCGGCGCCATGGGATTTACGGCGCAGATCAACGTTACCACGGTGCTTATAGCGGCGGCCTTCTCCTCGGGCGTGGGTATTTTCTTCGGCATTTACCCGGCGAAAAAGGCGGCGAAGTTGAGTCCGATCGAGGCGCTGAGACATGAATAGTGTGAGAAGAGTTTCTAAAGACGTCCCGCCATAGGACGGGACGCCAAGAAACTCTATGAGTTGCTTCGCAACTCCGTCTCACACAGGAGAATGCCAAAAAACGGCATTCTCCGTGTGCTGTGGCGACGGTACTGTGTTGATGGGGCTTGGGAAATTTCTTGATTTTAATTTTACAATCCACATTTACAACCCGCAGGTACTGTGTTGATGGCATATTTCGCTTGCACTTTTGGGGATTTTTAGTATAATAGATTTCAGTATGGAAATCGAATTTGACGTAAAAATAACACCTAATATTTTATATGATTATATGCTGCAGCACACTTATTCGCGGCTGCCCGGAATGATGGGCACGCTTGTAGGTGTGCTGATGCTGTTTCTTTTTGCGGCCAACAGACAGCCGTTGATCCTGATCATCGCGCTGGTGATTCTGTTCTATCTGCCATGGACGCTCTTTTTGCGGGCGGCGTCTCAGGCGAAAAGCAATCCGGCCTTTCGGAAACCATTGCACTACAGGCTGTCGGATGAGGGCATACAGGTGTCGCAGGACGGCGTTATGGAGCAGATGGCGTGGGAGGGCATGGTCAAGGCCATCTCCACACCGAAGAGCATTGTGGTCTACACCACGGCGGTGAATGCCTGTATTTTTCCGAAGAAAGATCTGGGAGATGGGAAAATGAAGGCGATCGAGATTATTTCCACCCATATGCCGCCGAAGAAGGTGAAGATCCGCGGTTAGTGTGAGAAGTACTTCTAAATCACTCGCAGCAAAGGCTGCATCGCAAAGTCAGCATAGCTGACTTGGAAGTACTAAGTCTGCTTTGCAGACTTTTCTCACACAGGAGAATGCCTTAGAATACAGGTGTTTTCTGCACAGAAGGCGGGAGAAGATATGACAGAAACGATAGAGAGCCGCAGTGCGGCGGATACATTTGCATATGGAAAGTCTCTGGGGGAGAGAGCCGTTCCCGGGGAAATTTATACGCTGACAGGTAATCTGGGTGTGGGAAAAACCGTGTTTACGCAGGGGTTTGCGGCCGGGCTTGGCATCGCAGAACCGGTGAACAGCCCCACCTTTACCATCCTGCAAAGCTATGAGGAGGGTAGGCTTTCCCTTCACCACTTCGACGTGTACCGCATCGGCGATGTGGAGGAGATGGAAGAGATTGGCTATGAGGACTGTTTTTATGGAGACGGCGTCTGCCTGATCGAGTGGGCGGAGCTGGTCCGGGAGATTCTGCCAAAGGATTGCATCCGGGTCACCATCGGGAAAGATTTGTCGCAAGGGTTTGACTATCGCCGGATTGTGGTAGAGCGGTAAGAGAGAGGCATCTGCCGCGATTTTGCGCGGGGATGCGGCAGGAAATGAGATAGAAAATTGATTTTGGGGAAGGAAAGCGGGGCGGGGATTTGAAAATTTTGGCGCTTGACAGCTCCGGGCTGGTGGCCTCCGTGGCCCTTTCGGAGGATGACAATTTAATTGCGGAGTATACCGTGCAGTACAAGAAGACCCATTCCCAGACGCTTCTGCCCATGCTGGAGGAGATCGGCCGTATGGTGGAGCTGGATCTTGCCACGGTGGACGCCATCGCGGTGGCGGCGGGGCCGGGTTCCTTTACCGGGCTGCGGATCGGTTCGGCTACGGCCAAGGGGCTGGCGTTTGCTCTGGGAAAGCCGGTTATTCCGGTGCCGACGGTGGACGGACTGGCATTCCAGATGTACGGCGCAAAGGATCTGGTGTGTCCGATTATGGACGCCAGAAGGAGTCAGGTATATACGGGAATTTATGAATTTGTTCCTGACCGGACCGGTCGGTTTGTATATGACATGCATGTTATCAGACAGCAGTGTGCCGTCTCTTTTGACGAGATCGCTGAGGCGCTGAACGAGCTTGACAGGAGTGTCATATTTTTGGGAGACGGGGTGCCTGTTTTTGAAGAACGGATGGCACAGGTTATGCGGGTGCCTTACACGGCGGCCCCCCTGCACCGGGCCAGACAGTCGGCCGCGGCGATTGCTTCACTGGGACGGCTTTATTATGAGCAGGGCAGGACAGTGGACGGCGCAGCCTTTGCGCCGGAGTATCTGCGGCTTTCACAGGCGGAGCGTGAGCGCGCCGAGAAGGAGGGTGAAAAGTCCCTATGATTGTATATCGCAGGATGCGGGCGGAAGATGTGCCCTTTATCAGCCGTCTGGAGGAGGAAACCTTTTCCATGCCGTGGTCGGCGGACTCTTTTTTGCGAATGATCGAAAAGGAGGACACCGCATACTTTGTGGCGGAGGAGGACGGACGGCTTCTCGGCGGCTGCGGTTTGCTTTTGATTGCGGGGGAGGGTAATATCACCAACGTGGTGGTGGCGCCCGAAGAAAGAAGACGCGGCGTTGCCACGGGACTGCTGGCATACCTGATGGCGGAAGGTGACCGGGCGGGTCTGACGGCCTATACATTGGAGGTGCGGGTCAGCAACGCGGCGGCCATCGGTTTGTATGAGAAGCTTAGGTTTGTGTCCGCGGGCATTCGTCCGAATTTTTATGAAAAACCTGCGGAAGACGCAGTGATTATGTGGAAGAGATAGGCAGCGCATGGAACAATTACCACTGGTATTACGCCTTTTGTCTGCTAGAATGAATACAGTAGGTTTTAAAGGAGGATTGTCATGCGCGAATATAAAGAAGACAGAAAATTGACCAAGGTAGTC
>CARUOB010000054.1 GCA_949076555.1 uncultured Lachnospiraceae bacterium | reverse complement strand
TTTTTCAACCTGTATAAATTTTTCTAAGTTCTCTAATTTCTGCTTGACTTTCTATTTGCAGACTGTCTAAAAATTGTTATAAAAGAATATCCCGCAATCCCTGTCATGTACAGAATCTCAAGTACCGCTATCTGCCAGATCACAGCAGAACAGATCAGATCTAAATAAAAAAGTGTGTTTCAGTACAAAAAAGTGCATCTCAAATCACTGTTTATTCTCAAAACTTTCTGCCTCATCTAAGCCCTCTAAAATCCTCCCCGGAAAATTCTAAAATCAATCCCGTCTGTTCTTGTTACTTTTTACAACTGCCTTAAAACCCGCATAAAACCGCGCTTTTTGGAAACGGTCTCGCCTGCCGTTTTCTTTCATCGCAAAAATAATCCAATCCACAATCCATAAAAATATGCAAAACATAAAAACCTTCTGGCCGGGAGAGTACATCGTCTCAACTTAACGTATCGTTGAATATCCGCCCTATCTGCACAATATCATGTTGTAAAAAAAGTGAATTTGCTTCACGGACTCGAATAAGCGGAGGAATTTCCTGTACCATAAAAAGAGACACCGCCTTGTCATGCTACAGGTGACAAAACGGTGTCTTTTACAATCTGACTGTCTAAGCCGGATGGATCTAACTAATTTCCCGATAACAGATACGGCGATACCTCCAATACCCCCGCAATCCGCAGAACTGTGTCTGTACGCGCCCTCTGGATGCTCCGCTCCCCGCTCTCGTATTTCTGCAGAGTCTTGAGGGACACTGCCGCCTCATCCGCAAGCTGTGCCTGTGTCAGCCCCTTCTCCCTGCGATAAAACTTCAGCGGATTGTGCCGGACTGCATCCGCCTCCGCCGCCCTCTGCCATGCCTCTCTAAGTTTCTTCTCATCCAGCTGGAAATATCGGTATCCAGACCGCACCGCATCGTAGTACCCCTGTGACGGCAGACCGGGCACCGCGCGGAGATTCATCACATAGACCAATCCTGTGATGTTCTCCCCCTCGTCCCCATCCATCTGCACGTCCATCCACTCCCTCTTATAATGAGCAGGGCATCCTTCGTATCGGTCAAGTGCCGCCTCATCCCTGTGGCTGATCCGCCATACAGCCACGGGAACAGACTCCCCTTCACAGGCTTCGATGGTGGCAAAGGCATTTGCGCCTAATGCCTTGAACGCAAGCCTGTAATCCCGAATCACTCCTGTGCCGACCGCCTCCGCATCGGGACAGCGGTGCGCCATCTGCCCTAAATTCAAGTTACTGCCGTATGCAATATAAAGTGTGCTTTTCGCCATATCTGATCTCCTCCTTCTTATTAATGAATGCGTCCGCGAAATACCCCCAACAGGGGGATGCGCTTACGCGCATCTCCCATGCCTCCACGCCGAATCCCCTGTAAGGTTTTTGGTCATATGGTGGCGGCAGGTCTTGAACTCATCGCCGTTTAGTCCGAGCCTCAACAGCCAGCATCTCATGCAATATTTCTCGTTATCAGTCACGCTCCTTCGGCAACTGGCTTTTTTCTGGCTGAGTGCCTGCTGACTGAGTGCCAGACAAAACTGAATATAGGATTTAATCTCCCCCGCATGGGTAGTGGCGTTGAACAGCCTAAACTCGATTGTACCTTTGGTAAAGGTGGCGTGCAGATTAAGACCACGATATCTGCTGCGGTTGTAATGCGCATCCCGCGAATCATAACATCCTGCATACCACATGTCCGCCAGTTCCGGGAGCGTCTTGGGCTTACGCCGATTGATTACCCCAAGCAGATCCTCATTCACTTTTTTGCAATACTGGAGGCGGTCTGGCGCGATCTGCAGGGCACGGTACAGGATATCCTCCTTCTGAGCCATCAGATTCACCAGATTCGTCAGTGTGGCGGGCGTATGCTTGGAAGCATCCACATGGATATGAATACCGCAGGACTTATTCACGAATGCCCCTGCATGCCTAAGCTGTCTTACCACCTCCTGCAAATCCGCGATATCCCCGTAGGTGAGGATCGGGCTCACAACTTCACATGAATACTCACGCCCTGCCATGCTTTTGCCTCCCGATGCCGCCTTTTTCTGGCAGACGATGGATGCGTCCGATACAGCCTTCCACACGCGCCCTTGGCGGTCGATGGCTTCATATGCGCCATATACGCCGCCCCTAAAAGAAGAAGCTGTTCCGAAATACCCCGCAATCACCTGTGCCGCACGCTCCCGTGTAATCCCCGTCATTTCCATCTCAATCCCAAACTGCTGTGTTCTCATATGGTTCCCTCCTTATCAGTACACCTGTTCTCTTTCGGTGTGTCTACTATACCTCTGGCGGGGAAGTTATTCCACTTATTTATGTACTCTAAACCACACAAAAATATCTTGTAAATTGACATATTTATTTGTTGGTTGTGCTGTAACTCACGGAAAAATTCGCCACCTCAAATTACATTTCAGCAACATATCGCTGTGTGCCAAATTACAAATCGAACAATTTTTGACACCTCTCAAATTACAAATCGGACAATTTTTGACACCTCTCAAATTACAAAATCAAGCGTTTACGGCTCCTCTTCGGACTAAAATCTCACACCACCCTGCCGCGCCTCAGTCTACTAATCAGAATCCAAGGGGCAGATCTAAAATCATATTTCCGCCATCTTAATATTGGAAAATTCCGATGTAAGATGGCTTTTTTCAATAAGCAAGACAGCAGACTCACACGCTTATATGGATCTTTTCGTTCCTCAGTTGGGTCTTTTTCATCTCTCAGTTGGGTCTTTTTCATCTCTCAGTTGGGTCTTTTTCATCTCTCAGTTGGGCCTTTTTCATCCCTGATATCTATTTTCACGGTTAATATTGGCAGTTTTCAGTTAAGATGGGCTTTCTTTCGCTCATATACATCCAACGCTGAGTTGACTGGTAATGTTGCGTATAGACATCGTAATATTTTTCATTTTTCGCCCAAAGTGGGCAGAAAGGACGATGTCTATGACTACTCAAATCGTTTCAACACAGAATCAAGCTGTTTCACACAGCCCCAGAACTTTTAAACTCAGCTCGGCACTACTTGACAAGATGGAAGCACTCTATCAAAAACTCATCGGATATCAACCACAAAGTGCGTCTGAGATCATCCTGTATGCTTTGTTAGCATATTCCGGGGGGGGGGGAAATTAATGTGCCAAAAGCCCAAGAACAGCATATACAGCTGATTCCCGATCCCGCCGAGCGTCTCGACGTTCTTCCGATCTCTGTCCGCATCCCGGATGCGCTCTATGCTGATTTGAAGGAAACTGCAACACAACATAATATTACGATACAGGAGGCGGCAGCCTTGATCATGATAGATCTGCTTACCCGAAATGATCTACCATGTCACGCCCTTCGCGTCCCCGGCTCAAAGCGCGATAACCGGATGCAGAAAACCATCGCTGAAGCCCTCAACCTTCGCTACTACGGTGCCAGTATCGAACCGTGCGGTGGCGCACTGGAAATCCATCTGAACTTCAAAGCGGCTGACACGGAGATCGTCTGCGACACTGATCCCGACAAGATCAACTTTTACAAAGTCTTGCAGGCACACCACAAGACCTTCGTGAAACGGGCTCTTGCACTCCAGATTGATTCCGCTACATTCAGCATGATGAAAGAAAGTGAACCGACAAATAACATCGATAAAGCCGTCCGATTTTTTTATCTGAACCTCAACTCGGCACGCAACACCGGGGAAACATTCGATGGAATAACACTGCGTACTTACTGGAACGCAATTGCGGCGACCTACGCACTTCATGCACGCCTGCAGAACACACAGATTCATAAGCGGGATATTTTCAAGACACTGAGCAACAGAAATCTGCCAGCTGGCAAGACACTGCTACTCGTTGATCCTCCCTACCTTAAAACGAAAGCTTACCGCCAGAATCTGACCTCCAATGACCACTCCTCTCTGGCAACGCGGCTCTTGAATCTGTGCCGGAAAGGAACTTTTGATCTCGTGTATTTTTGCCGTATAACCGATGGGCACGACAAACATGACCCTGAACAGCAGGCACTTAAGCTGCGAAACGACATCATCATGAAAGGGCGAATCGATGATTTGTATTACAATCACGGCTTGTTTTTCAAAGACATTCCGTTGGATCGCGGGATTATCGAGAGAATCATCACCTCTTTCTACTTCACGGGCTCAACGCCCTATAGAAGGGAGGTGTAATAATATGAAGAAAAACGTCTCCACTCCTGCCACCAACGACTTGCTTTCCACAGAAGATCTGGTTATGATGTCCTGTGACGATGTGCAAAAATATATGGCAAAGCAAAGAGAAAAATACTTATCAATGCACACAGCACCAATCACACAAGGGAAAGGAAGTGATAAACGGTGGACAACCCGCGTACCCGATAAGAACAAGCCTGACGGCCGCCGGGTTATCCGCAAGCCCACGAAAGAGGACGTGGAAAAAGAAGTAATACGATTTTATAAGGAACAGGAAATTTCAACAGGCAAAGCCCGCGTCTTTGCCGCAATCACCTTGTCTGCGCTGTTTCCGTTATGGATTGACTACGCCTCAAAGCGTCCAAACATCGCATCAGAGACTTTACGAAAGTACCGCAACGATTACAAACGCTTTATTGCAGACAGCGACTTCGGCAGGATGAAAGTCAAAGATATTGACTACATCGACATAGAGGAATTTCTGATCGCGGAGATTCAGCGGCTCAATCTGAAAAAGAAGGCTCTTGGTAACTTGTTCGGGTACTTAAAGAGTGTGTTCGCCTACGCCATGCGCAAACGCATCATTCAGAGCAACCCCTGTGATCTGGTGGATTTAAAAAATGTCCGCCCTTACTGCGACAACACTGCCAGAGCAAGTACCGAGCGGGTGCTGACTGATGCTGAGATATCCGCGCTTCTGCATACGCTCCATCAGCACCAAGCAGAGTACCCCCTTTACATGGCAGACTACGCTATCGAGATCTGCCTTCATACGGGACTGCGGGTAGGTGAGGCAGCTGCCCTGCGATGGGACTGTATAGCAAACGGAGAACTTCATATCCGCCAGTCTGAACATCGTGTAGACCATAACGATGGCGCAAGCACATATGAAATTGGCGCAACCAAGAACGGTAAGGAACGCAGGATTCCCATCAGCGACAGCCTGCAGGCAGTCTTTGACAGAATAAGAACACTTCACGAAGGGCATGGCATTGACAGCGACTATATCATAGCTGACACAAATGGCCGCGTAATCGCTCCGACCAACTCAAAGGCAATGTACCGCCGAGGGGTAGAAGCAAATATAAATGCCAAGAGCATTCATGCCCTGCGAAGGACAGTGTCCTCGAAGCTGAACAGCCGACTGCCCAGCGCAACGGTGGCTCTGATCATGGGACATACGGAAGAAGTGAACCAGACTCACTATAATTACGACATTATGGAACTGACAATCAAGAAGAGTGCAATGGAGCAGATCTGCGCGATACCCACCTAAAAAGGGTTGTATCCAACTGTATCCAAAAAATACAGAGGCAAAAAGAAGGCGGAAAGCCAGTAAAATCAAGGCTTTCCGCACTCTTAAAGGTAATAGCGAGAGGGGGACTTGAACCCTCGACACTACGGGTATGAACCGTATGCTCTAGCCAGCTGGCCTATAGGGCTCGAACCTATGACCCTCTGCTTGTAAGGCAGATGCTCTCCCAGCTGAGCTAAGACCCCGTTTATTTGCGGGTCACTTACGCAACCCGCTCTGCTAGTATACAATTTATTAGCATAGCTTGTCAAGCCCTTTTTCTTAATTTTTCGAGCTACTTTTTAAAATTTGTTTCCAGCCTGCACATATCGCCTGTTTTCAGCCGCCAAATACCGCTACATCCTCTCCGGCGCAGTAAAACCGAGCAGGTCAATACACGTTTCCAGCACATCTCTGGTCAGCGTAAGCAGCGCAATCCAGCCGACCTTCTTCTCCTGATCCTCCTCCGTGAGGATCTTGGTCTCATGGTAGAAATGGTTGAACGCATTGGCCAAATCATAGATGTAAGCGCAGATTTTATGAGGTGCAACCTCCTCACAGACTGTCTCCATCATCGCATTGTATTTCGCAAGCTCCAGCATCAGACTCTTTTCCGACACATTTGTCGCCTCTTGAATGACTGTATCAGTCAACTTTCCGCCCTGTTCCTCATACTTGGCGAGAATTGACTTGATTCGTACAATCGTATAGAGAATGTACGGCCCGGTATCTCCCTCGAAGGAAGTGAACCTGTCCATGTCAAAAATATAGTCTTTGGACGCCTGATTGGACAGGTCGCCGTACTTGATCGCTGCCAGTCCAACGATTTTCGCCGTCTCCCCTGCCTGCTCCATATCGATCTCGTAGCCCTTTGTTTCCGCGTTCTCCTGTATTTTGCGAATCATCTCTTCGTTGATCTCGCGAATCAGGTTCTCCAGCCGCATGACGCCGCCCTCTCTAGTCTTAAAGGGTTTGCCGTCCTTGCCGTTCATGGTGCCAAAACCGATGTGTATAAGCTCCGTTTCCTCATTAACCAATTTGGTCTTTCTCGCGCAGCGGAATACCTGCTCAAAATACAAATCCTGTCTCTTATCGGTCAAATAGATCAGCCTGTCCGGATGGAAATTTTCCATGCGGTCCATGATGGTCGCCAGATCCGTCGTATTATAGAGGGACGCGCCATCAGATTTTAAGATCATGCAGGGCGGTACTTCCTTGGTGTCGGTTTCTTCCTTCACATCCACCACCAGCGCACCGTCGCTCTCATAGGCGTAACCGCCTTTTTTCATCTCCTCCACCATGCCCGGAATCATGTCGTGCACATCGGACTCCCCTTTCCAGAGGTCAAATTCCACATTCAGATTGGCATAATTTTTCTTCAAGTCCGCCACCGACACGGCGATAATATGATCCCACAGCGCGCGGTACCCCCGCACACCGCTCTGCAATTTATAGGTGGCCTCCATGGCATCCGCCTTGTACGCCTCGTCCTCCTTGGACCTAGCGCTGGCGGTCGGATAAATTTCCTCCAGCTCGGATATGGTAAACGGCGCCTCCTTCGGGTATTCCCCCTCGTAGGAATCGTCAAAATAGATCAAGTCAGGCTGTCTTTTCTGCAGTTCCGTGATGATCAGCCCCATCTGCAGGCCCCAGTCCCCCAGATGGATATCCCCGATCACATCATGCCCCGCATAGCGGCAGATTCTCTTGATGCTCTCCCCGATTATGCCGGAGCGCAGATGGCCCACATGGAGCGGCTTCGCCACGTTTGGACCGCCATAGTCAATGATAATCTTCTTTGACTCCGGCGTCTGGAAGCCAAACTTTTCCGCATCGGACATATCCCGCAGGTAGTCCCGTACAAAGGATTCCTTCACCTTCATGTTCAAAAAGCCGGGCGCCACGGCGGAAACCTCCGACAGCACGCTGCTCTCCTGCAGTTTCTCCGCCACCTCCTGCGCGATCATAAGGGGTGCCTTATGGTATTTCTTCGCCCCTGCCATGGCGCCGTTACACTGGTACTCGCAAAGATCCGGCCTGTTGGAAAGGGTTGCCTTCCCCAGTTCAGGATTGTACCCTGCAGCCTCAAACGCCTGTTTCATTTCCTCCGAAATCAAATCCAATATTTTCTGCATTCTGGTCTCCATTCCGGCGATTCGTGTGATTTTTCACACCGCCCTCCGTTTCAAAGCGTTTCCCGTCGTGTCTGCCCCATGCATACGCCGGAAAATCGCGGTTCGTTAATCATAAGCAATGCAATTTTACCACAAATCACCATAAATGTCATGGTCTTTCCAAAAGTCTTCTATCAGCCATCCCGCCGACACTCACTGCCTGCGGGAATACACACACCCGCAGTAATCCTGCCGGTACAGGCCATATTCTTTCGACAGCTCGATCGACCTTTTATAGCCCTCTCTCTTCTTAAAGTCCGACGGCAGCCACACCGCGCCACACTCTGCCGCCAGCTTCTCGCCTATTTCGTTGAGCTTCGCGGCATTCTTCAGGGGGCTGATGGAAAGCGTGGTGGTAAAATAATCATAACCGCCTTCCCGCGCCAGTTTAGCCGTCTCCCGCAGTCTCAGCTCATAGCAGGCAAAACACCGCTCGCCGCCCTCCGGGCACTGCTCCAGACCTTTCGCCATCTCAAAAAAACGCTGCGGCTCATAGTCCCCCTCGATCACGTCGATCCAATATGCCGTGCTTTCCGCCTGCTGCCTATCCACACCATGTACTGTGCCCGTATCTTGTACCGATCCCGCATATTGCTTCGCCACCGCATCTTGCTCCGCCACGCTGTCCGAGTTTATGCTGACCATCTTAGTCAATTTCTCGTTATACGCCGCAATCAGCCGTTTCTGCTCCGCCACCCGCTTGCGGTACTCTGCATCCTCCGTGATGTTCGGATTAAAATAAAAGACCGTGATCCGGAAATACTGTCGCAGATATTCCAGCACGTAACTGCTGCAAGGCGCACAGCAGCTATGCAGAAAAAGGGTCGGCGGGCACTCCTTTGCCGCACCGATCCTCTCTATTATTTTATCCAGTTCCCTCTGATAGTTCCTGGCTGCGTTCATAACACTTACCGCTCCTCACCCTCCCCTTGGTTCCGCTTCAGCGGAATCTCAAAATCCACGGACGAACAAGTTCGTCCTGTGAAACGGAGTTGCAAAGCAACTCCTAGAGTTTCTTGACGTCACGTCCTATGGCGGGACGTCTTTAGAAACTCTTTTCACGCTAACCCCGTCTCGCAATCGACGCAATGTCAATCAGACTCATCTCCTCCTGGGTTGCCGCGTTTTCCAGACTGGTCACAAGAGCCGCCGCCGTGTCCATGGCCGTGATACAGTTGACCCCCGTCTCGATGGCTGTTCTGCGGATCAGGAAACCGTCCCTGTTCTTGTCCCGCCCCTGCGTGGGCGTGTCGATCACCAGATCAATCCGATGACCCAGAATCAGATCCATGACCGTGGGCGATTCCTGCCTGATCTTATTGACCTTGCGCGCCTTCACCCCGGCCTCGTTTAAGGCCGCCGCCGTACTTCTGGTGGCATAGATGATATAGCCCAGCTTCTCAAAGCGTCTCGCCACCTCGATGGCTTCCCCCTTGTCCGCATCCTTCACGGTAATAATCATCTGCTTATGCTTCGGAAGACTCACACCCGCGCCGAGAAACGCCTTGTAGAGCGCCTCATTAAAGGTCTTCGCAATGCCAAGACACTCGCCGGTAGACTTCATTTCCGGCCCCAGACTGATCTCCGCGCCACGGATCTTCTCAAAGGAGAACACCGGCATTTTGACAGCGAAATAGTCCGCCGCAGGCTGTAAGCCCGGCTCATACCCCAGATCTTTGATCTTTTTCCCGATAATCACCTCCGTGGCCAGATCCACAATCGGGATGCCCGTCACCTTACTGATATATGGCACGGTACGGGAAGAGCGGGGATTGACCTCGATCACATACACCTCGTCGCCCATGGCGATAAACTGGATGTTGATCAGGCCGATCACATGGAGGGCCTTGGCCAGCCTTCTCGAATACTCGGCAATGGTTTCCTTCACCTTATCGCTCACCGTGGGCGCTGGATAGACGGAGATACTGTCGCCGGAGTGCACGCCCGTCCGCTCGATATGCTCCATAATGCCGGGAATCAGGATGTCCGTGCCGTCGCAGACCGCGTCCACCTCCAGCTCCTTGCCCTGCAAGTATTTATCCACCAAAATCGGATGCTCCTGCTCGTAACGGTTGATCACCGCCATAAACTCCTCTATCTCTGTATCGGAAATAGCGATCTGCATACCCTGTCCGCCAAGCACATAGGAGGGGCGCACCAGCACAGGATAGCCGAGCCTGTCAGCCACGGCCTTAGCCTCCTCTGCGGTGTAGACCGTGCCGCCCGCAGCCCTTGGAATCCCGGTTTCTTCCAAAATCTGATCGAAAAGCTCCCGGTCCTCCGCGGCGTCCACATCCTCCGCCTTTGTGCCCAGAATCGGCACGCCCATCTTCATCAGGCTCTCCGTCAGTTTAATGGCCGTCTGTCCGCCAAACTGCACCACAGCGCCGTCGGGCTTCTCCACATTGACGATATTCTCCACATCTTCCGGCGTCAGCGGCTCGAAGTAGAGCTTGTCCGCAATGTCAAAGTCGGTACTCACCGTCTCCGGGTTGTTGTTGATGATAATGGTCTCATACCCTTCTTTCGCAAACGCCCATGTGGCGTGCACGGAACAGTAGTCAAACTCGATGCCCTGCCCGATGCGGATAGGACCTGACCCTAAGACGAGCACCTTCTTTTTCGGATGACTCTCCACCACCTCCGTCCCGGAACCGAACACGGAATAATAGTAGGGCGTGCTCGCCGCAAACTCCGCCGCGCAGGTATCCACCATCTTAAAAGCGGCAATGATGCCGTTTTCATAACGCATGTTCTTTATTTCTTCTTCGGTTTTCCCGGTCAGCCTCGCGATCACACAGTCCGGAAACTCAATCCGTTTCGCCTCTTTTAAGAGTTCCACTGTCAGCGGCTCTCTGGAAAGCCGCTCCTCCATCTCCGTCAGAATCGCAATCTTATCAATAAACCAGTGATCCACCATGGTAATCCTGTGGATCGTGTCATAGTCCACACCTTTTCGGACCGCTTCCGCGATCATATAGATTCTCTGGTCGTCCACAATCTCCATGCGCTCCAGAAGCTCCTCTTTGGAGAGCGCCGAGAAGTCATAGCTGCGCAGGCAGTCCACATGCTGCTCTAAGGAACGGATCGCCTTCATCAGCGCGCCCTCAAAATTGTTGGCGATGCTCATCACCTCGCCGGTGGCCTTCATCTGCGTTGTCAAAGTGCGTTTTGCCGTAATAAACTTATCAAAAGGAAGTCTTGGTATTTTCACTACGCAGTAGTCGAGCGTCGGCTCGAAGCTGGCGTAGGTCTTTCCCGTGATGGCATTTTTGATCTCGTCCAGCGTATAGCCCAGCGCGATCTTCGCCGCCACCTTTGCAATCGGATAGCCCGTAGCCTTACTCGCCAGCGCGGAGGAACGGCTCACACGGGGATTTACTTCGATCACACAGTATTCAAAGCTGGTCGGATGCAGGGCAAACTGCACGTTACAGCCTCCCGTGATCTCCAGCTCATTGATGATATTTAAAGCGGCGCTTCGTAGCATCTGGTATTCCTTATCGCCCAGCGTCTGGGAGGGCGCCACCACGATGCTGTCGCCCGTGTGCACGCCGACCGGGTCGATGTTTTCCATGTTACAGACCGTAATGCAGTTGCCCGCGCCGTCGCGCATGACCTCGTACTCGATCTCCTTCCAGCCCGCAATGCAACGCTCCACCAACACTTGTCCCACACGTGAAAGGCGCAGACCATTCGCCAGAATTTCTTCCAATTCAATCTGATTGTGGGCGATACCGCCGCCGGAACCGCCAAGTGTGTAAGCGGGGCGGAGCACCACGGGATAGCCAATTTTATTCGCAAAAGCCACACCGTCCTCCATGTTTTCCACCACAAGGGAGGGCGCGCACGGCTCCCCGATCTTCTCCATGGTCTCCTTAAATTCCAGACGATCTTCCGCCTTGCGGATGGTTTTCGCCGTGGTGCCAAGGAGGGTCACGCCATGCGCCGCAAGAAATCCCGACTCGTCCAGCTCCATACCCAGATTTAAGCCCGCCTGACCACCCATGTTGGGAAGCAGGGAGTCCGGTTTTTCCTTTATAATAATCTGCTCCAGCACTTTCGCCGTCAGCGGCTCGATATAAACCTTGTCCGCGATGTCTCCGTCCGTCATGATCGTGGCCGGGTTGGAGTTCACCAGAATGACCTCCATGCCCTCCTCTTTTAAGGAGCGGCACGCCTGCGTTCCCGCATAGTCAAACTCCGCCGCCTGCCCAATCACAATCGGCCCCGAACCGATGACAAGCACTCTTTTCACATTTGGATTTTTAGGCATGGTGTCCTCCCTTCCGCATTTTCTCTATAAACCGGTCAAACAGATACGAGGAGTCCTGCGGTCCTGGGCACGCCTCGGGATGGAACTGCACCGTAAAAATATTCTTTCCCGTGTAGGAAAGGCCCTCGTTTGTGCCGTCGTTCACATTGACAAAGGCAGGAACCGCCACCTGCGGATCAAGTTTGTCCATATCTACCACATAGCCGTGATTCTGGGAGGAAATGTAAACCCTGCCGGTCTCCAGATCCTTCACCGGATGATTGCCGCCCCGATGCCCGTATTTCATCTTGAAAGTGTCCGCTCCTGTGGCAAGCGCCATGAGCTGATGCCCGAGACAGATCGCAAAAATCGGCGTATCGGACGCATAGAGCTTTCGGATTTCTTCTATAATAGTGACACACTCCTTCGGATCGCCCGGGCCGTTGCTGAGCATAATGCCGTCCGGCGCATCCGCCAGAATTTCCTCCGCCATAGTCTGTGCAGGGTAAACGGTCACATCACACCCTCTTGCCGCCAGCGATCTCGCAATGTTGTCCTTGGCCCCCAGGTCAAGAAGCGCTACCTTCAGACCTTTGCCTGTCAATTCTCGCACAAGACTTGGTTTCTTTTCCCGAATGCCCGCATCAAAATCTTCTTTATGAAAAGAGGAACTGCCGGAAAGCGGCCCGTTCTCCATAAGTGTCTTTGTCCCGGGCAGCATATATTTCTCCGCGCAGCTTACCCGCTCCACTACCTTACCTGTCGTATATGCTTTTAACTTGGGAATGATTTCGTCCAGATTATAGTCATTGTCGGTAGTGATCATACCGTTCATGGTACCCTTCTCCCGAAGGATTCTGGTAAGGGCTCTGGTGTCGATCCCGGCGATACCCGGCACACCATTGTCCTCTAAGAATTGTTGAATTGTCATATCACATCTGAAATTGCTGGGAATCCTCGAAAGCTCCCGCACGATAAAACCGTCCGGCCATGGCCTTTTCGATTCCATATCATCTTTGCAGACCCCGTAATTGCCGATCAACGGATAAGTCATACACACGGCCTGTCCCGCATAGGACGGATCAGTCAGCACTTCCAGATAGCCCGCCATGGAAGTGTTAAAAACAATCTCGCTGACGATCTCCTTCCTCGCCCCTATATGCGTCCCCTCAAATACAGTGCCGTCTTCCAGTATTAAAAATGATTTCATCTTCTACCCTGTCCCTTTCGCCGGCCATTTTTCTTTTTAGTAAGCCTCCGCACACGTATCGTATGCGGAGGCTCCTTTGCCATCGCCTATTGTATCATATAATTATTGTTCTTGGTATACCATACTTTTAAATATATTGTTTTTTGCATTTCCCGGTGACAGTTTTGTATCATCCTCCGCGCTCCCAAACTCCTACCTGAAATACCCAACGCCGCTCTCGAATATCTTCATATCCTGATCGCCAAAAATATTCACAGCCACACAGTCGCCCCTTCTCTCCGCATGCGCCATCTTGCCCAGAATACGTCCGTCCGGAGAGGTGATGCCCTCGATCGACGCGTAGGAACCGTTGATGTTCCACTCCTCGTCCATGGACACATTCCCATCGGCATCCGCATACTGGGTAGCTACTTGTCCGTTTGCAAACAGCCTGTCAATCCACTCTTTCGGCGCCACGAACCGTCCCTCACCGTGTGAAGCCGGGTTTACATAAATCTGACCAAGTTCCGCTCCGGCAAGCCATGGAGACTTGTTGGAAACCACCTTTAAATAAACCATCTTGGAAATATGCCGGTTCACCGTGTTGAAAGTCAGGGTCGGTGAATCCGCCTCCTGCCCGCGAATCTCACCGTAAGGCACAAGCCCCAGCTTAATCAACGCTTGGAAACCGTTACAGATTCCCAGTGCCAGCCCGTCCCTCTCGTTCAAAAGCCGCATCACCGCTTCTTTGATCTTCTCGTTCTGGAACGCGGTGGCGAAGAACTTGGCGGAACCGTCCGGCTCGTCACCCGCGGAAAAACCGCCGGGGAACATAATGATCTGCGCCTGTTCGATCGCCCGCTCAAAGGCCTCCACGCTCTCTCTGATATCCGCCGCGTTCCGGTTCTTAAACACCTTTACGACAGTTTCCGCTCCTGCTCTCTCAAAAGCCTGCGCGCTGTCGTACTCACAGTTCGTACCCGGGAATACGGGAATAAATACCGTGGGCTTCGCCACTTTATGTCTGCACACATAGACGCTGTCCGCCCGGTACAGATCCGATGCCAGCGGACTCTTGTCCTTTCCGGCCGTATAGGGAAATACCTTGTCCAGCTTTTCACGCCATACCTGCACCGCCTCGGCTCCGTCAATCTTCATGGAACCGTAGGTGAATGCGCCGTCCGCCGTCACGGTGCCGATCTCCTCATAGGAAATCCCCATTGCTTTCAAGTGGTGCACCTCTTTTGCGGGCATCTCTGCCACGATATCGCCAAGGCCATTGTCAAACAGATAGTCCATCTTATAGGAGGAATCCACCGCCACACCAAGGCCGTTTCCAAAGGCCATCTTGCTCACGGCCGCCGCCACGCCCTTTGCATCAAGCGCATAGGCCGCCACGATCTTTCTCTTCCTGAACTTAACCGGCATTCCATTTATGACTTCCGTGTCAGTATACTCTGACATTAATGTCATTATCTTGTCATAAAGTGTCATAACTTCGTCATACACAGGCAGATCATAGGCATCCCGCGGGATACGGAACCGCACGAGACGATCCCCCGGATATTTTAATTCGGGTGTGACAATATTTCCGCTCTGATTCACATTGACCGCAAAGGACACCAGCGTAGGGGGCACGTCGATATCGTTGAAGGTGCCGGACATGGAATCCTTCCCGCCGATGGATGGCAGGCCATACTTCATCTGGGCATCGTAGGCACCGAGCAACGCCGCAAAGGGCTGGCTCCAGCGGGACGGCTCCCCGCTCATGCGCCTGAAATACTCCTGGAAGGTGAAGCGGATCGTCCGGTAATCTCCGCCGTTTGCCACAATCTTCGCCATGGACTCGGTCACCGCGTAAACCGCGCCGTGGTACGGACTCCAGCTCGACAGATAGGGGTCAAAACCATAGCTCATCATGGTTACGGTGTCCGTTTTTCCCTCCAATGTGGGGAGTTTTGCCACCATAGCCTGCGTCTCTGTGAGCTGATACTTGCCGCCATACGGCATATACACACTGCCTGCTCCGATGGACGCGTCAAACATTTCCACAAGTCCCTTCTGGGAGCAGACATTCAAATCACCAAGAAGCGAAAGCCACGCCGCTTTTACATCCTTGCGGGCAAGCGCCTCAGCCACCGTGGGCGTGGCGATCTTTTTCAGATAATTTTCTTTCTCGTCGGGAATCTCCACATGGACGTCCGTCTCCTGATGGGCGCCGTTGGTGTCCAAAAAGGCTCTGGACAGATCCACGATTTTCTTCCCGCGCCATTTGAGCACCAGTCTTGGCTCCTTGGTTACCACCGCCACAGGCACCGCCTCCAGATTTTCCTGCGCGGCATAGTCCAGGAACATGTCCACATCGGCGGGCGATACGACGACAGCCATACGCTCCTGGGATTCCGAGATCGCAAGCTCTGTCCCGTCCAGACCCGCATACTTTTTCGGCACCTTGTCCAGATCCACCACAAGGCCGTCCGCCAGCTCTCCGATCGCCACGGACACACCGCCCGCGCCGAAATCGTTACATTTCTTAATCAGTCGGCTCACTTCCCCACGCCGAAACAATCTCTGGATTTTCCGCTCTGTGGGTGCGTTTCCTTTCTGTACCTCCGCACCGCACGTATCAATGGACTTCTCCGTGTGCACTTTGGAAGAACCCGTAGCGCCGCCGCAGCCGTCGCGCCCGGTTCTGCCGCCCAGAAGAATAATGACATCGTCCGGATCGGAAGTTTCCCGGATCACATTCTTTCTCGGCGCCGCTCCCATCACCGCGCCAATCTCCATCCGTTTCGCCACATAATTGGGGTGATAGATCTCCTTGACCAATCCGGTCGCCAGACCGATCTGGTTTCCGTAAGAAGAATACCCGTTAGCCGCGCCCCGCACCAGCTTTTTCTGGGGCAGCTTTCCCTTTAGCGTGTCCGCCACCGGCACCGTGGGGTCTGCCGCTCCAGTCACGCGCATCGCCTGATAGACATAGCCTCTGCCCGAAAGGGGATCGCGGATGGCGCCGCCAAGACACGTGGCCGCACCGCCGAAAGGCTCGATCTCAGTGGGATGGTTGTGCGTCTCGTTCTTGAAAAATACAAGCCACTCCTCCGTCACCGGGCCGTCGCCGTAGTCCATCTCCACCGGCACCACCACGGAGCAGGCGTTGATCTCATCGGACTCCTCCATATCGTCCAGCTTCCCGTCCTTTTTCAACTTCCGCATAGCCATCAACGCCAGATCCATCAGGCAGACAAACTTATCTTCCCTGCCTTTAAAAAGCTCTTCTCTCACTTTCAGGTAATCCAGGTAAGTCCCCTCCAGCGGCTCTCTGTATCTTCCCTCCCCGAAGCTCACGTTCTTAAGCTCCGTGGAAAAAGTCGTATGGCGGCAGTGGTCGGACCAGTACGTATCCAGCACCCGGATTTCCGTCATGGTAGGATTCCGCTTCTCCTCCTTCGCAAAATAATCCTGAATATGCAGAAAGTCCTTGAACGTCATGGCAAGACCGAGGGACTCGTAAAGCTCCTTTAGCTGCGCCTGCGGCATATCCACAAAATCCTCCCGCTCCGGAAGGTTTTCCAGCACAGCCACATCCGCAGGCTCCTCATAATCCATCACCAGCGTATCCGGTTTCACCATACCGGTCTCTCTCGAATCCACAGGATTGATACAGTAAGCCTTAATCCGGGCAAGTTCTTCGTCCGTCACCTTTCCATTGACCATATAAGTCACTGCTGTCCGAATGATCGGTTCCTCATCTTCCTTCAAAAACTGCGCGCACTGCACCGCGGAATCCGCCCGCTGGTCAAACTGCCCCGGCAGAAACTCCACGGAAAAGACATGCCCGTCTTCCGGGATCTCCAACTGCTCCCGGTATAAAATATCTACAGGCGGTTCCGAAAACACGGTGAGGCAGGCTCTCTCGAAAACCTCATCGGAAATATTCTCCACATCGTAGCGTATGAAAACCCGCACCTGCTCCACGCTCTTTATGCCCAGAAAACTTTCGATCTCCTCCTTAAGCTCTCTGGCTTTCACCGCAAAAGGCTCCTTCTTTTCCACATAAATTCGTCTGACGTTTCCCATAATCCGTTCTCCTCCATTGTCATTAATCCCGTCTTGTCCCACGATAAACTTTAACTGATAAAAGATACCCCGTCCACGGAGTATCTTTTTTCCCTGCCGTCCTCAAATCTCCGTAATCAATCCCTGCATAATATAAAGAAGCTGCTCGTCCACCATCTTTTCCGTAATGCCGAAAGTCTGCGCGTTGATCTTCAATCCCTCCAGCACGTACATTATATTGGCCGCCGCCCCCTTTGGATTCTCGCAGTAAAACTCGCCGCTGGCAATCCCCGCCCCAATCAGCTTCTCTATCACTTTGACACCCGCGTCAAACTGTCTGCGAAGCATGTTATTCTTGTCGGTCGATTTATGGGCAAAAAAATATTCATAGACCGCTACAGTCAAATTATCCTTATTCTGCAAAAGTTCTTTTTTCTGTTCCTTTAAAAAGAGCGTCAAAATATCCGCCGCAGAATCCTCTCTGGCAATCTGCTCCGTGAACACATCGTCCGTTTCGTCCGCCTCCATCTGCAGCACTTCCATCAAGATCTGATCCGTGCTTTCAAAATACAGATACAGACCGCCTCGGCTGATCTCGCAGGCTTCCACGATGTCCTTCATGGTCACGCTCTTAAATCCCTTTTCCACAAACACTTTTCTGGCCGTATCCAGTATGTACTTCCTTTTCTGCGCTGATTTTTCTCCCATCGTTACCTTATCTCCCCTAAAATGTATCCTGCGGCCAGCGTTACTCTGCGCCCTTCTCCTGGTTTTGCTCTTTCTTGACATTGACCGTTCTGGTCTGTACCGGATGATCCCAGAAGTCCAGATTTTCCTTCATTTTCTTAATCACCTGAAGGAAAATACCGTTTTCCACCGCCTCTGACCATCTTCTGCCCTTGGTCATGCCCTCCAGCACATATTTGGAGAGAATGCCTTTGAGCACATCCATCTCCCGGATATCCGCCCTTTTGATCGCGCGAAGCTCGTCCTCCAACACACGAATCCTGTTTCGTGAATAAATATATCTGTAATTCCGATCCACAAGTTTCGTCCGCTGTGCCTCCTTGATAAAATTCATCAGGGTGCCGTCATACACCGGGAATGCGATGGAGTGTTCCTCAATCCCGGAACCGGAATAACTCTGCTGTACACGCATGCCGTTCTTGCTCTCAAGCCAGGACAGGTAACGGGCCAGTCTCTCCACGTCCGCCCTGTATTCATTAACTACCTGCTGTCTGTAGGCAATGTCCTCTTTCTCTATCTGTGTCTTTTCCATTGTTTTTCACTCACTTCCGTTTCTTAATTTCCCGTAATCCATATTGACCTGCAGGCCCAAAACCCCCGACAAGTCTGTCATTTTCAATTTTAACATAAATATCCGAAAAGTACAGCACAAAAATAGCCGTAACAGTTCAGCCTTCGGCTTCACTGCCACGTCTGATGCACACAAAATGCTCCAAAGTCGCATTTTGGCGCTTGCACAACTCGCAAAATCGCATGCAGAGCGATTTTACTCGCGGAATAATGCAAGGCTGAACTGTTACAAATAGCCATTGTCCAATTTCCAAAATACGGCACAACCAGATGTGAACGGGCCATTCTCATTGACTTTTTTCCCAAAAAAGCATAAGATAGATACAAGGTTTTCGTATTAATTTGCATAAGGGGGTAATCAAATGGCAGTAAAAGAATTTCCTGCAGGCACCCAGTTAATTCAGAGTGAACAGAATCTAACCGCCCTGCATGTCGTCGCTAAAGGAAGCGTCTGCGCCTCTTATCCGGGAGGCACTTTTTATCTGAAAAAGGGGGATGTGATTGGCGTCTGTGAGATTTTTTTTGGCTCTCACTTTATCACCTACGAGACGGAGGAACCCACAGGAATTGCCTCCTATCCGTGTACGGCCGCACAGCTTTCCGCGCTGATGCAAAAAAGCGTAGATCTTGCGAATATGATCGTCTCCTCATTGTTCCGTCAGTTTCGTGAAATATATGACCAGTATGAATTGATGCGTTTCGACTGCGAAAATATTTATCACTTTCTGATGGATCGTTACGAAGAGTACAAGTCCATTTGTGTCAAACACGGAATTACCCCCAGAGCGCTGCCTGATATGGAAGATCTGGCGCCGCTTACACTGGAGGAAGATCTGGAAAGCTGGCTGGACGGCTATTACGAGCATTTGACCGCTATGGTCACCGGAAAGTCATCCAAATTTCATGCGCCTGATTTCCTCGCGGGAGTCATCCTGAAAGCGGATCAGGATATTCACCACATCATTTCCATTTGCCGCGACTTTTACGACTACAAGGCGGACATTGCCAGCTTTTTGATGAATGAAAATCATCTGGACTTCTTTGATCTTTACGCAAGCCTTCTCTATAGAATCGGCGCTAATGATCAGGATTCCACGACCGTGAGTGCAAAAATTTCCACGATGATGATCCAGATGGAGGACCTGCCCTCCATCGACAAGGAAATGTATCAGCAGAGAGTTGCGGAATACCGGACGAAACTGGAGCATCTCGGAGAAGGCGCCGGGGAAGACAGCCCTGCCGCTGCGGCTGACGATGTGCCTGATGTGGAAGACTCCATGAACAAGATTCTCACCTACGCAGAGGTAGACAGCGACACTGCTGCCGCTTTCCGCGAGGCTGTGAAGAAGTTTGACCAAATGACGGATAAGAACGCTTCCGATGACGCTGCCAGAAAGCTGCGTATGTCGATCACCAAGCAGTTCTACGTCATATATGAAAAGGCCTTCTTAAAGAGCATGAAGGACCCTTCTTCTGTTCCCAAGGTGGTGAAAATGTTCTTTAATTTCGGCTATGTGGACGAACATCTGGCAGGCCATGAAAATGCCGCTCACCTTTACCGGATCGTGGATAAACTTCCGACCGATCCCAAGCGCAAGGTTTATACGGCCTACGAATGGTTTACCGCCATCTATAAGGGCCAGAAGGAGCCAAGCCGCAACGAATTTGACGCAGACTTTCCCACCTTCCTGCGTGAGCAGAAAATGTCCGGCAACATAACGGCCGCAGACGAAGCGCGGATGCAGAACGACTTGACGGAAAAGGTGCTGTTCGAGATACGCAATATGTTCACCACCGTCAACAAAATTACCTTCGGCCGTGTGCTGAGTTTCTGCCCCGTCTTTTCCGAACATAATGTCCTGAAAGAGCTGGACGACACACTGGTATCCGCGGACAAAGTGGAAGAAGCCTTCCGCAAAATCCGGGATATCGACTTCAGCGCCTACTACCGCGAAGTTATTTACACAAATCCCGACATCGGCATCGGCAAGGAATCCGTCGGCGTGGAGGTACTCCCCGATATCATCCTGATGCCTAACGTGGGAAGCCGCGGCATCGCATGGCAGGAGATCGAGGGGCGCAAACGTACCACCCCGGCCCGTATGATGGTTTCCATCTTCCAGATGGAAGATCTGACCAACATCCTTGTCCGCCTGACCGGAGACTTCCGCTGGGAAATGTGCAAACGCGTACAGGGCGCCCGCTGGAACGATATTTCCGAGGCATCGCTTACGAGCGAATACTTCGATTACATCCAGTTCTACCGTAAGAACCATGAGCTGTCCGCAGATGCCAAGGACAAAATTAAGCTCGGCATGAAGAAGGCGAAAAACAGTTATAAGGAAATGTTCATCCGTGACTACGAGGCGTGGATTCTCTACGAGGGCGCAGGTTCTCCGAGATTGAACAAGGTGTCCCGCAACATTATTTTCACCTACTGTCCTTTCTCCAAGGAGATCCGCACAAGGCTGATGGCGAACCCGCTCTACAAGGAAACGATGGCACGCTACGATATTAAACAATCGCAGAAGATTCATCATTATGACAACGTCTTCCAAAAGCTCAAAAACACAGGAGTTGAGGTTCCTCCGGAGCTTCAGAAGCAGCGGGAGTATCTGCTCATGTAAAGTTCTTTCGCTAATATAGTATTATTCTTTTGCAATATAATTATAGACTACAGGATGAAAACACGGTATATTAGTTACAGACTTGATCACGGAAGTCAAGTCGGCAATAGCAATTCCGAAGAATTCCCCTTTTACACAAGCAAAAGCCCCGAAGGTCAGGCCTCCGGGGTTTTTGCTTTGTAAAAATATATTCCGTAGCGCAAGCTCATTACTTTCGCGAATTATCCGTACTTGCAGGCTTCACAAGGAAGAGACTGATCAACAGTGCGATAATATAGAGCACGATTGTAAAGTACAGCACGTTCTGGTATCCCACGGGATTCACCATATTGCCGTGCGAATCCTCGATAAAGCTGCCCGTATTGCTCACGATCAAGGTCGCGATCTGGTTTCCGGTAAGACCCGCAAACGCCCATGCGGAAAGGGTGATACCGTGGATCGCGCTGATGCTGCCCATGCCGTAG
>CARUOB010000053.1 GCA_949076555.1 uncultured Lachnospiraceae bacterium | reverse complement strand
GTGTACGTCAGCCAGTGGCATTTGTCAAAACTATTAAACAAGCATACCGGAAAGACCTTTTCCGATATCTTAAACGGCGCCCGCATGGATCAGTCGAAGGAACTGTTAAAGGACCCGTCCCTGAGAATCTGCGATGTGGCAGAGCAGGTGGGATTTCAGGATCTGGCGCATTTCTCCCGTGTATTTAAGAAGATGGAGGGAATGTCTGCCGGTGAATATCGAAATACCCATTGGGGGACGGAGCAGAACGGAGGTAAAGGATGAGAGTTTATTGTGCAAAGGATTACAACCATGCGAGCCGTGTGGCCGCGAACATTATTTCGGCGCAGGTGATTATGAAGCCTGACTGTGTGCTGGGACTGGCGACGGGTTCTACGCCCATCGGCACCTACGAGGAACTGATCAGAAGATATGAGCAGGGAGATCTGGACTTTTCGAAGGTTCACAGCATCAATCTGGACGAGTACAGAGGTCTTTCACCGGAAAATGACCAGAGCTACCGGTATTTTATGAATACCCATCTGTTTGATTCCATTAATATTGACAAGAAAAATACCTATGTGCCTGACGGGCTGGAGCCGGATAAGGACAAGGCGTGCAGGGACTATGAGGAGATCATAAAAGTACATGGCGGTGTCGATCTGCAGATTTTGGGACTCGGACACAATGGCCATATCGGCTTTAACGAGCCGGGAAGCACCTTTGAGAAGGAGACCCACTGTGTGACTCTCTCGGATACCACGAGAGAAGCCAATGCGCGTTTTTTCAATTCTATGGATGAAGTGCCCACAGAAGCGTATACTATGGGTATCGGGTCTATTATGCAGGCGAAGAAGATCGTGGTGATCGTCACCGGGGAAGGCAAGCGTGAGATCGTGAAGAAAGCGTTCCAGGGTCCGATTACCCCCGAAGTGCAGGCGTCTGTATTACAGCTTCACAGTGATGTGATTCTGGTAGGGGATGAGGCGGCGCTTGCAGGCTTCTAGAGAAGGGAGAGAGTGGTATGCGTATAATCAGAGGAATGGTTTACACCGATAAGATGTGTTTTGAAGCGGGTGAAGTTGTCATAGAGGGGGAACGGATTGAGAAGGTGGAGCGCTGTGAGCAGAGCGAGCTTACGGAGAAAGAGGCGCAGACATACATTCTTCCGGGCCTGGTTGACATTCATTTTCATGGCTGTGCGGGCTATGATTTCTGCGACGGTACGGTGGAGGCGGTGCGCGCCATTGCGTCCTATGAGATGACCCATGGCACTACCACAATCTGTCCGGCCACCATGACGCTTTCCGAGGAGATGCTTCTTGGCATCTGTGCGGCAGGCGCAGAGGCGGCGGAGACGGAAGTTCTGGAGGAAAATATTCCTTTAAAGGATGTCCTGCGCGGCATATATCTGGAAGGACCTTTTATCTCCGAGGAGAAGAAGGGCGCGCAGAATCCGGCTTATATCAGAACGCCGGACAGACAGATGCTTGAGAAACTGCAGCAGGCGGCGAAGGGAATGATCCGCATGGTGGCGATCGCGCCGGAGACAGAGGGTGCGATGGACTGCATCCGTGAGTGCAGGGACGATTTCCGCTTTTCCATAGCCCACACCTGTGCCGACTATGAGACGGCCAGGGCGGCGATGGAGGAGGGGGCGCATCATGTGACCCATTTGTACAATGCGATGCCGCCATTTACCCACAGAAAGCCGGGTGTGATCGGTGCGGCGGCGGAGAATGAGGACACAAAAGTAGAACTGATCTGCGACGGTATTCATATCCATCCGTGCGTGGTGAAGAGCACGTTTAAACTTTTCGGAGCAGAGCGGATGGTTTTGGTCAGCGACAGCATGATGGCGACCGGTATGGAAGACGGAGAGTACGCGCTGGGAGGCCAGCCTGTGACCGTCAAGGGCAACCGTGCGTTATTGAAAGACGGCACCATTGCGGGCAGCGCAACCAATCTGTTCGGATGTATGAGAACGGCGATCCAGATGGGCGTGCCGAAGGAGGAGGCCGTCAGGGCCGCTACGCGCAATCCTGCCGAGGCAGTCGGGCTGGAGGAAGAGTGCGGTATGCTGCTGGCGGGACGTCGTGCGGATATTCTGATAGCAGACGGGGAATTTACCCTTCTTGAGGTGATTAAGTCGGGACGCGCGGTGAAGGCATAAATAGTCAATTTACTTTTCGGATGCGGTGTGATAGAATAAAGCGATTCAAAGGATTTGCATTCGGGGAGGAAAACTATGAAAATGAGAAACATGGCGGCGCTTGCGCTTCTGGCTGTCATGCTGTTGACGGCCTGCGGCAGGGCGGCAGACGCTGCGGTGACGACGGGAGAGATCGTCGTGCCGGAAATGTCATCGAAAGATATGCTGGTAAATTCCTTGGAATATTTGTTGGAAGAGGAGATCGGAGAGGAAGCACAGACACAGGAAGAGAAGACGCAGACGGATCAGCCTGCCAAAGAGAGTGACAGGACACAGGAGGAGAGCGAAGAACAGGAAAAGGCCACGGTGATCTGCTATGGCAAAGATATGGATTCGGGTCTGACCGAGGAGGTAATCACAGCGGAGCGGATTACGCCGGATGTGCTTTTGAGCGCGCTGGCGAGACATAACATTGTGCCGCTTTTAGACACGAAGGCGCTCTCCATGGAAGAGCGGGAGGAGGACGGGCGGAAATTTATCTATCTGGATCTTTCCAAGAGTTTCCGTGAGTATCTCATGACCATGTCCGTGGAGGCAGAGTGCATTATTATTTCTTCCATAGTCAACACGTTTACGGCCAACTATCACGCCGACGCGATGTACATAACGGTGGAGGGAGAGACGCTTGTCACCTCACACGCGTCCTATACGGAAGCCCTGGCCGACTATACGCCCGGGGAAATGATGACATATGTGACAGCGGCGCAGGGCGCAGAGTAGCAGAAAGGCCGCAGGCTGCACTGCTGCGGCAGAGAGGCCGGCGCAGAGCCGGAAAACAGCAGTCATACAACGAAAGGGGCAGGATATCGTGGCACAGGTCAGCGAACGGGAACAGTTGATATTTGACATTGCGCAGATGGAGTGGGAGCTATTCCAGCAGGTCTACAATACAGGCGGCAGGGCCTCCTGTCAGGATGATCCGGACACTTTCTTTAAAATGCGCATGAGTCAGTGGATGGTCTACTCCGACGAGGTGCTCCTGAGCTATCAGGCAGATTGTCGTGAGGCGGTCAGGGAAGGCAGAAATCCGATTTTTGAGAAGTACGGTTTTATGATGGAGAGCACCTACCCGGAAGAGTATGAGGAAATTAAAAAACATCTTCCCGACGTGTCCGAAAAGAAGGAAATTGCAGAAAAGATCATCGCGGTCAATCTGGAGTGGGACGCAAGGATGACAGAGGAGTACCCGAACCTGCGAAAGCGGGGCAGGGTGGCAACTACCGCGGAGGACGGCATTATGGCCGGTTCCTCTATGGAGAGTTATCTTCGCGGCGAGCTTTACACCTATTCCATGAAGACGCTTTCGCTGATCTTAAAGGAGACGGAGAAAGCCAAAGAAAAAGGCGAGAGCCTGTTAAAACAGACCATCGCCAATGAAACCGCCTTTTACGGATATCAGTCTTTGGAAGACGCAGAAGAGCGGTACAGCAAATAAATACTCAGAAGTGAAGGCGTCTGCGCACCTCGTTGCGCAGGCGTTTTTTTACGAGAATCGTGACGAGGGCCACGTCGATGATGACGCAGACGGTCAGCACCACGGCGGACCAGGTCAGCCGCAGAGGAGACTGAAGCATCCGGCGGATCATCAGCTCCAGAGCAGAGCAGAACAGCGGAATCTCGATAAACAGGCACAACGCCCCCGAAAGAATCGTAAAAGGAACCTTTTTGGCCAGCAGGGTGAAGACTTCCATGCCCATCGTGACGAGTGCGACAATGGGCAGTCCCAGCTCCCAGAACCATGTGGTGGAGGGGGTGAGATAGGAGATCATGTACAGGTACACCGCCACGGCCATCCCATCCGCAAACAGGGAGAGGAAGAGCGGCATTTTGCTGTAGTAGACCACCGGGAAGGTGAAAACAAACAGGCAGATGCAGATGCCGATCACCAGAAGGGACCAGAGAGACCGGTCGAATACCAGCAGATTTAAGAGCAGGCAGGTGGCGCCCGTGGCGGTCAGCACAACGGTGAGAAGGACGCCGAGATCTCTTCTTTTCACGACTTCTACCTGTCCTTTATCGACAGGATAGGGGGAAGGAGGATACTCTTTGCCCGCTTCTTTTAAATTGATAACAGGCGTGTGGCACAGCGGACATTCCCGCAGGGAGGCCTCCAGCTCCACGCCGCAGTTTACACAGTATGACATAGAATTTCCTTTCTTAAATCATGATTTGATTGTGTTCCTGGTCAAATATACTGTTTCAGAACATGCGTTATTGCAATTCGGACGAACGGTTGCTCTCTATTTTTACATGGATGCCGTCCTGTACCAGCCTGCGGAAAAAGTGCCGCTCCACATCGCTCTCCACGATACTGCTCGCGAAATTGATGGTGAGGGTATCCTCAAAGCTGATGATGGCGCAGTTGGTGCGGGAAGAAAAGGGCTGTCCCATGTAAATATCGAAACGGTCGATATAGGGCTTCATGTCATCGGGAACCGGGAGCGCCCCCATGTTGGTAAGTCCGGCGGAGGAATTTTTATCCTGCACGCGGGTGTAGAAGGTGCGCACAACAAAATCCTTGATAAAAAGCGGCACGATGCGGATCAGGAAATTGTGCTTGGTGGCGGCGTTGGTGGTGATATCGCCGCACAGGAATTTCGCGTTTATATAATAACGCATGAAATTATGCACCTCGGTCACGATCTCCTCAAACGTGTAGTCACCGAGACGGGGATCGATGGAGGGGTATACCATGGTAATAAAATTGCGCAGGGTCTTTGAAGGGAAGAAGCGGCGCAGATTTACGGGCATGGCAATCCGGACGGGCTTGTATGTCAGATGAAATTCCTGTTGCTGTTTTTGGAGCAGGGCGTAGAGCAGTACGGCGTTTAAGTACTCCGTGATGGTGGCGCCGTATTTTTTGGCTGCCGCCATGACTTCTCTTACGGACAAAACCCCGTTTATGATGTTCAGTGTGTAGAACGGCTCCTTCGTGCCGCGGACACGGTAGGTTTTTTCCGCCGGGCGCGGCGGTTTGACTTTCGCCGTGGCATAGCGCATGTAGGCGTCTTCCAGTTCTCCCGGATCGGGTTCCTCATCCAGCTTTAACACAAAGCCGGAGGGGGTGATCTTATGCCCCAAAAGTCCCAGATACACGGCTGCCAATGTCTGCAAGAGGCTCATGCCGCCGGTGCCGTCGCCGAGGCAGTGGTGCGCTTCCAGAGAGATGCGGCAGTCGTAGTAGTATATTCTGATAAGATAACGATTGTTACTTCTAAAATGCATGGGCATACAGGGGTTTTTGATATCCTCCTGTACGAAGGGGCCGGGTCTGTTGTTCGGCTCCAGATAACGCCAGAACAAGCCCTTTCGGATCGCTACCTTGTAGGTGGGGAAGCGGGGCAGCGTAAGCTCCAGCGCCCTCTGTAAAAGCGCCGGATCTACCGTTTCCTTTAATTTTACGCTGAGACGGTAGACAGAAGAAAAATCCCGTCTTTGCAGGGTGGGATAGACGGTGGCGGACAGATCCAGCTTGTACCAGACGTCTTTTTTGCCCCGAAGCCCGTTTTTATTCATTTGTTTTTTAGTGTGTTGTCTGCGCATGGAATAAGTATACCACAAATTCCCTTATTTATGGTAAAATTGTTGCATATTAAGGAACGCGCAGAGCAGAGAATGGAGGAAATATGGCAAAGACGGACAAAACAGATAAAAGAAACGCCAGTCTGATGAATCTGATTAAGCGGATGCACGGTGTGGTGGAGAATGTGGATATTGAGAAGCACCGCCAGTCGCAGGATCATTTCGGCGCCCTTCTGGGAAGCAGCCGGGATGTGATTGTGGAGGATGTGGAGATTGCCGCGCGCGGGGAAAACGGCGGCTCGATTCATGGAGAGTGGATTTATGTAAACCGAGCGCATATGAAAAAATATATCATACTGTACTGCCACGGCGGCGGCTATTCCACGGGAAGCAGCCTGTATGCCAGAACGCTGACGACGAAGCTGGCGGCCTCCACATCCATGGATGTGCTCAGCTTTGATTATAGGCTGGCCCCCGAAAATCCCTATCCGGCGGCCACGCAGGACGCCATGCAGATATGGGATTATCTGATGCTTTTGGGGTACGGTGCGAGAGATGTGATTCTGGCGGGGGATTCCGCGGGCGGCAATCTGGCGCTTTCCCTCTGCCTCAAGCTGAAAAGCGAGGGACGGCTGATGCCCAGAGGTCTTGTGCTCATGTCGCCGTGGACGGATCTGACGGCTTCCGGCAAGTCCCATGTGACCAAGGCGGAAATCGATCCCGTTTTAAACGCCGGGTATCTGCAGCAAATGATAGAAAATTATGCGGCGGGGCAGGATTTGACCGATCCATTGATTTCTCCGCTGTTTGGGGATTACGAGGGATTTCCGCCCATTTATATTCAGGTGGGGAGCAACGAAATCCTGCACGACGACGCGGCGATGCTCTACAAAAAGCTGCTGAAAGACAATGTCAGCGTGAAGATGGACGAGTTCAAAGGGATGTGGCATGTGTTTCAGATGTCGCCTTTTAAGACGGCATATGAAGCCATGGATAAGAACGCGGAGTTTATATATGATATATGCCGATGAGGCAATGATGCAGAGTCCATTCGCAAAATCGTCTCCGCGGGGTTTCGCGGGCAGTCCGTTGGCTATAAATCTGCATGGACTTTGAATGAAAAAGAAAATAAAAAAAGGATTTCGGCGTTTTGGGGCGAATAATAGTAGTATGAAGGTTGTTTTTTTATAAAAAGAAAGGCACAACCATGAATATACGGGAAAGTTTGGAACAGTGGGAGAAGGAATATCTGAGTCCTTACGCCATGCTCAGCATGAATTCCCAGGGAAGGCTTAAGGCGGAAGAACAGTGCGATATCCGGCCTGTATTTCAGAGGGACAGGGACCGGATCATACATAGCAAGTCTTTCCGCCGACTGAAGGATAAGACGCAGGTATTTCTGACGCCGGAGGGGGATCACTACAGGACAAGGCTCACGCATACGCTGGAGGTAAGCCAGACGGCGCGGACCATTGCCAAGGCGCTCAAGCTGAATGAGGATCTGGTGGAGGCCATTGCCCTCGGCCACGATCTGGGTCATACGCCCTTTGGCCACGCGGGGGAGCGTGCGCTTGACCGGGTATGTCCCTACGGCTTTAAGCACAATGAACAGAGCGTGCGCACCGTGGATCTGCTGGAGAAGGACGGAAAAGGCATCAATCTGACGATCGAGGTGCGGGACGGCATTCAGAACCATCAGACCGCGAGTATGCCGCAGACACTTGAGGGACGGATCGTCCGGCTGGCGGATAAGATTGCCTATATTCATCACGATATGGATGACGCGGTGCGCGCCGGGATTTTGAAGGAGGCGGATGTGCCAAAAGAGATCGGGAGCGTGATTGGCTATAGCTGCGGGCAGCGTTTGGACTTCTTTATCCATAATATTGTGACCAACAGCCGGGGCCGGGACGATATCTGCATGTCGCCGGAGGTGGCGGAGGCCATGAAAAAGATGCGGGAGTTTATGTTCCGGCATGTCTACAGGAATCCCATCGCAAAGAGCGAGGAGGGTAAGGCGGAGAATCTGGTTATCACGCTCTACGAGCACTATCTGGTACACACGGAGCAGCTTCCAAACTTCCTGTTTAAACTTTTGGACGCGGGGGAACCGCTTGAAAAGATTGTGTGTGATTATATCAGCTCCATGACAGACCGTTTTGCCATCGCACAGTATGAGAGGCTGTTTATTCCGAAGACATGGCACGGCTAGAGTGAAAAGAACTTTATTTGGGAAGGAAAGAGTGGCAGTTCGGGAGAGGAAGGTCGCGAGGTAACATGCGTTATCCGGAGGAACTGATTGAGGAGATCAGAACAAAAAACGATATCGTCGAAGTGATTTCGGGCTATGTGCGTATGCAGAAGAAGGGGAGCAGCTATTTTGGACTCTGTCCGTTCCACAATGAAAAATCCCCCTCTTTCTCGGTCTCGCCGGGCAAGCAGATGTACTATTGCTTCGGCTGCGGAGCCGGCGGCAATGTGATCACTTTTTTGATGGAATATGAGAACGCCGCGTTTCAGGAGGCGCTTAAGATGTTAGCTGACCGTGCGGGCGTAGCCCTGCCGGAAGTGGAGTACAGCGAGGAGATGCGCCGCAAGGAGAGCAGGCGTGTCAAGCTGTTAGAAGTCAACAAGCAAGCGGCGAAATACTATTATTATCTGCTCCGCTCCCCGAGGGGGCAGACGGGTCACCGGTATCTTTCGGGCAGAGAGCTTACGGATGAGACGATGAAGAAGTTTGGGCTGGGCTACGCGGACGGGTCAGGCTCCGATTTGACGGCTTATCTGCGCTCAAAGGGGTATGCGGACGACCTGATTACGGAGGCGGGACTGACCGGGTTCGACGAGAAACGGGGCGTTCACGATAAATTCTGGAATCGGGTGATGTTTCCGATTCAGGACGGCAACCACCGGGTGATCGGTTTTGGGGGCCGGGTTATGGGGGACGCCAAACCAAAGTACTTAAACTCTCCGGAGACGGCGATATTTGACAAGAGCAGAAACCTCTATGGTCTGAATTTCGCCAGAACGGCAAGGACGGGAAACCTGATTTTGTGCGAGGGCTATATGGATGTGATCGCCCTGCACCAGGCGGGGTTTGGACAGGCCGTGGCGTCGCTCGGAACGGCGTTTACGGCGGGACAGGCAAGTCTGATCAAACGTTTCGGGGAGGAGGTGCTGCTTGCTTACGACAGCGACGGCGCGGGCACGAACGCGGCGCTTCGGGCGCTTGGCATCTTGAAGGAGGCAGGACTTCGGGGCCGGGTGATCGATATGTCACCGTACAAGGATCCCGATGAATTTATCAAGAATTTGGGCGAGGAGGCTTTCCGTGAGCGGATCGAACAGGCACAGAACGGCTTTTTCTTTGAGCTTAAGGTGCTGGAGCGGGACTATCACATGGAAGACCCGGAGTCGAAGACCGCTTTTCACAGGGAGATCGCAAAGAAGCTCTGCGGCTTCGAGGAAGAGGTGGAGCGGGAAAACTATATTGCGTCGGTGGCGCAGCGGTATCATATCGGATTTGAAAACTTAAGAAAACTGGTGAACAGCTATGCGGCACGCACGGGACTGGTGAAGCCGGTGGAGAGGCCTAAGTCCACAAAGGCGGGGAAGCCTTCCCCGGAGGATCACATCAAAAAGTCGCAGCGGATTCTCCTGACATGGCTTACGGAGGAGCCGGAGATCTATCCGAAGATCAAGGTTTATATTTCCGCGGCTGACTTTACACAGGAGCTTTACCGGCAGGTGGCGGACAAGCTGTTTGCGGGACTGGAACAGGGCGCTTTTTCCCCGGCATCCGTTGTCAGCGCCTTCGAGGAGGAGGAAGAGCAGCGGGAGGTGGCGGCGATTTTCAACACGAAGCTGGAGCGGCTTACCACGAAACAGGAGAGGGAGAAGGCGCTTCACGATGTGGTGGTGGCCGTGAAGGAAAACAGTTTTAACTATTACTCGGCTAAAATGGGGTCGGATATGGAGGCTTTAAATCAGGTCATATCAGGCAAAAAGGCATTGGAGGAACTGAAGAAAACGCATATTTCCCTGTGATCAGGGAAAGCTAATCGAAAAAAGGTACGTTTACGATCGGACAGAAGTGAAACATAGGAAGGATGGAGCAATTCATGGATGAAAATGTACAGGCAAAGTTTGAGGAGCGTTTAAAAGAGCTTCTGGCTGTTGCAAAGAAGAAGAAAAATGTTCTGGAGTATCAGGAGATCAGTGATTTCTTTCATGATCTGACGCTGGAAGAGGAGCAGTTTGACAAAATTTTGGAGACGCTGGAGCAGAACAATGTAGATGTGCTGCGCATCACGGAGGAGGACGACGTGGATGATGAGGAGATCATCCTGACGGAAGAGGACGAAGTGGATGTGGAGGACATCGATCTTTCCGTGCCCGACGGTATCAGCATTGAAGACCCCGTCAGAATGTACTTGAAGGAGATTGGCAAGGTGCCGCTTCTATCCGCGGAGGAGGAGATCGAGCTGGCGAAAAAAATGGAGATGGGAGACCTGGAGGCGAAACAGCGTTTGGCGGAGGCCAACCTGCGTCTGGTGGTCAGCATTGCGAAGCGCTATGTGGGGCGTGGTATGCTCTTTCTCGACCTGATTCAGGAGGGTAATCTTGGTCTGATCAAGGCCGTGGAAAAGTTTGATTACCGTAAGGGATATAAATTTTCTACCTATGCCACATGGTGGATCAGACAGGCCATCACCAGAGCTATTGCGGATCAGGCCAGAACCATCCGCATTCCCGTGCACATGGTCGAGACCATCAACAAACTGATCCGTGTGAGCAGACAGCTCTTGCAGGAACTTGGGAGAGAACCTACCCCCGAGGAGATCGCGGAGCAGATGAATATGCCGGTGGAGCGGGTGCGAGAGATCTTAAAGATTTCTCAGGAACCGGTATCTTTGGAGACGCCCATAGGCGAGGAGGAAGACAGCCATCTGGGAGACTTCATTCAGGACGACAATGTGCCCGTCCCCGCTGACGCGGCTGCGTTTACGCTGCTAAAAGAACAGCTTGTGGAGGTTCTTGGGACACTTACCGAGAGAGAGCAGAAAGTGCTGCGGCTTCGTTTCGGGCTGGATGACGGCCGGGCGAGGACACTTGAGGAAGTGGGAAAAGAGTTTAACGTGACCCGTGAGCGAATCAGGCAGATCGAGGCAAAGGCGCTCAGAAAGCTGCGCCACCCCAGCAGAAGCCGGAAACTCAAGGACTATCTGGACTGATGCGGCCGGTGGTATTGTCTGAGCGGCTGCGCACCGTGGCCGGTATGGTGACGGGAGGAAACCGGGTCTGTGATGTGGGCTGTGATCACGGTTTTGTGCCGATTTATCTTGTACAGCAGGGTATCAGCCCCGGCGTTCTGGCGATGGATTTGAGAGAAGGTCCCCTTCGCGCGGCGAGAGAGCACGTGTCGGCATACGGACTGGATGAAAAAATTGAAACCAGATTGTCGGATGGTTTACATAATTATACGGCGGGCGAGGCGGACAGCCTGATCTGCGCCGGAATGGGCGGCGGCCTGATGATACGGATTCTGGAGGCGGAGCGGGAAAAGACGGACTCTTTTCAAGAACTGGTTTTACAGCCACAGTCGGAGATCGAGCGGTTCAGGCGGTTTCTTCGGGAAAGCGGGTACCGGATTCTGGACGAGGAGATGCTTGCGGAGGACGGAAAGTATTATCAGGTGATCAGGGCAGCGGGGCCGGGCGGAGCGCATGTGCAGAGCGATGCGGCCAAAGGAAGGGATGCAGGGCCGGAAGGGGCGCTGTGTGCCGACATGCCGCATGTGGAGTTATGTAAACTTGAAGACAGATACGGCCCGGTACTATTACGAAAAAGAACGCCTGTTTTTTTATCCTTTCTGGAACGGGAGGCCGCCGTATATGAGGAGATTCTTGCGAATCTGAGAAAACAGGGCCTAACGGAAGAAAAGAGGAACGCCAGATATACGGAGGTGGAGATTCTTTTGCGGGACAACCGTCAGGCGGTAACCTTGATGAGATAGTTTACATAAGTTAAATTGTGGAGAGACCGGAAGTGATCGGTCCATGCCGCGAATATCATACAAAAAGGAGGGGGAAAGTCTATGGCTACAATTATGATCGGCGGAAAAGAGAAACGCTACGAGGACGGCATCAAGTATGAGATCGTAGCAGAGGCGAACCAGAACGATTATGTCAGTCAGATTGCTCTGGTGACGGTGGACGGTAAAATTCAAGAGCTGATGAAACGGGTGGACAGAGATTGTGAGCTTGATTTTATCACCTACGCGGATGCCATCGGACATAAGACCTATGTGCGGACGGCCATCATGCTTATGCTCAAAGCCATCAAGGACGTGGCGGGCATGGAGGCGGCAGCCAGCGTGAAGGTTGAGTTTGCCATCGGTGCCGGCTATTACTGTGCGTTTCGAAACGGCTTAAAGCTGGACGAAAAGGCAATCGAGAAGGTGAAGGACCGCATGGGCGAGCTGGTGGACATGGATCTTCTTGTGACGAAGAAGGCTTATCCGGCGGCGGAGGCGGTGGCGCTTTTTGAGGAGAACGGCATGAAGGATAAGGTTTCCCTGTTCCGTTACCGCAGAAGTTCGAACATAAACGTGTACTGCATGGGGGATTATTACGATTATTTTTACGGCTATATGCTGCCCAGCACGGGTTATATCAGGCTGTTTGATCTCTTTACCTACGAGGAGGGGCTGATTTTGCTTCTGCCGGATCAGGAGGACCCGGAGATCCTGCCGGAGTTTAAGCCGCGAAAGAAACTGTTCCAGACGCTTCTCGCCACGGGCGAGTGGGGGCGCGATATCGGCATCGACACGGTGGGCGACCTGAATAATCAGATCTGCGACGGCAATATTGCGGATATGATTCTGGTGCAGGAGGCGCTGCAGGAGAGGCGGATTGGCGAGATTGCCAGAGACATCGCAAGGCGCGAGGGCGTGAAGTTTGTTATGATTGCAGGGCCGTCCTCCTCCGGCAAGACGACCTTTTCCCACAGACTCTCGATCCAGCTTCACACATACGGTTTAAAACCGCACCCCATCGGGCTTGACAATTATTATGTGGATCATGACAGGACACCGCTTGACGAGGACGGAGAGCCTGACTACGAGTGTCTGGAAGCGCTTGATGTAGAGCAGTTTAACAAGGATATGACGGCGCTTCTGGCGGGAGAGGAAGTACAGCTTCCCACCTTTAATTTCAAGACCGGGAAGCGGGAGTACAGCGGAAAAGCCACCACGCTCGGTCCAAACGACATTCTTGTCATAGAGGGAATCCACGGGTTGAATGAGAAGATGTCCTATTCCCTTCCGGCGCAGAGCAAGTATAAAATTTATATCAGCGCGCTGACTACCCTGAACGTGGATGAGCACAACCGGATTCCCACCACGGACAACAGACTGCTGCGCCGTCTCGTGAGGGATGCGAGGACGAGGGGCGCTTCCGCGGCCAAGACCATTTCCATGTGGCCTTCGGTCAGGAGAGGGGAGGAGAAATACATTTTCCCGTTCCAGGAGGAGGCGGACGCCATGTTTAATTCGGCCATGCTCTTCGAGCTTTCCGTGCTTAAGCAGTACGCGGAACCGCTGCTGTTTAATATACAAAAGGGAGAGCCGGGATACCATGAGGCCAAGCGGCTGCTCAAGTTCTTAGAATATTTCCTCGGGATCAGCAGTGAGGAAGTGCCGAAAAACTCCCTGTGCCGGGAGTTCGTGGGCGGAAGCTGTTTTGAAGTTTAGCAGCGTGGGAAGCGCTTCTAAAGAGGTCACGTCATAGGACGGGGACAAAGGCTGCGAGGCTTATTTTGGAAGTGCTTAGTCCCGCGTGGGAGAATGTTTACAATGCAGCATTCTCCGGATAAATTGAGTGGAATAAATGATCGCGGCTGCACAGACGAAAGGGTGCAGGTGAGGAAAGTCCGGGCTCCACAGGGCAGGATGCCGGATAACATCCGGTGGAGGCGACTCCAAGGCCAGTGCAACAGAAATATACCGCCTCGGAGATTGCAATGCGATACGCTCGGAGGATTGCATTGCGATCCTCTGGAGTTTTGCGAAGCAATACTCCGTAGGTAAGGGTGGAATGGCAGTGTAAGAGACTACCGCCGTCACGGTAACGGGACGGGCTGTGTAAACCCCATCCGGAGCAAGACCAAACAGAGAGCAATGACCGGCCCGGTCCGCTTTCAGGTAGGTCGCTGGAGGGTTTCGGCAACGAAACTCCTAGATAGATGATCATTCACGACATAACCCGGCTTATCGTTCCGCTCATAAAAAGAAATATTTAGATGGATATGTCATGAGACAGGGGCACGGGGAGCGGCGCGCAGTCCTCCACGTGCCCCTGTGCAGGGTGCAGCCGTCGGGGAGAGGTATGTGGCAGAGGGTGGAATTTCAAATAAAATATCTATTGTTATTATAGTCTTTCTGTGCTGGGTTTTTCAGGCGGCGCCTGTTCAGGCAGGAGAGCTTTCCATGCCGCCCCATCTGATTCAGAGCGTGAGCGAAGAAGATATGTATGAGGGCATGGCCGCGCTTGGCCTTTCTCACTGTCCTGTGCTGGAAGAGCCGGATTTAGAAGCGGCCCTTGAGAACGTGGAGGACAGCGTGGTGCGGATTGATATGGGGAAAGCCTACGGCAGCGGGATGATTTTCCGGATGACGGCAGACGGGGCGGTGATCGCGACCAACAGACATGTGCTGGCATACTGGAGGGAGGAGTCGGGTGTGGTCCGCTTTCCGCAAGGCCTTTATGCAGGCGCACGTGTGCTTGGAAGTTCCGAAAGCTGTGACGTAGGCTTTTTGCTGGTGGAAAAGGAGGAACTCGGCCTGTCTGTGGCGTCCGGACTTCGCAGCGTTTTTGTGGATGAGAGCATCTACGGCGGACTGAAAAAGGGCGAGGCTGTTTTTTGCCTGGGAGCAGGCGAAGAGGAGGACGAGACGATTTTTCAGGAGGCCGTTTTGGAGGATACCGGCAGATATATCGAGGATTTCGGAGGCGAGATGCTTTATGGGCGGGGCTTTGCGAAGGAAGGCATGTCCGGCGGCGGCATCTTCGACGGCTGTGGGCGGCTGATCGGGCTGCTGGCAGGAGGGACTTATCAGAATGAGATCGCCGGGGTGCCCGTGGATCAGGTGACGGAGGCGTACCGGGAGATCGCAGGGGATTAAAAGATACCCTTTTTCCGAAAGCTGTGATACAATGGTCGAAGATAAGATATTTTCGGCGTATTTGGGGGTTTGTAGCACAGTGAGATAGAGTAAAGGAGGAGGTTATGGCGCTATTTCAGATCAGCAATGACAAGATTACGATACAGGTGGACAGTCTGGGGGCGGAGCTTAAGTCTTTAAAGAGCGTTCCCGATCACAGAGAATATATGTGGCACGGAGATCCCGCCTATTGGGGACGGACGTCTCCGGTGCTGTTTCCCGTTGTGGGCGGTTTGAAGAACGGTACATACCGGGTGGACGGCAAAGAGTATGCCATGGGGCAGCACGGCTTTGCCAGAGATATGGAATTTCAGTTAAAGAGTCAGGTCGCTTCGGAAATCTGGTTTACGTTAAGCGCCGATGCGGAGACGCTTGAGAAGTATCCTTACCCTTTCCGGCTGGAGATCGGCTATGAGCTTTCCGGGTCCACGGTGGTGGTGAAGTGGCGGGTATCCAGCCAGTCAGGGGAGCCGGTCTGGTTTTCCATAGGCGGACATCCCGGATTTTTGTGTCCCATTGACCCGGGTACGGATCAGACCCAGTATAAGCTGCTCTTTGATGTGAAGGATCAGGTGGTGTCTACGCGCATTGAGGGAGGTCTTGCGGGTAAGGAGAAGAAGACCTACGCGCTGCGGGACGGAGCGCTTGCCGTCACGGCAGACCTTTTTGACAACGACGCGCTGGTGATCGAGGGGGATCAGGCGCACCGTGTGGCGCTGGCCAGACCTGACGACACGCCTTACCTGACGGTGGAGTTTGATGCGCCGCTTTTTGGCATCTGGTCGCCGCCGAAGAAGAAAGCGCCCTTTATCTGCATCGAACCGTGGTACGGCCGGTGTGACGGCGTGGATTTTGCAGGAGATTTTAAGGAACGGGAGTGGGGACAAAAACTATCGGGGGCGGCTTTCGAGGCGTCCTATCGAATCACGGTTTCGTGAGACGGGAAAGGAAGGAATGCTATGGCTCCTGTGGTGCAGTGTATGGGTCTGACGAAGACCTACGGAAGAAAGATCGCCTTGAATCAGGTAAACTTAAATCTGGAGCGGGGCAGGATCATCGGTCTTTTGGGGCCTAACGGCAGCGGAAAGACGACGCTTATTAAAATCATGAACGGTCTTTTAAAGCCCACGGCGGGGGAAGTTTTAATAAACGGGCAGCGTCCGGGGGTCGATACCAAGCTGCGGATTTCCTATCTGCCCGAGCGGACATATTTACAGCCCGGTATGAAGGTGCTTGAGCTGGTGCAGTATTTTCAGGATTTTTATCCGGATTTCCGGGTGGACAGAGCGCTTGACATGCTGGCGAGACTGCAGATTCCGCCGCAGGAGAGATTAAAAAACCTTTCCAAGGGCACGAAGGAGAAGGTGCAGCTCATTATGGTGATGAGCCGGGACGCGGATCTGTACATTCTGGACGAGCCGATTGCGGGTGTAGATCCTGCCGCCAGAGATTATATTCTCCATACCATTGTGAATAACTATAACCGCTGCGGTTCCATTCTTTTGTCCACGCACCTGATTTCGGATGTGGAAAACATTTTGGACGAGGTGGTGTTTATCAAGTACGGAAGCATTGTACTGCATGCAGGGGCGGAGCAGATCAGGCAGAACGAGCACAAGTCTGTGGACCGGTTTTTCAGGGAGGTGTTCGCATGTTAGGGAAGTTGATGAAGTACGAGTGGAAAGCCACATGGAAGCTGCTTTTGTCCGCGAATATCCTGACTGTGGTGATGACGGTACTGGCGCGGTGTATGGTTTCTCTGATGGATCAGGCGGGTCACAGCGATTTTAGGATGGTGGATTTTATGGCGGTTATGGTGCTTTTCACCTATGTGGGAAGTATGTTTGCGGTGTGTATCGGTACGACGATCTACCTTATTCATCGCTTTTACACGTCCACTTACGGCGATCAGGGATATCTTCTGCATACACTGCCGGTAGATACGCATCATATTATTATCGCCAAGGTATTGGTCAGCGCCGCGTGGGTGACTATCAATATCGTATTTATTTATCTGTCCGTCATTTTTCTGCTCGCGACATCGAGCGAGATCCTTCACTCCATGATGGAGGGGATGGTGGACGTAATCGAGTATCTGGGGGCGGAAAAGATTTCGCTCTTCACGGTTGTTATGACACTGATTGCATTTATCTTTTCCATATTTGCGAGAGTGCTTAAGGTGGGGGCATGTATTTCTCTGGGACAGCTTTCCTCCAATCACAAGCTGATGCTCTCCTTTGCTTGGTATGTGGGTATTTATGTGGTGGAGCAGATGTTTCAGGGCGTGTACTTCGCGATTATGGTTTATGTGCAGGAGAAGGCTTCCTACAGGAGTTATTGGAGCTACGGTTCCTACTTTGACAACCAGTGGGAGACGACGCTGCTTGCAGCAATTCTGAGCTGCGTGGCCTACTATCTGCTGACTTGGTATGTGATGGACAAAAAACTAAATTTAGATTAGATAATTGGTCATAAAAGAAAGGAAGGATATGGCATGACTAAGATTGATATTTTCTCGGGGTTTCTGGGAGCTGGGAAAACTACGCTGATCGGCAAGCTCTTAAAGGAGGCGCTGGCGGATACGAAGGTGGCGCTGATTGAGAACGAGTTTGGTGAGATCGGCATAGACGGGGGCTTTTTGCAGGAATCCGGCATCGAAATCAAGGAGATGAATTCGGGCTGTATTTGCTGCTCGCTTGTGGGAGATTTCGGTACATCCTTAAAGGAGGTGCTGGACACTTACGCGCCGGAGCGCATTCTGATCGAGCCTTCGGGTGTGGGAAAACTTTCAGACGTCATGAAAGCGGTGCAGGACGCCATGGCTGACAGGGATGTACAGCTTAACAGCGCGGTGGCTGTGGTGGACGCCTGCAAGTGTAAAATGTATATCAAGAACTTTGGGGAATTTTTTATTAACCAGATCGAACACGCCGGGACGATTGTCCTTAGCAGGACGGACAAGATAAGCGAGGAGAAACTTTCCGCCTGTGTGGCGATGATCCGTGAGCACAATGCAAAGGCGACGATCATCACCACGCCGTGGGATGCGCTTGCGGGGAAGGATATTCTGGAAACCATCGAGGGCGCAAAGGATTTAGAAGCGGAGCTGATGCGGGAAGTGATGGAGATGCGGGAGGCACACCATCATGAGCACGAGCACGGCCACTGCGGCCATGATCATGAGGGCCATGAAGATCATGAGCACGGCCATTGCTGTCACGATCATGAGCATGAAGGGCACGAGCATGGTCATTGCCATCATGACCACGAGGGGCATGACCACCACCATCATGCGGATGAAGTTTTCACAAGCTGGGGGCTTGAGACACCGGCGGTCTACACGAAAGAGGAGATCGCGCATATTCTGGCGGAGCTTGACAGGGAAGAGGAGTACGGTCTTGTGCTTCGCGCGAAAGGCATGGTTGCCGGTGCGGAGGGCGGCTGGATTTATTTTGACTATGTGCCGGAGGAGAGTAATGTCAGAGACGGCAGACCCGGTGTGACGGGGAAATTCTGTGTGATCGGCTCTAAGTTGAAGGAAGAGAAGCTGTCGGCGCTGTTTCAAAAATAAATAGCGCGCGATATTTATTGAAAAGAAATGAGAAAGGGATGAAGGAAAATTGAAACCGGTCTATATGATTAACGGCTTTTTGGAGAGCGGCAAGACAGAGTTTATCACCTATACGCTGGCACAGCCTTACTTTCAGGTGCGGGGAAAAACTTTGCTTATTGTCTGCGAAGAGGGGGAAAACGAGTATGATCCCACGCTTTTGAAACAGAGCCGCACGGTATTAGAGCTGATCGACGGGGAGGAGGAGTTCACGCCGAACAGACTGATCGAGCTGGAAAAAAAGCATAAGCCGGAGCGCATAATCATTGAGTTTAACGGCATGTGGAATTATAAACAAATGAAACTTCCGTGGCATTGGAAGATCGAGCAGCAGGTCACCACGATCGACGCCTCCACTTTTCCTATGTATTTTACGAACATGAAGTCTCTGCTGGCGGAGCAGATCCGGAAGTCGGAGCTGATTATCTTTAACCGCTGTGACGGGGTGGAGGATCTTGGAAGCTACAAGCGGAATGTGAAGGCGATCAATCCCAAGGCGGAGATTGTGTTCGAGGATTCGGAGGGGGAGATCAATGAGATTATGGAGGAAGATCTGCCCTATGACCTGAAGGCGCCCGTGATCGAGCTTGATAACGAGCGTTATGGAATCTGGTATCTGGATACCATGGATCACCCGGAGCGGTACGAGGGAAAGACGATTTCTTTTGTGGGGATGGTGTTAAAGCCCAAACAGTTCCCGAAGGATTATTTTGTGCCGGGGCGCATGGCGATGACCTGCTGTGCGGACGATATGGCTTTTCTCGGATATGCCTGTGAATACGGGCAGGCGCAGGAGCTGGAGGATCAGCAGTGGGTGAAGGTCACCGCACGGGTGGAGACGTCTTACTTTGAGCAGTATCAGGGGGAAGGCCCGGTGCTGCACGCCCTGAACGTGGAGCGGACAAGGGCGCCGAAAGAGGAAATCATCAGCTTCGTCTGATGCATGAAAGGTTTAAGAGTATGTTTGGTTATACAGGATTTCAATGGCTGTTTTTGTTCTATTTTTACTGTTTCGGGGGCTGGTGCTTTGAGTCGGTCTTCGTTTCGCTTAAATCCCGGAAATGGGTAAACAGGGGCTTTATGAGAGGCCCCTTTTTGCCGCTGTATGGTACGGGGGCAATTATGATGCTGGTAGTATCCATGCCTTTTGTGGACAATGTACTGCTCACGTATTTTGCAGGTGTGGTGGGCGCGACGGCGCTCGAGTATGTGACGGGAGTCGCCATGGAGGCGCTTTTCAAGGTGAGATACTGGGATTATTCGGGAAGGTTTATGAATTACAAGGGTCAAATCTGCCTGAGATCTTCGATAGCCTGGGGATTTTTTACCATTTTGATGACGAGGGTGATACACAGGCCGATCGAGCAGTTGATGTTTTCCCTGCCGGAAAAAGGGATGCAGCATTTAACGGTGCTGCTTACAGTTTATATAGTGGCTGATTTTACGCTTTCCTTTAAGGCGGCTCTCGATCTGCGGGACCTTATGGTCAGGCTTGTCGGTATGAAGGAGGAGCTTATGCGTATGCAGAAGCGGCTGGATGTGCTCATTGCATTCAGCAATGACGAGAAGGAGCAGAAACGCCTCGACAGGGAAGAGCGCAGGGGCACCCGTCTGAGAGATTTGACGGCCGGTCTGGAACAGGGATTTGCCGTAATAAAAGAGGCGCTTTTGAGCAGACCGTCTGCCTATGGAGAGAGTGTCAGGGAAGAGATCGCAGAGCTTCGGGGCAAATTCAGTCTCTATCTGGAACGTGAGACAGGCTATGGCAGACTTCTGGATTTTTACAAGCGTGACATGATCCGGAATAATCCGACCATGCGAAGCGAGGAATATGAGAGTGAATTTGAAGAGCTGAAAGAGATAGCAAACGATAAGGCAGACAGAGATAGATAATCTGTCTGCCTCAGTCGTCTCCCAGCGGAATGTAGCGGGGGTCCTTGCGTTTTCCGGCGCGGATAGAATCGAGAAGCTGGTTCTCCATCAGCTCGAAATTGCGTGCCTTGCGGCGAAACAGCGCAAGAAATTTATTGTAGAGCCAGAAAGAGTAGACCAGCACATTATTCGCTTTTCCGAGTTTGGCTTTTGTGGTATGCAAATAGTGCTGACCGCCGATCATAGTGGGTTTGCCGGCGCGGATATAACTGATTAACTCTGTTTCGCTGGTGATGTCCTCCTGCAGAACGGTATAGCCAAAACCGGCGCAGTCCTCCTTGTGGGAATCGCTGCCGCCAAAGCATGGCAGGTCGTATTTTTTTGCAAGTGACATGGCGCGCATGTTGGAATCCGCGTCCTCGCAGGCGTTATAACCCTCCACAAAGTCAAATTTATTGTAAATATGCTCGTAGAGTCTGCCGCGCAGGGTGTTGCAGATACTTAAGAACTTTTCACCGCAGGGGTGTGCGGGTCCGATAATCCCGCCGTAAAAATGAACGATTTCTATGAGAAGTATGATGGGGAGTCCCCGCAGTTCCAAAATCGGCAGATTGACGCCGGTGGGCATCACAATGAGCATGTGGCCCGCGTTTATGGTGTCGTATTCAATGCCTTTCAGGACAACAAAGTCGTCCGGTTTTTCCTTACATTTTTTATAATAGCGGTAGGCCTTGTAGGAGTTATGGTCCGTAATGAGCATTCCCTGATAGCCCTTCTGCTTTAAGACCGAAATGTTTTCTAATAATTCCAGTTTCCCGTCGGGAGACCCTTCTTTTGTGTGACAATGCATGTCCAGTTTCATATCTGATCCTCTTTTATTTTTTTTCCTTATTTATTCTAACCTTTTTTCTCGGGAAATGCCACTGGTTTTTTCAGGATAGACAAATTATGCCGTTTTTTCAAAGCATAACTTGGACAAAGATTCATATATTGTAATGAGCAAGGGGGGATGGGAATGCGCGCAGAGGAGGTTCTTTTCCTGTTTCCGGAAGAAAGCCGGGACAGATGGCGGGAAGCAGCGAAACTGGCGAAGCGGCTGCAGGAGATCAGACTCCGGGCGGGTATGCCTCTATCTATATTGGTTGACAATAGAGAATATTTTTTGGACATGCAGGGTAGGATTGTGGACAGGCCGGAGGAGGCGGACAGACCTTCGCCGGAGGAATTGGAGCATATGCTTGGCCATCTTTGCAGATATTCCATATATGCCTTTGCGGATGAAATCAGGCAGGGATTTCTGACAGTGCGGGGAGGGCATCGGGTGGGACTGGCCGGACAG
>CARUOB010000052.1 GCA_949076555.1 uncultured Lachnospiraceae bacterium | reverse complement strand
GAACAGGACAAGTGTGCCCGCGTCAAACGGGGCTTCTTCCTGATATCCGGGAAGCCCGATAAAGTACTGCAGGTATGGGTTTTCCGTGATCTGTTCCACAAGTTCGCGGTCAGCGAACTGAAACTTTGTCTGGATGATCAGGGCTCCCAGCGCCATGCGCAGCGGTTTGGCAACATTGCCGGTGCCACTTGGGAAAAGCTCTGCATATTTTATTTCGCATTCATCCCATGGGATACAGTCAGCCATTTTGACCCACCGGTTATCCGGATTCATTTTAAGCCCCATGGGTTGGTTGAAATCAAGGAACGAATGCTGTAACTTATCAAGCGGTCTATACATGTGTTTCACCCCGTTATCCATAAAAAGCTGCAAGAAAAATGAGCCTGTTTCATTGAAACCTTTGTAGATATTATATCAGATATCGGGGCACAAATCAGTAAAATCAAGCGTTGTAGAATTAATCAGCAGACACTATATAATGAAAATTGGGCAGGAAAGATTTTCTCCCTGCCCGACGCGCGGCCCGCATGTTTTGAAACAGCAAACTTCCATATGCGGGTCTGCGCAATTATCCCATTTTAAATTCCCCGGAACGTAAAGCAAAACTCCATCTTCCCGCTCACATCCAGATGATACTCCGGATGCACCGGTGCGCCCCAGCTATCGTCGCCGCCGACGCCCATCTGCCCCTTCGCCACGCGCACCACCGTGTAATGCACGGGCGGCAGTTCGTAAGGATGCCTTGCATTTTCAATCTCATGCGGTGTGTAAGGCAGAGCCGAAAAACTTAAATCTTCCCCGCTAAAGAGCATACCGCGCCCCCGCATGTCGGTCACCTTCGCCCAGCGCACCTTTGTCTTGTTCCCGCATTCCTGCGGCACAAGGTAGGCCGCCATATTGTCCGCCACCCGGTTGCGGTAAACACCAAGTTTCGCCCCCCGCTCCCTGTCCGCGTAGGTCTCCTCAGGACCGTTGCCGTACCACTCCAGACGGTCATAATCCGCGTTCAATTTGAACAGTACGCCAAACTCCGGCATATCGGACAGCCCTTCCACCGGATCATAGGTAAGGGTAGTCTGCACGGCGCCGTCCCCGTACACCTTATAATTTAACTGACAGAAAGCCTCCGGTGTCGTCTGCAGGTTATAGAGATAGGTCACGCTGACATGGTCTGCCTCCTCTTTCACAACAGGATTCTCAAAAGCCCTCCCCGGCACATCCAGCTTCCGTCCCATTCCTTTGCCGGTGGCATAAAGGCTTGCCAGCTTCCACTGACCCTGTCTGCCCGTCATGTTATTGCCCTCATCATTGTCCGTGGGCGCGCGCCAGAAATTCGGTCTGGGAACTGTCTCGATCAGCTCCTTGCCCGCATACCGGTAGGACACAAGCCCAAAGGCTGACGAAGCACCCGCCGGTTCCGCGAACAGAATATCAAAGCTCTCGCCCCGCACGCCGATGTTATCGTTGCCATGAATGACCGTGAACGGTTTTTTCTTTTCCTCCGCAGGCCCGTCCACTTTTCCGATCACCGCCTGTCCAAAGGCCACCTCATGTCCCGCTTCTGCCCACAGCGTATCCTCCTTTAAGAGGAATGATACCGTCACCGCATACTCACCCGGCTCGTCGGGTAAGGCAAACGGCGCGGGATAATCGCTTCTGCTCTCCGGTCCGACACAGATTCCCGCAAGCTCCCTGCGTTCCATCCTAATTCCGTCCCGCAAAAGTTCCGCCACACACCGGAAACTGTCCGTGGAGACAAAGAGGTTTTTATTCCACACCTCGAAGCCGTCTTTTTTCACCGTCACGGCGATATTCTGATAGTTAAACTTCACCGCCTGCATCTTGGGCGAGGCTTCCCGCTCACCGCCGTAAACAATACCGTTGCCGCTGAAATTATAGTCTGTCGGCCGCTCGCCGAAATCCCCGCCGTAAGCCTGAAACCACTTTCCAAAGCGGTTCTTTTTGTAAATACTCTGGTCGATATAGTCCCAGATAAAACCGCCCTGATAAGCGGAGTTTTCCCGATCCGCAAGCTCTGTGTATTTGTACATCGCGCCGCAGGAATTACCCATAGCGTGCGTGTATTCACAGCAGATAAAGGGCTTTCCGTCACCGTTCTCCAGATATTCCTCTATGTCCGCCACCTTCGCGTACATACGGCTTTCCATATCGGAGGAATCGTTGTACCGCCTGTCGTTGAACACGCCCTCGTAGTGCACCAGCCTCGTGTCGTCCAGCTTTCGGAACAGCTCCGACATCTCATAGATCGTCTCGCCGCCGTAGGATTCATTCCCCACAGACCAGATCAGCACCGCCGGATGATTTTTGTCCCGATGATAGCAGGAACGGATGCGGTCGTACATCATTTCCTTCCACTCCGCCTTATCGTCAGGCACCACATAGGACATGTCCTTTTTCCCTTTCAGATAGGCGTCCCATGTGCCGTGGGATTCCAGATTGCTCTCCGCAATCAGATACAGCCCGTAACGGTCACACAGCTCGTAAAGCCTCTCATCGTCAGGATAATGGGAGGTGCGGATGGCATTGATATTGCTGCGCTTCATGATCACCACGTCCTTAACCAGCTCTTCATAGGAGACATGTCTGCCCGACACGGAACTGAAATCATGGCGGTTCGTTCCCTTAAATACAATGCGCTTGCCGTTCAAGCGCATTCTGCCGTCTTTCATTTCGAACTTGCGGAAGCCGACCGGCTGTGACGCATACTCTGTCATCTCGCCGTTCTCTTTGCAGCATCGGATCTCCAGTTGATATAAATACGGATTCTCCGCGCTCCAGAGTACAGGATTCCCGATTATTTCCTCAAAAACAAACGCACTGTCCGCTCCCGATTGTACCCTCTGCTCCTTTTCAACCAATGTCTCAGCGCCGTCTTTTAAACAGAATTTATATACGCCGTTTCCTTTTGTCCTACAGCTTACAGACAGCTTCGCCCTCTCAAACCTATCGTCCTCAAAGACCGTCTTCACTGTCAGATCCTCCACATGCACGGAAGGCACCACATACAGGTACACGCTCCGGTAGATGCCGGAGAAGCGGTAAAAATCCTGATCCTCACACCAGCTCGAGGAAGTCCATTTATAAACCTGAACCGCCAGCTTGTTTTCCCCATCCTTCAAAAAAGCGGTGAGCTCAAATTCGGAAGGCGTGAAGCTGTCCTCGCTGTAACCTATATAAGCGCCGTTACACCAGAGCGCCATTCCACTCTCCACGCCCTCAAACACAATGCGGATTTCCTTTCCCTTCATGTGCGCCGGAACTTCAAAATATTTCACATAGCTTGCCACGGGATTAAACCGCTCCGGAATTTCTCCCAGCAGGACTTCCTCCCTGCCGTCCCACGGGTACTGTGTGTTGACATACTGCGGGATATCGTACCCCTCCATCTGGATATGCGCCGGTACCCGGATGTCCGCCCACGACCTGCAATCGTAGGATTCCTGATCGAACCCTTTCACCGCCGAAGCGATATTCACCGCGTAAGAAAACTTCCAGATACCGTCCAGAGACTGTTTCAGACTGCTTTTTTCCTGCACTGCCTCCTTTTCACTGGCATACAGATTGACGGCCGCGTGCGCCGGGATCACATTCTCCTTAAAAAATTCCGGATCTTTTACTTTGTTATAATCAGACTGCGTCATATTCCACTCTCCTTTCTTACTTCGTTATTTTACAACAAAGGTGCCAAAAGCACCACAAATATCCTGATGTTTTTGACACCTTATTGTCTGAAAATCAAGTAACATGCCATGCACGGAATCGCTGCCCCGCAGCTATCCCCCGGCACATTGTCCGGGCTTTCGCCCTGTAGAGATACACCGCCCGATGCTTACGTTACTTCACCGCGCCTGTAATACCTTCTGTATCCATGATGGTTTTGATCAGTGTCGAGTCTACTCCACATCCTGCAGCGCGTCGAAGTCTTCCTCGCCGGTGCGGATTTTTACAACCTTGTCCACATTGTAGACGAAAATCTTTCCGTCTCCGATATGACCCGTATATAACGCTCTTCTGGCCGCTTCCACCACCGTATCCACAGGAATTTTGCTGACAACCACTTCGACCTTTACTTTCGGCAGCAAGGTAGCATCCATCTCCACGCCTCTGTATTTTTCACCCGCGCCCTTCTGAATGCCGCAGCCCATTACCTGTGTCACCGTCATGCCTGTCACACCCAGATCGTTCATGGCCTTACGCAGTTTATCGTATCTGGACAGCTTCGCAATGATCGCCACTTTATAGATTCCCGCAGCGGACGCCATCGGTACCTGCGCCACCTTCACCGCCGCGTCCTTCTGGATCCCGGATGCCGCATCGTACTCCTCCACGCCGAGGCTTGTATTTTCATTCACATCCATAACCATCGCTCCCGACACGTCCATAATACTGAATCCGGAGTATGCCGAAGCCAGCCCGTGCTCTGTAGCATCCAGTCCCACAATCTCCTCTTCCTGAGAAGCGCGCAGTCCCACCGTCGCCTTAATCACCAGAAATACAATCGTGATGGTCACAAGCGTCCACGCCGCCACCGAAGCAAAACCGATCAACTGTAATCCCATTAGTTTCAGACCACCACCATAAAACAGCCCTGTAAGTTCCGTACCGGAAGCGTCAGCTATGGAATACCCCGGCGCGCTATTGGTCGCAAAAAGGCCTACCGCAAGCGTTCCCCAGATGCCGTTCATCATATGTACCGCCACCGCGCCCACGGGATCGTCAATCCGCAGCTTATAATCCAGCAGCCAGACGCCGAATACCACCAGCAGACCCGCTACCGCTCCGATTACAATGGCGCCGAAAGCATCCGTCACATCGCAGGGCGCGGTGATCGCCACAAGACCTGCAAGAGACGCGTTCAGGCACATGGAAACATCGGGTTTTCCGTACCTGATCCATGTAAATATCATACACGCCACCGTTGCCACCGCAGGCGCGATCGTCGTCGTCACGAAAATGGAGCCGAGCTGTTCCACGCTCGTAGCTGCCGCACCGTTAAAGCCGTACCAGCCAAGCCAGAGGATAAACACGCCAAGCGCGCCAAGTGGAAGGCTGTGTCCGGGAAAGGCATTTACCTTAGTAACCCTGCCGTTCTTATCCGTATTGAATTTGCCGATACGGGGTCCCAAAATCTTCGCCCCTGCCAGCGCGGAAATACCGCCCACCATATGAATCGCGCAGGAGCCGGCGAAATCGTGGAAACCGATCTGTGCAAGCCAGCCGCCGCCCCAGATCCAGTGCGCCTCAATCGGATAGATCAACGCTGAAATCACGCCGGAGTAAATACAGTAGCTCAGAAACTTTGTGCGCTCCGCCATCGCCCCGGAAACAATCGTCGCCGTGGTCGCACAGAACACCAGATTGAATACAAAGTTCGACCAGTCAAAACTCTCATAGGCCGTGAAAATGTCGAACCCGGGCCTGCCGATCAGTCCGGCCAGATCCTCGCCAAGCAGAAGACCGAAGCCGATCAGGATAAACATTACCGTACCGATACAGAAATCCATCAGGTTTTTCATAATGATATTTCCCGCATTTTTCGCTCTGGTAAATCCGGTTTCGACCATCGCAAATCCGGCCTGCATCCAGAACACCAGCGCGGCGCCGATCAGAAACCAGACGCCGAAAATCTGTCCGTTTAAAACCTCCATCATCTCTTCCATAATTTTTCCTCCTCTTCCAAACAGTTTGTTGCAATGATATATCAGAGCATAAAAGTAAAGGCGCCTTGAGTTTCCTCAAAGCGCCTTCGCTCTTATGTCTTGGATTGTAGCACTGGCATTTTACCATGTCAAGCATTTTTTGCCATCTTTGTATAAATGTATTTTTGTATACCGTCCTCCGGTTTACTCCTTCCCACTATTTTGCATTGGCTGTCCGTCTTTCCGGGATTTCCTCCCCGGATCTGTTTTCTACAGTGTTAAATCCTCAATATTGACACCAAGACTGGACAGCTTGGCTACAAGCCCCCTCAACTGATAGTCCAATTCCTTATTAACGGTATCCCCGTTTGCTTTTTTTATACGCTGCAGATTCATATAATTATCAATCGTTACTGTAATTAATTCCTTCTCTGTCATATCCTGTACCATCCTTTCACCGTCCTTTTTTAATGATGATTTTTATGTGATACATTTTTATTATAATAGATGGCCGAAAAAGTGTAAAGCCCGTCTCATTTCATTATTCTGCCTGCTTTTTCCCAAATTGCATCTGCGCAAAAATCACTGCCGCAAACACCAGCACACACCCAAAGATTTCCCGCCCGGTCATTGTCTCATGCAAAAGCAGCATACCCGCCAGCACGGAGAAAACCGACTCCAGGCTCATCAGCAGGGACGCTATGGCCGGGTTGATCCCGTTCTGGCCAACGATCTGCAGCGTATAGCCCACGCCGCAGGACATGACACCAGCATATAACAGCGGAATCCACACGTCAATACTCCCTAGAGACTGCAGCCACGCCGTAGGGCCCATCTGCTGCATCTCTACGCCAATCATCGGAAACATCCCCCATGCCCCGCACACCCAAAACTGGATACACGCCATGCGCACCCCGTCCACCAGCGGGGAAAAATGATCGATCACCATAATATGCACGGAAAAGCAGACCGCGCACAGAAGCACCAGCACATCGCTGAACTGAAAAGAAAACCCGTCGGTCAGGCAGAGAAAATAAAGCCCCACAACCGCCACGACAATGCTGATCCAGACATTCCATCCGCACCTCTTCCCGAAAAAAATGCCTAACACCGGCACCAGAAGAATATAGCACGCCGTCAGAAATCCCGCCTTGCCCGCCGTAGTACCGTAATACATGCCCATCTGCTGCAGGGTGCTTGCCACAAACAACACCAGCCCGCAGAGCGCGCCGCCAAGCGACAGTCTCCGCCTGTCCTGCGCCGACTGCGGTTTCCTGCCCTCCGTATATCTGTCCAAAAAAGGAATCACAGGCAGCAGCACCAGCCCGCCGAGAAAGGAGCGGATACAGTTAAAAGTATAAGGCCCCGCCGACGCGCCACCCTGTCTCTGCGCCACAAAAGCCACACCCCAGACAAGGGCGGTGAGAAGCAGGAGCATGGAATTGCGAGCCTTTAAATTCATCGTTCGTTTCTTCATAAGCATCTCCATTTCGTAACCATATGTTTTAAGCCCGCAGGGCTTTCTACAATATGCTCTGCGGACACTCAAAACAGTTTACCCCTTCCCAAATGCTTTCGTCAATACTGACTTTTTAAGAAAATCAAATCGTAATCACAATTCCTTCACCAGAAGAAGATATCTCTCACCGTCCGGTATCTGCTCCGGCTCCTCCGGTGTCACAAATCCCAGCTTTTCACACAGTCTCAGCGACCTTTCATTCTCCGGCCGCACAAGAACCTGCACCCTTTCCATCAAAAGTTCTTCTCTGGCATAGGCGAGAATCGCACGACACACCTCCCATGCATACCCCCGGCCCTGCCACGGCACACCGAAAACGAACCCAAGCTCCGGCAGATGATACCCTTCCCGCCATGTAATCCCGGCCCTGCCGACCACCTCTCCGCTCTCCTTTTCCAGTACCGTCCACATACCGTAACCGTAAAAGGCGTATACCTTCTCTATATAATCTTTTGTGTAAGCAATCTCCTCGTCTCTGTCCGCCAAAAGGTTTTCCATATATTCGGTGATCGACGGTTCCGCATAGATCCGGTAAAAACTGTCCACATCCTCCACCGTCGTCTCCCGGACGATCAGGCGCTCTGTGGTGAGAATCTCCCAGGGCAGCCCGGCAAGACGCCGATACGCCAGATCATAGGATTCCCCATCCATCTCCTCCGGATTTTCCACCGCGTAGAGCGCGCCGGGAAAAGATGCACCACGATTGTTTTCGTTAAGGCAGGGCAGCACATAATAGCCCCGCTTACGCAAAGCGGCATAAACCTCCGCCCGGTCTGTGACATATAAGGGCTGTTCCCACGATGGATCACATATTTTTTTAAGCATAAGACCGCCCCTTCCGTCTCCCTCCCGCCTATAGAAACTTTTGATTTGTCCGCATTTCTATGGTATTATGATGTAGTAGAATTTTAGTTTACTATTAAATCAACAAAGAGGAAAGGAATTTTTATATGGCACAAAATCCAATCGTAACTTTTACCATGGCAAACGGCGATGTGATCAAAGCGGAATTATATCCCGAAATCGCCCCTGTTTCCGTCAACAACTTTATCAGCCTGATTCAGCAAAACTTCTATGACGGTCTGATCTTCCACAGGGTAATCAAAGGCTTTATGATTCAGGGCGGCGATCCGGAAGGCACAGGCATGGGCGGTCCGGGCTACTCGATCAAGGGAGAGTTCAGGCAGAACGGTTTTGATAACGACTTAAAGCACACGGAGGGCGTTCTCTCCATGGCGAGAAGTATGCAGCCCGACTCCGCAGGCAGCCAGTTCTTTATCATGCACAAGACAAGCCCCCATTTGGACGGCGCTTACGCGGCGTTTGGAAAGGTGATCGATGGGCTGGAAAACGTGAATAAAATCGCTGAGACAGCCACCGATTATGAAGACAGACCACTGGAAGATCAGATCATGCAGACAGTTACCGTAGATACCTTCGGCGTAGATTATCCGGAACCGGAGAAGCTGTGATCGTTCATCCTCGATTGAAATAAGCGGAAATCTGTATACAAAAGCCAGTGATCCCATCCCGGGACCGCCGGCTTTTTCTACTCTCTATTTGGTTTTATTCATTCCGAACCATCTGACGAAAAAATTTCGTCCTATTATTTCTGCATACTTAAGATAAGTCTGAGCACAAACACGCCGTTGTCGTTTTGAAAGTCATATTCCCCATTGTACTTTTTCACCGTCCTGATGATACTGGAAATGCCCACGCCTCCCTTAAATTCGCCTTTGGACTTTCCGTTCTTTAACGCGGTCTCCTTGCGGCATGTATTGCTGCAGAAAAAAATCAGTTTATTCTTTTTCCGCTTCAGCATCAGATCGATAAAGCATTCCTGCTCCGCCAGCCTCTTTTTCACCTCTATACAGGCGTAAATGGCATTTTCATACGCATTGGCGAGTATTGCCACCAGATCAATGTCCGCTATTTCCGGATTCTTTCCAAGCTCCACATCCAGCTTCACCTTAATCTGCTCTCTCTCCGCCTTTCTCGTGTAAGCGCAGAGCACATTGTTGACCGCCGTATTCGCGCAGATCACCTGCTGCGTCCCTCGGTGCATTTCCCGGTCGTACTCCTGCAGATACCGCAGCAGCTCTTCTGTCTGCCCCCTGCGCGCGCACTCCGCAATGACCGCGTTATGGTGCCTGATGTCATGACGCAGCCGTTTGCCGGACTCCACCGACTCTTCCAGAAGTTCCAACTGCCGCTCCAGGAGTCTGTAGTTCATTTGGATCAACTGGTTTTCCCTCTCGTACTCCTTTTCCTTTCCCACGTGCAGATAAAAGCGGAAAATAAGAAACTGCAGTGTTCCCGTCAGGAAAAAGTTCATCAGAATTTGGTAAATTCTGTGAAACGTCATTTCCTTGTTCAGGCCCGGGTTTAAAATGTAGCCGATGCCCAATAGAATGCATATAATCATCACGGCAACGCTGAACTTATCCGCCTCGCTCTCCACATAATCGCCAAAATCTTTCATCGTCTTCCTGACATACTTGTTGAGCAGGAAGGAAATCACCCCGATCAGCCCGATGCGGGCGATGATATCCGCCCATACATTGCGGTCAAAGAGCAAAATGGAAATTTCCAGCGCCCCGACGAGAAAGACGGCGAGCAGATAAAATACCAGCGCCAGTTTATATATGGACAGATAGACGGAATCTCTACTCATGAAAACGGCAAAAAAGGAAAAGCACAGATACATGACAAAGGCCACCATCCGCGCGCAGCTTTCCCAGTCCACAGCATACCACACACATGCCAAACTGATGAGTGCCACGGAAAAACAGGTATAGCAGACCACCGTCTTCTTCCTGCCAAACCGGGACTCAGCCAGCAGGGAAAACATCACGATCGTCCCCGCAAGACTGATTGCAAACCGAATAAATGCTATGTACACGGAACCACCTAACATGTCAATTCCTCTTTCCCTGCACGACCTGATTTCGGCAGATTTCCAGTTACTACAGCACTATTCTACAATATTTTTTGATTGAAAAAAGGGTTATCGGGCGATTGTTACCTGACGTTTATCTTCGTGGCCAATTTCGAAGAAAAAAGGGCCTTACGGCCCTTGCTTTCCTAAATCGCTGTCTTTGTTCTGTCATAATCATGTTTGCTGCCATCCCGCATACAGCGTCATGGATTCCGTCACCGCGTCCTCTTCTATGTTCCACGGCATTGTCGCTGCGGGGTCCCGAAACCATCCTTCAAACACAAATCCCTCTCGTGTCGGCGCCTCCGGCGCCTCCAGCAGTTCTCCGTACATTCTCGTCTGCATCTCCACGACGGTACCGCCCTGTGTGTCAAAGGTGACGCGAAAGCCCCCTTTCTTTATGCCGAAAGCCATACACCCGATCAGCAGAATGACCAGAACCACAATAATAATGTTTAACGTCCTGACTGAAATGTTCACTTTACTGTAAAGCCCTCTCAATGGCGGCGTCTTGCTCTGCTGCGTTTCCTGTTTTAATTCGTCCATCTTTTCCTCCGTTCCGAACCGCTTTGCTCTGCGGTCAACAGAATTTGTGCCGATCCGCCACACATGCAAAGGGGGGAGATAAAATGTTTATCTCCCCGCTATAAGCGTTTCACATTCGAGCTGCAGTACCATAACCTCTCATGCTTTATTTCTTCACCAGATATTTTCTCATGTCAATTGCACAGGCGATCAGAATGATCAGACCTTTAATGATGTACAGCATGTTAGCGTCAACCGCCAGGAAGTTCAATCCAGCGAAGATAATCTGGAGAAGCAGAACGCCCACCACGATACCGCTGATACGTCCGATACCACCGACGAAAGATACGCCGCCGATAACGCAGGCCGCAATCGCGTCACACTCGTAGTTCAAACCTGTATTCGCATTCGCCGAAGCGATACGCGCGCCATCCAGAAATCCCGTAACCGCATACATCATACCAGCCAGCACGAAAACCATCATGATGGTCTTTGATACATTGACACCGGATACGTTTGCCGCTTCCTCGTTGGAACCAACCGCAAACATATTCTTACCAAAGGTGGTCTTGTTCCAGATTACCCACATAACAACAACAAGAATGATGCTGTAAAGAACATACTTAGGCACTGCCACGCTGCCTGTCGCGGTAGGGATACTGAACAAGGTTCCTGTAATCAGGGAACGATATCCTTCTGTCAGACCGCTGAGTGTCTGGCCGTTGTTGGTTCCGTTCATCAGGTACATCAGGATAATGCCGTACACGATAAGCTGTGTGGACAATGTAACAATAAAGGGGTGCAGTTTGAACTTGGCTACGCTGAAACCGTTCACCAGACCTACCAGACCGCCCACTACGAGAACCAGAAGCAGCACCACAATGATCGGGGGTGCGCTGGTCATGTTCGGAAATACCTTAAAGGTAGTCGTAAGCAGGGATGCGGAGATACATGCCGTCAGACCCACTACACGCCCCGCAGAAATATCTGTACCCGTAAGTACGATACAGCCGCCTATTCCAAGCGCGATCGGCAGCTTTGCCGCCGTCAGCGAAATAACGTTTACAATGGAAGGAAGCTTAATAAATGCAGGTACTTTGATGGATATGTAAATAACTGCCAATACAATGATAATATACATCGCATTATTTAACAGTAAGTCAATTACTTTTTTTGATTTTTCTTTTGACGAAAGCTCATTGAAAGCCGCTCCCTTTGCTTTTAATTTATTCTCAGCCACTCTATCTCCCTCCTTACGCGTACTTCGCAGCCAGTGTCATGATTTCTTCCTGTGACGTTTCCTGCGCGCTGACTTCTCCTGATAAGCGTCCGCCGGACATTACCAGAATACGGTCACACACACCTAACAGCTCCGGCATCTCCGAAGAGACCATTATCACGGTCTTCCCCTGTTTTGCCAAATCAAGAATCAACTGATAAATCTCATATTTAGCACCCACATCAATTCCTCTTGTGGGTTCATCCAAAAGCAGTACCTCCGGTTCTGTCAAAAGCCATCTTGCCAGAATCACCTTCTGCTGGTTACCGCCGGACAGTGAGCGGATCTGTGTCTTCTGAGTGGGTGTCTTGGTTCTCATAGCCTTGATTCCCCACTCCGTCGACTCACTCAACAGCTTATCATTGAGAAGCGGTCCCTTCTTATATTTAGGCAGACTGGATATCGTTGTGTTCGCCTGTATATCGAGAATACCGAAAATACCCGTAGCACGGCGTTCCTCTGTCAGCATGGCAAATTTATTCGCCAGCGACTCTCTGGCATTCCGGTTCATTACCTGTTTGCCGTGCAGATAGATTTCTCCCTCTTTTCGAGTAGCAATTCCGAAAATATTTTCCAAAAGTTCCGTCCGTCCGGAGCCGTCAAGTCCGGCCACCCCAAGCACTTCTCCCGCTTTCGCCTCAAAGGAGACATCCCTTAGCTGGGAATACTGCGCCGTCAGGTTTTTCACCTGCAAAATGGTGTCGCCCACCTTATTATCTTTCACCGGATAACGGTTCGTCAGTTCACGTCCCACCATCAAACGGATGATTTCATTCATCGTCAGTTCCTTGGCCGGGCGTGTCGCTACCCACTGACCGTCACGCATGATCGTTACGTCATCGGATATCCGCAGAATTTCTTCCATCTTATGTGAAATATAGATAATTCCGCATCCACGATCCCGAAGCATATTGATAATGCGGAACAGATGCTCTACTTCTTCCTCTGTCAGGGAAGACGTAGGCTCATCAAATACAATGACTTTGGAATGGAAAGATACTGCCTTGGCAATCTCCACCATCTGCCGCTGCGATACGGGCATCCTGCTCATGACCGTTTTGGGGTCCACATTGACTTCCAGTTCCTCAAACACTTCCTTTGTGGCATCATACATCTTCTTCTCACTCGTCAGCGGACACCACTTCGAAATTTTGGGAAACCGCCCAAGCCACATATTGTCCATCACGTTGCGCTTCAAAGCCTGGTTCAACTCCTGATGCACCATAGCAACGCCATTTTCCAAAGCCTCTTTGGATGTTTTGAAATTAATTTCCTTCCCTTCCAGATAAATGTGCCCGCTGTCTTTGTTGTATACCCCGAACAAACACTTCATCAGCGTCGATTTTCCGGCTCCGTTTTCTCCCATCAGCGCATGAACTGTCCCTGCCCTCACGGTTAAAGATACGTTGTCAAGCGCTTTTACGCCCGGAAAATCTTTGCAGATGCCTTCCATCTTCAGGAGCACATTTTTGCTGTCAGACGACGTTATCTGTTTCTCCAAATCATCTCACCCCCATTTTAAAGTTGTTTTATGTGATAAAAGAGTCCGGCAAGCCGGACTCTTTTTCAGTGGACACATACTGCGCACGTCCACAAAATTTTTGACTTTTTGGAAGATTCTATCCCTTATTCACCTGTGTATGTTGCGTAAGGAATATTTACACGCCATGTTCCAACAACGTTTGCGGAATCCACTTCTGCGAACTTGTCTGCACCGCCCATAAAGTTCTGGGAAATCTGGGAGATGGTATTAGCCATACCTTCTGCATCCTGCTTGATCGTACCGATCATGGTTCCCTTGTTGATTGCGTCTTTCGCTGCGTCAGTAGCGTCTACGCCGAATACAGGAATAACCGTAGCGCTGCCGTCTTCCTTGTTGTAGCCGGCATTCTGTAATGCTGTGATCGCGCCGATTGCCATTTCGTCATTGTTTGCGATAACAAGCTCGATCATGTTGTTGTTTGCTTCGCTGTACTGAGACAGGGCTGTCTGCAGATAATCAGTAGCCGCTGCTGCGGACCATGCGCCACCCTGGTCTACCAGATACTTGTTGCTGTTGTTGCTGTCGTAGAAGGAAAGTGCCTCTTTGCCTGCATCTGCCAGAACCTTATTCGCATCTTCTACACCGTACTGTGTACGTGCGTCAGCTTCCGCATTACCTTCCTGACCCTTGAACATAACGTAGGAAATCACACCGTCGCCATTCAAGTCAACTGCATCATAATTGTCAACCAAATACTGACCGATCAGTTCACCCTGCATATGGCCAGCCATCTCGTAATCGGTACCTACGAATACAGCCTTGTCATAAGCGGTTACCACTTCCTCGCTTACGGAGCGGTTAAAGAATACAACCGGAATGCCTGCCGTGGTTGCCTTCTCGATGATGTTCTTGGTCGTATCGTCAGAACCCGTATCTACCTGGTTTACTACCAGAAGGGATGTGCCCTGAGCGATTGCAGTGTCAATCTGCTCTGTCTGGGTCGTCTGGCTGTTGTTGCTGTCGTAGTCCTGATATGCAACGCCTGCACTGTCAAAAGCTGCATCAAGCGCTGAACGTACACTGGAGATATAAGTATCACCGTATGTGTAGTAGAATACGGAAACGGTGCCGTCCACTGCCGCTGCAGGCGCCTCCTCTGCCGCGGGTGCCTCCTCCTCTGCAGGCGCTTCCTCCTCTGCAGGTGCCTCCTCTGCCGCGGGCGCTTCCTCTGCCGCAGGTGCTGTCGTCGCTGTCTCTCCTGCGCCGCCACAAGCCGCCAGGCTGGCTGCTGTCATTGTAGCAACCATCAATACCGCAATTTTTCTCTTCATTCTTTTTCCTCCCTGTTTCGCTCTGTCCGAGCATTTTTAATCGGCAGTAATATACTGTGTAACATTTCATTACTACCGTCTTAGGCTATTATAATAAAGTTTACAAACATTTTCAACATTTTTTTAAATTTAAAGAATATTTTGCACAATTTTATGGCAGGTAAAATTTTTCAGACAATTTTTTCTCCTTTTTATGTTATACTGATCTGTAAACCAAAATTTGCAGCTGTATAAAATTTGCAGACTGTGCGAAGGTGAGGTCCGATATGTATACCATTCTTCTGGTCGATGATGATCCGACAATTGTGAACGATAACAAGACGTATTTTGACTCAAAAGGATATGATGTGGTCTGCGCGTATACCGCAGAAAACGCGGAAAAGATCATTTTATCCAATGCGCTGGACTGCGTGATTTTGGACGTCGATCTGCCCGACATGAGCGGCTTCGCGCTATGCGAAAAAATACGCGCAAAGACAGGCCTTCCCATCGTTTTTCTCTCCGGCTATACCGAGGAGGAAAACCGGGTCCGCGGACTGGCCATCGGCGGGGACGACTATGTGTGCAAGCCTTACAGTTTAAAAGAGCTGGAGCTGCGGGTGCAGGCGCGCATCCGCTCCGGAAGAGCCGCCGAGCCGCCCAAAACGCTTACTTACGGCCCCCTCTCCATCTGTCCTTCCTCCTGCAGCGCCATTTATGAAACACATTCCGTAGATTTTTCTTCTTACGAATTTGATGTGTTGTATTTCCTTGCCAGACATCCTAACCAAATCTATACGCCGGAGCAAATTTACGATTCGGTATGGAAAGCCCCGATCAACAAGGGACAAAAATCCCTGCAGGTTATTATGGGGCGCATCCGCAGAAAGCTCTATGCAATCTGCCCCGGTCACGACTATATCCAGACCAAACGCTACAAAGGTTATCTGTTTGTCCCGGACCGGAAGTAACGGGTACACGTATAAAAACCCGCCGTCCCGGCAAACGCCGCCAACAAAACAGCCCCCGCCGCGATCACCATATGACCGGCCCGGCGGTTATCCGCACGCAAAGACTGTGTCTGCGTGAAATCTACGCCGTTTTCTCCGTATGCGGATATGGCTTCGACAGCCTCCACATGATCCGGGACGGCCAAATCACTGTGGGCAGCGCTTTCCCCATCGCCCGCATCCGTTCGGGCATATAGCACAGAGGCTTCTCCAGATTCCATGGACGCAGCCTGTGACGTCTGCTCTATTTTGGCAGTCTCCGCTTTCGTGGCGGAGATCCTGTCCGCCTTAATATTTGAAGATTCCGCGCCGGACTGCCGTCTTGCATCCTCGTCTGTCTGCGCCCCATGTAACGGCTGTCCTGCGCCATCGTCTGCCCCGCCTGCATCAGCGGGCGTCGCATTTTCCGTCCGGCCTGCGGCTTCCTCCTCCGGATCGACCTTGTCCGAATCCTCATCGCGGTCCGCCTTTTCCTCCGGCTTTTCCCCTTCCGAAGGTGTACCGTCGATCTCCTCCCGCGGCTCATCCGGCGGATTTGTGATGGAAGTGCCGCCGCCCCGGCTGCCTCCTATATCTTCCTCCTCGTCCAAGTTGTCCGCCGCATAGCACAACATATTAGAAAAATATTCGGTTTCGTTATTGTCACACCGCAAGCGGATATATATATGAGGATAAGCGGCCCTGTCGGACTGCACATCGTCAGCAACGATAACAAAATCTGCGTATGATGTATCATCCACCATCTTTTCATCGGATACAAACCAGTTTTCCGCGTCGAAAGAATACTCCGATTTCAAGGTATACAGGGATTCCCCTTCCGGCTTCGAATAAAAACCCTTGAAGATATAACTGTTTTTGTACATCGACGCACGTACTTCCTTAAAGGTCATCGGATAGTCGTTATAGACAACCGTGCACCGCACCGGCTCCACAGATACCGCCTGCAAAAAGAAGCCCTGCGCCTGAAAGCGCAGTCTCTCTTCCTGCTGCCTCTTAGTGCCTTCCAAATTCCACACCAACGGAACCGAATCATCGGAGCTTACCTCTCCCTGCCGATTGACCCTGCAGCGAAGAGATTCCGGCAGGACATCATTCACCGTCTGTCCCTTCTCCACCACAACGCAGACGGGATCTGGGTCTATCACGAAAGGCGTCTTCGCATAATGGATGCTCCCTGTGATCTGACAACCGGAAACAACCAGCCCGGCTCCCTCCTCCTGCCACAGCGCGCCCGTTTCGCTCTCCACCGCAATACCCTGCATGGAAAGAAGCCCTTTTTCCTTCACATGAAAGATGCCTTTTCCATCCGGGTGTCCCGAGAAGGCAAGCCTGTTATCGCTCGAAAGTCCAACCTTCCCTGTCACAGTGATGGTATAGCGGTCCGTATCAACCGTGATGGCAGGCATATACGGCGCATTGGGATAAAAATCGTACGCCTCTTCCAGAACGATGTGGTCAGCCAGTTTAACCGTACCCCCAGTGAACTTGTGCGATTCCAGCCAGTCCGTCAGTTCCCGGCCGGTGGACACACTTTCTTCCGGTTCCTTCTTATCAGCGTACTCCGAAGCCTGCAACACTGCCTCGACCGTGGACTCGCCGGGTTCCACCGCTTCCATATCGGCATCAGGATTGGCGCCCTCTTCCTGTTTCGGTTCACCAGACAGCTCGGTGCCTTCTTCCGCTTCCGTATCGGCATCAGGTTTGCCACTTTCCTCCGCTTCCTCATCGGCATCAGGTTTGCCACTTTCCTCCGCTTCCTCATCGGCATCAGGATCGCCGCCTTCCTCCGTTTCCGCATCGGCATCAGTATTGCCGCTTTCTTCCGCTTCCGCATCGGCATCAGGTTTGTCGCTTTCCTCCGCCTCCGTATCGGCATCGGGATTGCCGCTTTCCTCCGCTTCCGCATCGGCAGGCCTGTCGCATTCTTCCGGTTCCCGGTCCGCGGCAGATTCATCGCTCTGCTCCGCCGCCGAATCGGATGTTTCTTCCACATTTTGCGGCGCGGCCATTGCGACAATGAAATCGGCTCTGTATAATAGACTCACAATCACAAAGCTGAGTATAAACAAAAAAGTACACCTGCTCTTCATCATTTTCTCCACCTCTGCATCGTTTTTTAACTTTTACTTTTCACTCTTCTATAATATTTGGAAGGAAAATATTTTATTATGAAACAACATATTTTTACAAAATCCGCATGGCAGACCATTCTTGTAATCGCAGGCGCCGTTATCATAAGCCTGACCGGATTGTCTGTCGTCACACAGTATGATAATAAATATATAGCAAAGGCGCTCCCTGCACAAGGCCAAATTTACATGATTCCAGAAAAGGGATACTGCGCCCTCGTGGATGGATGGGCGTTTTATCCGGACGCCCTGCTTTCCCCGGCGGATTTTTCATCCGGCACGCGCAATTATTACAACATATGGGCCGGCGAATACCCAAACCTCGCCATGTTCCATGAAGACAAAAACCCTTACGGAACCTCGACATGGCGTATGCGTCTACAGGGAAGCGGCAGCGTCCTTCTCTATCTGCCGGAGCCGCTGTGCGCCGCCAGAGTCTTTGTGAACGGAATTTGTCTCGGTGAAACCGGAGATGTGTCTCCCGACAGTTATTCTCCCCTGATCAAAGACAATACTTATGCGTTTTTTCTGGACGGGGAGGCGGAGCTGATTATCCAGACTGCCAACTATTCTCACTATTACGGCGGCATCTGGTACGCGCCCGTGATCGGGGATGCAGACAGTGTCAACCGCCTCGTTGCCGCCCGGATGCTCCTCTATGGACTGCTGTTTTTTTCGTCGCTCACGCTCTCCCTTTTCTGCATCGTACTCTGGGGGCGAAGAGGAGACGGCGACAAAGCGCCCACATTCTATTTCGGCATGTTAAGTCTGTCCTTTGCACTGCGGATCTGCTATCCGTTCCTAAGGCTTGTCGGCGTGCCTTTCGTGCGCGCTCTCTATGCGGTGGAGGACGCCGCCGCTATATCCGGCATTTACTTTTCCATGCAAATTGCACTTCTGCTGTTTATGCCGGAACTTAATTCCGGCGAAATTTCCTGCCGCCTGAAAAAAGGGCTTCGTGCGCTCGCTTTGGGAGCCTGCGTCGTTGTCGTCGCCGCTCCTGTGCTCGTATTTCCCGTGGTTCCCGGACTTGTGCAATGGTACGGACCGCTCATCTCATGGTACAAAGCTATTATGGCTCTCTTTCTGATCAGCCTGTCGGTCTATGGCGGTTTGATGGGACTGCAATATTTTAAGATCGTTCTCGCCGCCGCTGTCGCAAACGGCCTCTGCCTAATTTACAGTGTCCTCTCCATCGGATACTACGAACCGTTTATCGGCGCGTATCCCGAAGAGTACGGCTCCTTTTGTATGGTAATCGCCTTCGCCTTTCTGATGGTACAGCGAAGCCGGGAAATGACCGCGGAAAACAGGCGGCTGAATCTGTGTCTGCAGGAAGAAGTTGCGGACAAAACGGAACATCTGCGCAGGCTTCTCACGGAGAGGAGCCAGTTGATCGCAGAGCTTGGACATGATATGAAATCGCCTCTGACCTCCCTCTCAAACATGGCGCAGATCATACGGCAAAACGACATTATGCTGGACGAAGCCACCCACGAAAGAATGCTTCATATAGAAGAACAGTGCAATATTTTATCCGACCGCCTGAAATCCATTCAGGAGATTGCCGCCCGGACAAGTGCCCCCGCCAAGATGGAACTTTTGCTGCTCAATACCTTCCTCGCAGATTTCTGTCACAACTGCCGTCCGATTATAGAGCTTTACGGGCCGAATGTTTTTGCGGACATTACGTCTCGCCCCTGCTATATCATGGCAAACCGCGAACAGCTCTTCCGTGCGCTGGAAAATCTTATATACAATGCCGCCGACTTCACGCCGCCGGAGGGCAGAATCACCCTCTCCCTTACGGCAGATGAAAGCACTGCCTACATCGCCGTTTCAGACACGGGCTGCGGCATCCCGGAAGAGGAGCTTCCTAACATCTTCCACCGCTCCTACACTACCCGCAGCGACAGGGGCGGTCAAGGGCTGGGGCTCGCCATCGCCCGCACCATTGTTTTGGAACATGCCGGGCGGATCGAGGCAGCGTCCAAAGAAGGAGAGGGAACTACCTTTACAATCTGTATTCCGATTGCGGCTCGCCGTTCATAATATGTTCATAATTAATTTTAAAAAATTTCATTTTATAATCATGATTCAGACATTTCTGCAACGTATACTAAGACCATAAGATACAACACAGCGAGCTGATCACAAAGTTAGCTGATTAATTAAAACTTTTTCATAATAAATGCCAAGTAGGGGAGACCTTACTTGGCATCCTCCCTTTTCTGGGGCTTTTCCGCATTTGCCTTTCATCACAGTATAGCCGCAAGTATATGCATGTATACAATTTTTCCTTGTCATATATTTTGTTTTATGGTATACTTGAATACCGTAAGAATCTTTATAATGTGAAAGTGTTCCATAATTGTCGACGTAGACATTTTGTTTGATGTCTGCGCCTTTTTTCCTTATAAGAGTTGGATACACTTGTGTAAAAGTAAGAGGAGGAAATGTGTCATGGTTGAAATGATTACAAATGTGAACAGCGCCGTCAACAGTTTCGTCTGGGGCATTCCCATGCTGGTGCTGCTCGTCGGTACGGGTATTCTGATGACCGCCCTTACCAAATTTTTCCAGTTGTCACACATTGGACACTGGTTTAAAAATACCATCGGCGGTATTTTTAAAGATGAACATATTACGAAACACACAGACAAGGAAGATCAGTCCATCTCCCAGTTCCAGTCATTATGTACGGCACTCGCCGCTACGATCGGCACGGGTAATATCGTCGGCGTGGCAAGCGCGCTGATCTCGGGCGGCCCGGGCGCAATCTTCTGGATGTGGATCGTGGCGTTCTTCGGTATGATGACCAACTATTCCGAAAATGTGCTGGGCATCTACTACCGCCGCAAGAATGAGCGGAACGAATGGTCCGGCGGTGCGATGTACTACTTGAAGGACGGACTTGGCTCCTATAAGGGCTTTAAGCAGATTGGCGCGGTGCTCGCCGTCCTGTTCTCCATTTTCTGCGTACTGGCATCCTTCGGTATCGGCAACATGAGCCAGATCAACTCCATCTCCGGAAACATGAAGTCCGCTTTCGGCGTTCCTACTTATGTGACGGGTATCGCGCTCTTGATTCTCGCGGCTCTCGTTATCGTGGGCGGGCTGAAACGTATCGCATCGGTTACCGAGAAGCTGGTGCCGTTTATGGCTATCATCTATGTGTTAGGCGCTGTGGCTCTCTTTATTATGAATATCGATCAGTGCGGTGCGGTTTTCTCCGCTATTTTCAAAGGCGCCTTCGGTCTTCGCGCGGTGGGCGGCGGTATCGTCGGCAGCGGCGTAAAAATGGCGCTCACATGGGGCATGAAGCGCGGCGTCTTCTCAAACGAAGCCGGGCTTGGTTCCTCCGTCATGGTACATTCCAGCTCCAACGTGAAAGAGCCTGTTCGCCAGGGTATGTGGGGCATCTTTGAGGTATTCGCAGACACAATTGTTGTCTGCACGCTGACCGCGTTCGTGGTGCTCTCCTCGGGTCTGGTTGATCTGGAAACCGGCGCGGTGTTAAGCTCCTCCGAAGGTTCCGCGCTTGTAGGAGAGGCTTTCGCCACCAGGTTCGGCAATGCCGGTCCCATGTTTATTGCCATTGCCATCCTGCTGTTCGCCTTCTCCACGGTACTCGGCTGGAGTCACTACGGTTCTAAGGCATGGGAGTATCTCTTTGGTACAAAGTCCATGATCGTGTACAAAATCGTGTTCGTCCTGATGATCTATGTGGGCGCGACAATGAATCTGGGGCTGGCATGGGATCTTTCCGATACCTTTAACGGGCTGATGGCGATCCCGAACCTGATCGGTGTCTTAAGCCTGTCCCCCATCGTTATGAAGATCACGCGGAACTATGTGGCAAGAATGCTGAAAAAAGAGAACGTGAAGCCGATGCTTTCCGCCTTCCCGGATATTGAGGAGACACATGCGGCGGAGTTGAAAGAAATGTATAGGGACAAATAAGGAAAAGAGAGGAATCGAAAAAGAAATTTGCCGGATTGTCTGCTATTTCTGTCCTTGTAAGATATTATATATTTAAAAAAACCCCGGCGCAGCTGTAAAAGCTTGCCGGGTTTTTTTACTTAATTCATTAATGCATACGCATCCTTATTATGCGATTTACGCCTTGCCGTCGGAACCGAGCACGTTCTTAATCTTGTGTGCTACCATATCCTTCACAGCCTGTCTTGCGG
>CARUOB010000051.1 GCA_949076555.1 uncultured Lachnospiraceae bacterium | reverse complement strand
GCATTTTCCTGTGCCAAGGCGGTCAGCGGAACCGCTTCCAGCGCCATCCCTGCAATCAATACCGCCGAGAGCAGCGACGCCATGATTCTCTGCAACAGGTTTCCTTTCCTTTTTCTCATCGTAATAAGTCCTCCATTCTGCACCTTTTTTGTGTGCCGTTTTGTCTTACATGCCTTCACTTTACCAAACCGACATATAATCACAACCCCTCCGGCACAGTTTGCACTTTTTCGGGTACACTTTGTAAACAGACTTCACTTAAAGGTCGATTGCAAGTTGACTTTCCCGTTTTACAAACAACTTACACATCCTTATGACAGGATAAAAATACGCACAAAAACAGGAAGAACATCTCTGCTCCTCCTGCTTTTGTATCGTCACTTTCACTATGATATTTTATTCTGTTTCTACCGGCCTTTCCCCATCAGACAAGAATCTCGGTTTGTAATTCACGCCCTGATCAGTGTTAAAGATCCTGTACAATCCAAATCCCCTCTTCCCCGTAAGGCTGTATCATCTTCACCACAGCGCTCCCGCCGTCCGCCGGAAAAGAAATGGCCACCTCCACGCTGCCGTCCGGCTGCCTGCTGCCGGCCGCCAATGCCGCATCGCCTTCATTATCAGATACATTCAGAAGAAAACGGGCCGCTGTCTCCGGCGCAAACAATGCCTGATAATATTCCCCGTTCTGCAGCGCATTTTCATTCAATGCCTCCCCCGCGCCATTTGTCAGAAAATCGATGGGTGTGCCGTTTACCCCCAAACCATATGCTTCCGCAAAGTCACCGCTGTCGGAAATGCTGTTCAGATAGCGCAAACTGCCTGCACTTACCCGGTATTCACCTTCCTCCCGTTCCCAAGTCAGATGCTCCCGCCATACCGTCACATGAGGAACCGACGTCCACGCATAGTATAGAATAACCGTCCGGTTCTCCGTGCAGTCCACAATACGGTAATCCTTCCCACTGACCCAAGGCCACGGACTCGACCAGCCGAAACCGTAATAGTCTCCGTCCACGCCGCTTAAAAGCTCCTCCTCAATCAGATACGCCTGATACTCTGCGGTGCTGAGGGATGCGATGGCATTCCCGTCCCTGTCACAGAACGCCTTCGCCCATGCGTCCGCCGCAAGCCGCAGCTCCTCATTTTCCGCTCCGGCAGCCTGCCCCGCTCCCGCCTCCCGTGCGTCTGCCCTCCAAGGGTCGGTGCCGAATACTACCGCAGCCATTGCAACCACCGCCAGAGAAAAAGCCGCAGCAACAGGTTTCGGCCTGCGCCAGCGCATCACATTCTTGATGCGCGTCTTCGTGTCGCCCTCCCCGAAAGCTAACGGCGTGCCGCCCGGAAAAAGTCTGCCCGTCGCCAGATTCAGCAGGGAAGTTGCATAATCCGCCCGGATATCCCGGTCCATCTTTCGCATGACCGCCTCGTCGCAGGACATTTCCATATCCTTTCCGGACAGATAATAGGCCAGCCAGACCAGCGGATGAAACCAGTACACCGCCAGCGCCAGAAAAGCCAGCATTCTCACGACATGGTCGCCTCTGCGGATGTGCGTCCGTTCATGCAGAATGATATACTCCATCTCTTTTTCCTGCAAGGAAGACGGCAAATAAATCCGCGGCCGTACCACCCCGATCACAAAAGGCATCGGCACATAATCAGACAAAAAAGTATTGTCCTGCATCCGCACCGCGCCTTTCAGCCTGCGGGATAAGAAAACCAGACTGCATGCCCCATACAAAAGCATTGCCGCAATCCCTGCTGCCCAGACGTAAAACGCAATCCGCAAAACATTCCTTCTCGGAAGGCAGACGCTCTCCCCTTTCCACGCCACATGCAGCACAGTCTCTTGCATCTGTCCGCCCTGCAGCGCCTCCGGTATTTCGCTGCCTTGTATAACGGCCTGCGTTTGCCTCTCCTCAATCTGCATCCGCGCCCCGTCCGTCTCTCCGAAAGCTCCAAGAAAGGAGAACGTGGATACAAAGGTAAAAGGGCATAAAAGCCAGTAAAGCACAAGTCCCCACAGAAGATAATGATATATCTTCGGCGCACGCCAAAGCAGCATCCGCAGCAGCAAAACTGCCAGCACAACGCCACCCGCTATCATGCCGCGGTACAATACGTTTAAAAACATTTCCTCGCCGCCGCCTATAAGCGGCATATGAAACGCCCGATTCTGCCCCGTCTCAAAAAATATTCTTACCACTTCCAGTATCCGCTCCACCCATTCCCGCATCGTCTCTTCCCCGCCTCCCTGTTCTCCGCTTCCCTTCTCTGCCATCCGCCTTAGTACATGCCGTTCTTTTCAATAATTTCCTTCAGCTCCTTGATTTCCTGCTCGGACAGCTTGCTCCTTGATGTGAAAGCCGCCAGAAATTTCGGCAGGGAACCGCTGAACGTCTCGTCCACAAACTGCTTGCTCCGCATGGCGTCAAACTCCTTCCTGCTGACAAGGGAAGTCACCGTTCCCCTCTCATTTTGGAAAAGTTCCCTGTCGCACACCCTGCGAAGAATCGTGTAAGTCGTTGATTTCTTCCAGTCCAATTCCTTCTCGCATAATTTCGCCAGTTCCCCCGACGATATCGGTTCATTGTCCCAGATCAGATTCGCGAAGCGCATTTCCACCTCGCCTAATTTGTACTCTGCCATTGTGCCTCCTCCCCCGTGTTCATACCACAGCCTTTAGATGCCATCCTGCTGATTCAATTTTTGTTCTATTCTACTATTAGTAGACCCTATATAAAGTCTACACGCAGTAAACCTTTTTGTCAAGATTAATATTTTGTCGCAAAGTGAGGATGAAGTTTTTTATACCTCTCAACATTTTCTTTCTTTTGTGGTACAATCTCTTTATCAGTTATACTGAAAAAATTTGCAAAGTATCTCCATGTGAACCTAGCGACATTCCGGAAAGGAACTACTGCACCATGACAATATAATATGCTTACCCGGGGAGCTGGGGGACGTGCTCTCACCCGATCCGAATACCTTTCGGAAGGGGTGATTATTATGAGTACATATGAGGAATTAAGTCTAATCGTGAGCATTGCCTTACTGATTGTAACAATTCTGAATTTGAAAAATAAGAAATAGCCGTCCTGCTCTCGACAAAAGTTTAGGAACGGCTATTCTTATAGTAAAATCTTAAATTGCGCCGGGTCGGGTGAAGTGCACTCACCTTCCGGCTCCCTTGTTAAGCATATTATAATTGATGTGCTAAAATCTGTCAAACGTTAAAACCGCCCGGTGCCGCCAATGAAAATATGGTGACAATCAGTAAATAACTATTTTTCGGAACTATGCAACAAGAAAAGCAACAAAAAAGAACCCCCTGACTTTCCGACAAGTGACTTGCATATTCAAGACAAATATGCTATATTATAACAATAAAAGGAACAACCTCCCACAAGGGGTTGACCGCATTAAGAATAGAAAACCACCCTTTCAACGACCAAGTTTACAAGGGTGGTTTTTCTATGCCCATCACTGGGACTTGAAAACGCTACTGACTCATCATTACGATCAATGTCAGCAATGCGAGAATGAACATGCCGAAAGACATGAGATCTTTAAAATCAAACTTCATCCGCACCACCTCCCATCTTATGTAAAAATAGGAGGTCAACACCTTGCAGTGACACGGTTGTTCCCGTACTGAAATTTCACCATATAATATATCATACAGCAAATACTTTATTAGGATTTCGTCATTATCTGTTCCACAAAAAACATCATAATTGGAAAAATATAATTTTTTAATAACTAGTACAGGCGCAACTACAAAAGAAAAATGACTCAATCCCAGTATTTACAAGGGATTGAGCCATCTCACAATAAGAGGCGCAGACCGGATTTGAACCGGTGAATCAGGGTGTTGCAGACCCATGCCTTACCACTTGGCTACTGCGCCGTAATATGTCGGAGCAGGTTCCTGCGAAACTGACTCCTGAAAAGAAACTTTACCGCCGGTCTTTCGACCGATGACTCCAACGGGAATCGAACCCGTGTTACCGCCGTGAAAGGGCGATGTCTTAACCGCTTGACCATGGAGCCTGACGAAAGGCTTCATGTAGCCTTAACGAATGATATAATACCATATCTCGCAGCATTTGACAAGGGCATTTTCAAAGAAATTTACATCGGCGGCTGACAGGGCGGCACAGCCCCGAAGCTGCGCCGCCTTTCTTTATTATATTCCTTCGTCTAAAAAAGGTGCTTTCAGACCTTTTTCGCCAGAACCGCCACCGCCCGCATGTCCTCCGGAATCCGGCACACCATCTTCCCGTCGGCAATTCTGACGTCCGCCGCTGTGTCGGAGTAAACTTCCTCGATCCGGTAGCTCCCGTCCGTGGGAAGCGGCACTTCCAGCACACCGTCATGTTCCCCGTTAAAACTGTGGAATACAGCAAGCAGCCCGTCCTTTTTCTCATGCTCCACGCTGCCCTCTGTCCGCACGAGGCACTGCCAGCCTTTCGGATGACGCCAGCTTTCCACCTTCGGTCCATAGAGCCTGCTGTAACCGTCCTTTATGACGGGCGCCGCCTTTTTATAAAAAGCAATTCCCCTGTCAATCACGTCCCACTGTGCATCCGTCAGCTTCGTCACATCCCCCGACAAACACATCCTGCCCAGAAACGTATTGGCAATGGAATATGCAATTCTTTTAAGAGAATCGCTCTCCCGTATCACCGCCCAGATCTGACTCTGTCTCGGCAGAATCACACGGTGCAGAGCCGCCGCGATAATCGGAATCTCCTCGCACTCATGGGCGTCCGAAAAGGAAGCCATACTGCACTCGCTCATCATAAGCGGCTCCAGTTTATGCCCGCCCGAAGAGCAGTTTTCCAGAATGATGTCCGGAATCCTCTCCTTCACCTTCCGGATAAAGGCAAGCGACGCCTCCATGTTCTGCCGCAGCCCCTCGCCCAAAGACTCTGCGCCATCGCAGCCCACGCCGATCGTATCGTTATAGTCCATCTTCATATAGGAAAAGCCGTACTTCTCCAGCGTGCCAATCACTCTCTCCTCCAGATATGTCTGCACCCACTCCTGCCGCATATCCCAGAATCTTCTCATGGAGGTGGTAAGCGGCGCGCCGTTTCTTGTGAGCAGATGTGCCGTATCCTGATAGCTTTCCGCCTTCTCTCCCACATTATCGATCTCGAACCAGATACCGGCCTTCATGCCGTGATCGTTGATGGCCTTCACCGTCTTTTCAAGCCCCTCCGGGAACAACTTCCCAGACACCTGATAGTCTCCCATCGCCACATCCCACGGAATGCCTTCCTGCTTATACCAGCCGCAATCGATCACAAAATAGGAAAAGCCCTTATCTTTGACCGCTTCCAGAATCCCGCAGATATTTTCGTGAGAAGGCTCTCCCCAAGTGGTGCAGTACTCGTTGAAAATAAGGGGAAGTTCCTGCTCCGATTCCGGCCCACGTTCCACGCTTTCATAAAGCGCCGCCGTCATTCTCTGGGAAACCGCCTCAATACCGCCGCCCCTGCAGACAGACAAAATGGCCGTGGGTGTCGCAAAGGTTTCTCCCGGCGCTACTCTTTTTTGCCAGTGCCCGAAATCGTAATCCGCCAGTCCGCCCGAAAGAGCCGCGTCATCGCCCCTGCGGTATACTTCCATCTGCCAGCTTGCATTGTGCATAATCATCGCGCCCCAGAAGATATCGGACTTTGTGTCTTCCATCACCGCATAGGGAAAATACCCGTTTACCGGCATGGAGCCAATCTGGCCGAACCGCTCGCAGCGCACCGCGTGGCCGCCCCAGGAAGGTTCCAGCTGCAAGTCTTCCAAAAGCTGAGACTCTGCTCTCCCCTCCATGCTCCACACACTGCGGATACGGTGCAGTTTCAACAGCCCGCTCTCATCCGCGCCTGCAAAAGGAGAAATCCCGCTCAGGGAAAAGCTCGAAAGCATCTCCAGATCTGCCGACGCCCCGGAGGCATTTTCAAACGCCGTATAGGAGAGCAGACTCTTCTTTCCCTCTTTCCAGACAAGATAATGATGGTACCGATATCCCCGCTTATCCGAGAAGGCTGTACAGATCACCGCACCTCCGCTCTCCCCTTTTATTTCCGCACCCGCAGGCACAGGCCGGGAATCACCGGTTTCCTGCCCGGCGGCATCGCAGGCTTTCACCTCCTGTCCCTCAAATATAAGATCCATCACGGAAGCGCTCTGGCGCATCGTCCTGCCGCCCGCGTAACCGCCCGCATAAGCATCCCCGGCAAGTTTCACCTGCACGAGAGAATCCGGGTAGGGCTTTTCCCTGTAAGAAACCTCGTACGCCGCGTCCGCCGGGAGCAGCACAAGTTCCATACTCCCCGTCTCCTCGTCCTGCACATAACAGGCCCGCATATCCCCCAAGATAAATTCGCTGTATACCTTTTTCACCCTTATCAAACCTCCATAAAAGTTCTTCTCACGCTAACCGCCATGTCGCTGCTTCACAGCGACTCAAATCCGTGCAGAGAATGCCCGTTTTTCAGGCATTCTCCTGCGTGAGACTTAGTACTTCTTAACGAAGCAGCCTCTGCTGCTGAGTTCTAGAAGTACTTCTCACGCTAACCTTTCACCGCCCCCACAGTCATACCCTTGATGAAATACTTCTGCAAACTTAAGAACAAAATGGATATGGGCAGCACCGACACGACAATGGCTGCCATCGCGGTTGTGTAATCGCTTGCCTGCGCCGAAAACAAGGACTGTATCGCCACCGTCAGCGTCTTCAACCCCTTTTTGCTCACATACAGGCTCGCTAACAGATAATCGTTCCAAATCTGGAATGCCTGCATAATGATGAGCGTAGCAAATGCCGGTTTGAGCAGCGGAAACACAATGATAAAATAAGTTTTCACCACGGAACAGCCGTCGATTCTGGCCGCCTCCTCCAGCTCCAATGGAACGGTGGACATAAAACTGTTCATCAAAAACACGCCGAAGGAAATGCCTGTCGCAATGTACATAAATATAATACCATATCTGGTGTTTGTCAGGTGCATTTTGTAACCAATCGTATAAATCGGCAAAAACAACGCCTGAAAAGGAATGAGAATACCAATCACAAAATAGATAAATGTAAATTGAAAAAATTTGCCCTTCCCTCTGGAAATGGCCCATGCCGTGACGCCGCACAAAAGCGCCAGAATCAGTACACTGACAGCCGTGTAAATAAACGTGTTTGTAAAGGTGGTCGTCAAGTTCAGTTTCTTTAACGCCGCTTCGTAGTTGGACCACTGCAGGGCATCCGGCAGTTTGAGAGGACTTGTCAGATACAGTTCCTTTTTTGTCTTAAAAGAGTAATTCAAAATAACGAACAGAGGAAACAGGAACAGAAGCGCCACTGCCGTCATCACAATCTGCACGACAAGAGTGCTTTTGGTATATGGTTTCCGGTTCATTTCCTCCCCCGCTTTGGCGCGCTTTAAAATTGCCATTATGACTGCACCTCCTTACTCTTCAAGCCCTTCACCTGTACCATCGCCACCAGCAGCAAAATGAATACCAGCGTCACCGACATAGCCGAACCATAGCCGTACTGTCTGCCGCTGATCGCCGTCGAGTAAATCATCTGTATCACGGAAGTCGAAGCTCTGCCCGGCCCGCCGCCTGTGGAAGACACAAGCAGGTCATACACTTTGAGGGAACCTGTTGTAATACCCACCACACAAATCGTAATTGCAGGGGCAAGCATCGGAATTGTCACGCTGAAAAACCGCTGTACCGCATTGGCTCCGTCAACCTTGGCCGCCTCATACAGATCTGAGGGCACAGACTGCAGCCCCGCCAGATAAATCAGCATCCAATAACCGATCCACTGCCAGTTGTTGGCAATGACCAGACCCGACAAAACCGTCTTGCCGTCACCGAAAAGTAAAAAGTTTATGTTCGTCCCGAAAATCTCGTTTAATTCCGGCAGCACGTTGGAATACAGTTTTAACCACACGAAACCGACGATGACCGCGCTGACCAGACAGGGGATAAACAGGATCGTCCGATATATTTTCTGCGCCTTGATCCCGCTGTCGAGAGCCACCGCAAACAACAGCGCAAACACGTTCTGCACAATGGTATTGGCGATAGTGAACTTAATGGTAAACCACCATGCCTGCCTGAAATTGGCATCCTTCCAGAGATTGATGTAATTGGAAATTCCTACAAACTCTTTCTCCACGCTCATGCCGTCCCAGCTCGTTATGGAATACCGAAAGGCCAGCAGGAGCGGCAGGATCACACCTATGGTGAAGATCACCATGCCGGGTATTATCAGGAGAAAATATTGAAAGTTCATTTTATCCTGCATCGTTTTCTTTTTATTCATATCTCAAATCTCCATTCCCGATTGATAAAGCGGGGAGAAGAATACTCTCCTCCCCGCTTAGACACACTCTGTTACTGCGCGCTGCTGGAACCGACTCTGGCATCGGAAGCTGCCAGACACTCCTCAAAACTGATATCGCCCTGTAAGTAAGCCGCGATGTCCGCTGCATTCTCCTCCTGGAAGCCGCCCCATACAAGCTGGTTATTGCCGAGCGTTACGTCCACAATCATTCCCTTTGACGCATATTCATCGATATCCGCCTGGCTGGGATTCGGGAACGTAGGCACCACATCCTTTAACATGGAAGCCGTCTTGGTAAAGTCCAAAATCTCCACTGCCAATTCCTTGTCGCCGGAAAGCACATCCAATACACAGTTTACCGCATCCTGATGCGCTGTCTCCGCACTCGTCATAATCGCAATATTCGGCTCGAAAATCAGCTTGGAATCACCCGTCTGGTTCGGGAACGGGAAAATACCGAAGTCAAAGTTTTCGTCGATGTCAAGGAAGTTCTGGATGGACCAGGAACCGGACACCTTCATAGCCGCCTCTCCCAGCACCATTCTCGCGTCGCAGTCCGTCTGCTCTGTGGAGAAAGTCTCGGGATAGGTGTTGTCAAAGATCAATTTATTGTAGGAATACGCCGTCTGCGCCGCCTTGTCATCCGCAAAGGTCACTTCCCCCGCTCTGAACTTGTCGCCCCAGTCAGGCGTGTTGTTGAACACATCGTTCATCATAAACTGCATGGTCACGTTGCCGATGGACCATGTATCTACCATATGGCTGGCAAAAGGAACAATCCCTTTCGCGTTGCAGTCGTCTACAATCGCCTGCAGCTCTTCCTGCGTGGTGGGAACAGACCAGCCGTTCTCCGCGAACATCGCTTTATTGTAATACACGCCCTGATACAGTGCATTGTATACAAGTCCGTATGTCTTGCCGTCAAATGTCACATTTTCTCTCGCCGCATCCAGTCCCCTGTCAAGGTAAGTCGCATCGATCTCGCCCAGAAGCCCCTGAGATGCATATGTGTTTACATCCTGTGCCTTGCCTATGATGATATCGGGAAGGCCGGACTGCATATACTGCTGCATCTTCGGATGAAACTCGCCGTCCCAGCCTGTGCACTCCCACTCCAATGTAATATTGGGATATTTTTCAGCCAGCGCCGCATCGATCATGTCCTCGATTCCGGCATCCGTGGTGGACTGTCCCGCCAGCACCGTCAGGGTAACTTCCTCCCCTTCAGCGGCCGCAGGCGCCTCCTCCGCTGCCGCATCCTCTGCGGGCGCTTCTTCCTCCGCTGCCGGTTCTGCCGCAGGCGTCTGCGCCGCCCCGCCGTCATCTGCCCCGCCGCCGCATCCGGTCAGCATACCTGCTGCCATTGCCGAACATAAAATCGCACTTAACAATTTCTTTTTCATAATTTTCTCCCTCCGTAAGATTGATTTGTTTTATTGTTATTATAACTATATAATCTTACGTTAGGATACAACTATGCTATTTTTGAAAAACTAACTTGTAAAATTTTGAAAAAGACGGTTTCGGTATTCTCTGGGGCTGGCTCCCGTATGCTTTTTAAAAACCTTGCTGAAATAAGTATAATCATCATAGCCCACCATAAAAGCTACCTCCGCGATATTGATGTCCTCCCTTTGCATCAGTTCCTTCGCCTTCTCCATCCGCTTTCCCGCAATATAGAGCATCAGGTTTTCCCCCGTCTCCTGTTTAAAAAGTCTGGAAAAATAGGAACTTTCCACCGCGTATTTATCCGAAAGCCCGGCAAGCGTCAACTCCTCAAAATAATTCTCGTTGATGTAGGCTACCGCCTCTTTCACATAATCCCTGATATTCCCGGAAACCTCACTCTTTTTCTCTCCCAGCACCACATTCTGCATTTCCGCCAAGAGTGACAATAGCTGATTCACATCAAGACTTTCCACCACCTTGTCCGCCATCTGCTCCAGACGTCCCAATTCCCGCACGCTCTCCTCCGAGGCCTCCTGTGCTGTGAGATAGTCAAGAAAAATGGCGGATATCCGGTTTACCATCTGCTTTGTCTCCATAAAGTTGCGTTTTTCACAAGATCCCAGGCCCATCTCCTCCAGCAGAAATTCCCTTAAAGCCCGTTCACTCCCTGTTTTTAGTGCTGTTTTCAGCCGATGTTCCATCTCCTGGGTAAAGCAGTCCACCACCTGATGATTCATACTGATTTTTTCCTTATTGTAAAAAAGGATCACGCTTTCCCTGCTGTAAGGTCTGGTCATCAGGACAGAAATGCTCTGCACATAGGCGTCATGCAGGCTGTCCATCGAATACGCCTGTTCACTGACCGCAATGGTAATCGGACTGTCGGTTTCCCCCTTCAGCCGTTTCATAATCTTAAGCGCCAAAATCTGCTGCTCGGCCACGTCCAGTTCACTGACAACCAGAAACTCATTGCTCCTGTTGATATAGTTAAAAATGACCAGATTTTGTTTCTGGTCAAACTCCCGCAGCTTCTTTTTCACAGAATAGGATAAATAATTCATATCATACTGATAACGCCCCATCAATGTCTGCAAATCATGAATCTTTATCAGCATAATGCTGCATCCGGCAGAATCAAGCGCCGTTCCGCTGACCGGGGTCATGGAAAGCCGTACCCTTTCTTTCTCAATCAAAAGGCTCAGTTCCCGGTCCTGTAAGAGCGAAGCCGCTTTCAAAGTCTGCTTCTCATTTTCCTCCTTCTCACTGATCAGCTCAAGCGCTTTGGAGACCGCCCGGATCAAATCAATTTTCGTCACCGGTTTCAGCAGATAATTGATCGCCCCCGCCATCAATGTTTCCTTAACATAATCAAAATCGTCATAACCGCTGAGTACCAAAATGACAATCTCCGGATACTGCTCCTTCACTTTTTTCACCAGTTCCACCCCGTTTAAAAAGGGCATATTAATATCCGTTATCAGAATGTCCACCCTGTCCGCTTCCAGTATTTGCAGCACCTCTTCCCCGTCCTGTGCAGGCGGCATGAAGTCAATCCGGTACTCCTCCCAGGCAATCATGCTTCTGATCTTTTCTCTTGTCCAATACTCATCATCCGCAATCAGTAACTTATACTTTTTCCCTTCCATACAGTTCATCCTCTTTCAGTGCCGCTATCGTCAGGTAAACAGTCGATCCCTGACCCAATTCGCTCTCAATCCTAAGACCGTACTCTTCGCCGTAAATCATCTTCAATCTGGCATTTATATTTGACAGGCCGATGGAATTGCCTTCCTCAATCAGCCCTCTGTCATTTTCCCGAAGAAACCGATTGATCTTTTCCGCATCCATACCCACCCCGTCATCGCGGACCATGACATACAAGGTTCCCTCCGCCTGCCATATCTTAATCATAATGTTTTTTTCACCGCGTTTATTCTTTAAGCCGTGATTAATGGCATTTTCCACAAGCGGCTGTATGGAGATCTTCGGCATCGAATAAAGCAGCGCGTCCTCGTCTATATCGAAATGATAGCTTATCTCCTGACGCATACGCACATTCATAACAAAAATATAATTTTTCAAATGGGCAATCTCTCTTGACACCGTAGCGTAAGGATACTTCATATCAAGGCTGTAGCGGAAAATATTGCTGAGCGACTGACACAGGTCACTGACCAGATCACAGTTTTGAATGCTGGCAATGCTGCTCATGGTATCCAGCGTATTGTAGAGAAAATGCGGATTGATCTGCGCCTGCAGGGCTTGGTACTGCGCTCGGTTTAGCAGAAGTTGATCCTGATACCGCTGCCCTATCAGGTTCTCTATGGAATCCAGCATATAATTGAATTGCTCACCCAGCTTCCCGATCTCATCCTGCACCTGATAAGTGACACGCAGGTTCGTCTCCCCGCCCCGTATCCTGCCAATCGTATCCATCAGCTTCGCAAGCGGCTTTGTCAAGCTCTTTGTAATATAAGTATACAGAATAATCATGAGAATACTCAGCGCTGTCACGCTCATGAACAGTGTTCTGGAAAGCATTTTCTGACTCGCTTTTAAAACAGACTGCGGCAAAACCGCATAGACATCCAGATCATATTTTTTTAACGGCAGATGGAAAAATACCTTCTCCGAATCCGCCATATCTACCGCCGATTTTCCGTCCGTCCGGATATCCTCCACGGTCTGTTCGTAAAAGCCGGTGTATTCCTGCCCCGTCTCCCCCATCTCCGCAAAGGCCCGGTCCCCCGCCGGCTGCAGCCAGACAAAGGTGTTTTCGCCCATCTGGTATTTCTGCATGATCTTCTGCATCATCTTCACATCCGCATCACAGACAATGTAACCGATCATGCTTTTGGTACTGGAAATCCCGTAAATTTTCAGCACAAATCTGACCATATCCCCTTCCGTGGACGGATTATGGTAGCTGGAGATCAGCATCCTGTTTTCATCGGACTCCGCATAAGCCCTCACCCGGTCCGCATTGTAAATCTCCGCCTCCTCGTAAATATCGGCGGCATAATTGCGCTTCGGCGTAGATGCCTTCCGATACACGCTGACTACCTCGTGGGCGCTGTTGTAAAAGTACAGGGCCATCATACCGTCGTTGGCCGTAAAATACTGTTCCGTATAATCCCTCGCATAACGGTAATAATCCTGCCGCAGATCATCCAATGTCCCATACTCCCGCAAAGCCCGGAGAAACATCTTGTCATTATAAATATTTACCATATTATTTTCAATTCCCTCGATATAACTTCCCAGTTCGTTCTGCATATTATCGAGCGAATTATATGCCATATCCCGCGCCTGCTCATAAACCATGTCGGAACTGACGTTGAGTAGAAGAATCGTCTGTAAAACCAGTGCCACCAGCGTACACAAAATACAGATCAGCAGTATTTTGTTCCGCATACTCCCTCTCACAGAAACTTTTCTAATCATTTGCTGTCCCTTCCTGCCTGCGCACACTTTTGCCCACAGCAGGCGGCATTACACCCTTATTTGTTTTTCAGAAGCGCCGCCTCCTGCAGCCGGTCAAACTGCGCCATACATTCATCCACTGTTGCGCCGCCTAACAGCTCTCTCACAATCAGACATGTATTTCCCCACTGTTCCACTTCCATCCCCGCGTTGGAGCCAAGCACATAGACATTTTCATGAATCTTGTCATGCAGAGGGTCCAGCGCAGGGACACACTCTACCTCCACGTTTTTGGACGGTGAAATAACCCTGTTCGTGTCCGCATAAATCTGTAACGCCTCATCAGACAGCATCACATCCAACACCGCCAGCGCGTCCTCACCGTGCTCTGCGTTGATACCCACGCCAAACCCTGTCATGGGTATCACAGGCATCTGCCCGCGGCTGCTCGGAAAGCCGATAACCAGCATCTCAAAGTCCGGGTTGCCATAGGCAGTGTCCGTATTCGCCGCTCCCCAGTACGCCATGACGATCGGCGTCTTCTGGGCCAGAAAATCCGCCCTCTCCCCCTCGATCGCTTCGCTCACAAGGGCTTTTTTTGCATCCACGTATCCTTTGTCAATCATCTCCTGCAAAAATTCAAATCCCGGCCGCATGTAATCGCTGTATTTGCTCTCGCCGCTGTTTAAGGCCGCTACTTCCGCTTCCGTATTGCCGCCATTATATAAATCCGCATAGGCCTGCGCCAGAACGAAAGTTTCCAGCCACCATCTGTTCGCTCCTACCGGCGTCTCAATTCCGTTTTCTTTAAAGACTCTGCAGCACTCCAAAAAATCCTCCGGCGTTTCCGGCAGCGCAATTCCATACTGGTCAAACATGTCTTTGTTGATAAACAGCCCGTAAGCCACCACCTCCTGCGGAATCCCGACCAGCTTTCCGTCTACCATATTGGCAGCGATCACCACATCCCTCAGGTTTTTGACACAGGTAAGCCCCGACAAATCCTTGAGCTTCCCCTCTTCGCCCAGCACGCGAAGGGTATCCGGATTCAACAGATAGATATCATCCATATCGTTGCGCGCCCTGTCCAGTGTCACATCATCGTAAGTCTTATCCTGATAATCCTCCGCCGTATAGGTCACATAACCTACACTCACACCCAGTCTTTCCTCCGCCAGCATAACTGTCTTATCGGCTGCGCTTCTGGCCGTATTTTCCACATAGGCTTCCGATTTTTCCATCGGGCTGAACAGTTCCACAACCCGCTTTTCCTCATTCTCCACGACAATCAAATTATTGTCCGTTCTACATGCCGTCATAGCCAAAGCTGCCATCCCGACAATACATATCATTCCCGCTTTCTTAATATTAACCCTTCTAAAAAAACACATACACTCCTCCAGCTCATCTATTCTTATTCTGCTTTCAGATTTCTCTTACTCCCTTTTCGTATATTCCCGAATAACCTTTTTTAACATATCTATATCAACCGGCTTTGCAAGATGGACGTTCATTCCTGCATGAAGCGCTTCCCTCTCATCCTCCGCAAACGCGTTCGCCGTCATGGCTATAATCGGTATGCTTCTCGCATCCTCGCGCTCCATTTCTCTAATCGCCCTCGTGGCGTCATATCCGTTCATAACCGGCATCTGCACATCCATCAAAATGGCATCAAACTCACCTTCCTTTGATTCTGCAAACCGTTCTACCGCGATCTGCCCGTTTTCCACAATCTCACACCGGGCATTTTCAAACAGCAGAATCTCGCGCAATATTTCCGCATTGATCTCATTGTCCTCCGCAGCAAGGAAATACAGCCCTTCCAAGTTATTCTTATCTTTTCCGTCGGACTCCCCTGCCTGCGTCAGCTCCGCACGCATTTCCCTTATCTTTTCTTTAAACGCGGAGGCGAAGAAAGGCTTCATAAGAATGCCTGTATTCTCTGTCTGTAGGATGTTCTCTAATCCCGCTTCCTCGTGCTCTGCCAAAATCAGGATAAGAAGCGCATCCCCCGCTTCCTCCCGTATTCTTTTCACTGCCTGCAATGTGCCTGTTTCCGAGAGATTGCTTCCAAGCAGCAGCACATCGTATGTGTTTTGCGCCTGATCGCACGCCTTCAGCAAAGACAGCACTTCTTCCAGACTTTGCACCGTGTCTGCCTCCACTTCCACATTCTCTATAAGCGCCTGCATGTTCTCGCATACCCCTGCATCTCCATCCGCCACCAGAATACGGGAAATGCCCTTTTCCTCCCAGAACAGTTTATCCGCCTGCCCCTCCGGAATACGAAACTCCAAATCCACCCGGAAAAGGCTGCCCTTGTTCACCTCGCTGGTCACTTCGATGGTACCGCCCATCAGCTCAATGATGTTTTTCGTAATCGCCATCCCCAGGCCCGTACCCTGCACCTTGTTGGTGGTGCTGTTTTCCGCTCTCGTGAACGCGTCAAATATCGTCTCCAGATATTCCGGCGTCATCCCGTAGCCGTTGTCCTGCACTTCGATTCTAAGATGCTCAAACTGATTGGAGCGCTGCTTCAACCCGATGATACGCAGCCATATGCTTCCCCCTGTCTGTGTGTACTTCACCGCATTAGAAAGAAGATTAATCAAAATCTGATTGATGCGCGTCTCATCACCCATCAGACTCTCATGTTTGATGCCCGCCACTTCCAGGAAAAATTTCTGCTCTCTGGCCGCTGCCATAGGGCGGATGATAGCGTCCACAGAAGATACCAGGTCATTTAAGGTAAACTCTTCCACGTTCAGCACCACTTTGCCGCTCTCAATTTTTGACACATCCAGTATGTCGTTGATCAGGCTGAGTAGATGCTGCCCGGAGGCCATAATTTTTTTCGTATACTCCCGCACCTTATCCGGGTTTTCCGCATCTCTGGCAAGCAGCGTGGTAAATCCTAACACCGCATTCATCGGCGTGCGGATATCATGGGACATGTTGGAAAGAAACATGGTCTTGGAATTACTTGCAATCTGCGCCGCCTGCAAAGCCTCCGCCAGTCTGCGGTTGCTGATTTCCCGCTCCTCCTCCCGCTCTTTTCTCAATTTGATCTGCTGTCTCTGATTTAAATAATAGATCAGGCAGCATAAGAAAAATGCGATGAGCATAATTGTGACAACAACAAGAATGCTGTGATTGACAGAGCGTCCTTCCTGCTGAATCGCGTCGATCGGCACATAACCGATCAGATACAGGGTGCCATTATTCACCGACCACATATAGTTCAGGGAATCTTTATTTCTGATGTCGTGATAAAACATGATATTCTTATTCTCTGCCAGACACGCATCCACGTCTTCCCGCAGATTCTCTTCCTGAATATCATTCGCCCGGTAGAAGTCACTCAGATTCAGATGCCCCGCGCTCCGCTCGCCCATTCCCTTGGGCTTTAAGACAAACCGTTCCGTCTCTGCGTCCATAATGTAGAGCATGGCTTTCTTGTTGTAAAATCCTTCCGGAAGGGACTTATCAAAGGAATCATAGATATACTCTATATAGAGCATTGCGATTTCCCGGCCGTCTTTCACCACAGGACACTTAATGCAGTAAGCCCACGTCCCCATATAATTCAGATAGGACTGTGATACCGGCAATCCATCGATTGTGCCGCCGGTAGAAAAGTCCAGTCCCTCCTCCGTAAACACTTCTCCCGTACTGCACACGCCCTCCGTTTCTCCCGATCTGATCAGCCCAATCTTCATCATCGTCCCGCTTCTCTTGTACTTGCGAACGTACTCTTCCGGCTCCTCCATCTCGGCAATCCCCTGCGCCATAAGCCGCTGATACTCTGCTTCCTTGTTCAGAATCGCTTCGATCGTACATTTGATCAGGTCAAGGCTCTCATTTAAATTCTGGGTAGCCGATGCCGCCATCTCTTCGGATATTCTGTGCGAGACGGAAAAGACAACCGCCCCAAAAAACAGAAAGATCAAAATGATTGAAACAAGCAATGAAATTCCTCTGTCCATCTTACTCTCATCATGCTTTTTTCTCATTTTGATCTCCGTTCCGCTCTGATAACCAACTACACTGAAATGCTGTTCGCCTTTGATTCGATCAGCTTCCTGCCTGCTGTTCTTACTCTTATTATATTCCTGCATTTTCATAAAGTCAGCACATAAAATGCTTTAGTTTATCCAAATAACGCTGCTGTTTTCTCCATCCGCTCAGCGATTTTCACCCCAAACGGACAGCGGCCTTCACAGCTCTTACAGCCGATACACTCGTCCGCCCCGTGTTCCAGCTCCAAATAATGTGCCTTCACCGCAGCGGGAATCTCCTCGTGCATAGCGGCAAGATCATAGTATTTATTTACCATCGCTATATCAATTTCTTTCGGACAAGGCTTGCAGTGGCCACAGTATGTACATTCCCCCCGCCCGAAGGTGTTTCTGGGCGCCTTCGCCAGAACTGCCGCATAATTCTTTTCCTCTTCCCCGGCGGTTTCATAGGACACCGCCTGTTCCACATGCTCCGGTGTGTCATATCCTGCCAAAACAGACGCGACTGCCGGTCTGGTCAGGCAATAATGGATGCACTGCACAGGCGTCAGCGCTACACCAAACGGCGAACGTGCCGCGTCAAACAGACGTCCCCCCGCATAAGGCTTCATGACGGTAATGCCCACGTCGTTCTGCTCGCACAGTTTATAGACCTCCGCTCTTGCCGGATCAATGCCGCCGAATCCGTCCTCGTATTCCTCCACAAAATAATCGTCGATATTATCCGTGGGCGGCAAAAGATCAAAGGCCGGATTGATGCTGAATAAAATCATCTCTATCAGCCCGCTTTCGGCTGCCTTTTTCGCCATAAGCGGATTGTGCGTGCTCATGCCGATATGCCTGATCTTCCCCTCCGCTTTAAGCGCCTTCACGTACTTGATAAAAGGCCCGTTCATGGCGGTTTCCCAATCGTCTTCCTGATCGACGAAATGTATCATGCCAAGATCGACGTAGTCCGTTTGCAGACGTGCCAGCAGATCCTCGAAGGCCTCCCGGCATTTTTCCAAATCACGGCTTCTCTCGTACTGGCCGTTTTGCCAAGTAGAGCCGATATGTCCCTGAATAAACCAGCGTTCCCGCCTGCCCTCCAGCGCTTTTCCTATTTTCGTGCGGACATTCGGTTCGGACATCCAGCAGTCCAGAATATTAATGCCCAGCTCGTCCGCCCGGTCGATTATGGCCTTGCATTCTTCGTAATTGTGCCGCTCCAGCCACTCTCCCCCGAAACCGACCTCACTGACCATCAACTCCGTTTTTCCAAGTCTGCGATACTGCATAATAATCCTCCCTTGATTTGCTGGTTTTGTGTTTCGGATTGAAAATATAGTTAATTTATTATAATCTTTTACCCTGCTTTTATCAAGCCGTTCGCTTATTGATTTTTTCCCCATTGAAAGACCTTCTAAAATCCGTTATATTAAAATGAATACCAAATATGACAGCTATATGTCATATTAGACATGTTATCATTACACAAGCATAAGGAGCTCCCGTCATGCAGATTGAACGTCTGGTTCAGATGGTATTTTATATTGTCAGTCACAGGCAGGTAACGGCCCGGGAACTATCCGAATTTTTCGGTGTGTCCACGAGAACCGTCTATCGGGATATTGATACGCTGTCAGTCGCGGGCATCCCCGTCACATCCACAAAGGGAACCGGCGGCGGTATTTCCCTGATGGAAGGATACACGATCGACAGATCCCTGATATCCCGGGAAGAGCAGCAGAGTATTTGCCAAGGTCTGCGGATGCTGCAGGCGGTCAACTATCCAGATGCGGAAATGGCATGGCACAAACTTACCGCTATTTTTAAAAATACATCGGAGATCGACTGGCTTGAGGTTGATTTCTCTTATTGGGGCAGTGACGACACGGAAAAAATCAAAATATCAGATTTGCAGTTCGCCATACGCAATAAGCATGTGATCACTTTTCTCTACTTTAATTCTGAGCTGAAAAAATCAGAAAGAGCCATAGAGCCTCTGCGGCTGGTCTTTAAGTCACATGCCTGGTATATCGTTGGATATTGCAGAAAAAAAGAAGAAATAAGAACTTTCCGCCTGTCCCGGATCAAGCATCTTCGGGTACTGCCAGACCTTTTTGAACGGGAATTGCCAGTTGACTATTCCCTGACGGCTGCAGGCAGCAAGCATTGCCCTGATCCGGTTTTAAAGCTGCGGTTTTCCCCCGAAATTGCCCACAGACTCTATGATGAATTTCAGGAAGACCAGATCCGGCTGTGTAGTGATGGCAGTTACTACGTTACCATTCCACTCGCGTTAAACAACTGGACCTTCCACTATCTCCTGTCTTTCGGGAAATATGTGGAAATCTTGGAACCAAAGGAGGCACGGACTATGCTTCGGGAACGGGCCGCCGATATTGTCAAACTTTACCAGTAAACCAAGACAGTTCTTCGAGCTTCTTATTCACAAAATTCCTATATGTCCACACCCCGCTTTCAGCGGCGGAAAAACAAAAACGGAGGTTAACAGATGGAAAAATGGTTATATGTAATGATGATTAAACGGGGAAAGGCATACAATAAGGTCACCAAGGCCGTAATCGAAAGACACGTGGAAAATCTGAGAAAATTAGACGACGCCGGAAAACTGGAACTTTCCGGTCCCCTCAAAGGCTATCCCGGTGTCGCCGGTATGGTTATCTTTAAGACACAGACTTTTGAGGAAGCCGAAGCTCTGTGTCAGCAGGAGCCACTTGTGGCGGAAGGCTATGCAACCTATACGCTTGTCTCCCTTCAGGTCGCTGATCGGGAGAACAATTATCTGCTGTAGAAAAATCAATGATAACAAGAATTTAGGCAGCGGCGAACTGACGCAATTACCGTCAGCTCGCCGTTTTGCTGTCTCAAAGATATTTTAAGCATTTTAAAATTTTGAATAAGCCGCACATATAGCAGTCTGAATCCGTTAAACATTATGAAGGGAGGTTTTGTGGCGCATGGATATCGAAGAACAATATGACAAAATATATCGCTACTGCTATTTTAAACTCTACGACAAGCAGTTGGCACAGGATATTACACAGGAAACCTTTCTTCGCTTTTTCCGACAGGATTTATGTCTTGACAGCAATAAGGAACTGCCCTATTTATATACGATTGCAAAAAATTTATGTGTAGATAACTTTCGCAAAAAAACCGCTGAGAGTTTAGAAAATGTAACAGAAGAAGCATCATACAATCCAACCGAGGATTGGATCAATAATTTGACTTTAAAATCTATCATATCCAAGCTGACGCAAGAAGAACAGGAGTTGATTTTTTTGCGATATGTAAACGAAATTGGGTTTGTGGCAATTTGCAAGATTACGGGCTTTTCACGTTTTGCTGTTTATCGCAGACTCTCAAAGATATTGAAGTGGTTAAAAGAAGAATTGAAGAAGGAGGGATTTCTTGATGAATAAGCAGGTCAAACGCAGTATACAAAGAGCATTTGAAGCCCCGAAGCCAAATCAGCAGGAAAAGGCAAGGTTTTTAAAGACATTGCCTCAACCGCAAATCAATATGTGGCAATTTATTCTGACGCAGGCAGCTTATTTGCGAAAGTGGACATTGTTCCTCTCTGTGCTGCTTCTCTTTCCCGCATGGATCGGCGCTTATTACATTGAAAAAAATACCTTGTGGATTGTATCTGCCTTTATCCCGTTTCTTGGGCTGTTAGCCGTAACGGAAAACGCTCGTTCTATGGTATATGGAATGAATGAATTTGAAATGTCCGCACGATTTTCATTGAAAAGTGTAATTCTTGCGAGAATGGGAATTTTAGGGGCACTTGACGTTTTCGTTTTTTGCTGCCTTACCCCCTTATGCTGTATTGGCAATCAATTCTCCTTGTTCCAAACAGGGATTTATCTTCTTGTTCCATATCTGCTGACAGTGAATATCAATTTGTGGATTACACGCCATTTTCACAGTAAAGAAGCAATTTATAGCTGTATGGGCGCATCGGCTATCATGAGTGGAGCAAATGCAGGCTTACATTTTATAGCTGATTTTGCATATCAGTTTTCTTACATCAAATGGTGGTCTGTTTTATTCATCTTTTTAGTCGGGAGAATGATCTATGAAATGTACTGTACAATTAAACAAACGGAGGAATTGGCATGGAACTAATAATTGACCGCGTATCAAAACAATATCAAAACCATATTGCTGTCGACCACATTTCCATAAAATTGCAAAAAGGCGTTTATGGACTGCTTGGCGCAAAAGGTGCATAGATTTATAGACAACTTTGCCTAAAGATTTGATACCAACACGCCGCTAATCATTACACGGCGTTGTTGGCTTTTATCAGTTCAAGGTTATGTTGGTTGTTTTCGATAAACTCAACAATACGCTTGTGTTGGTCGGCAAAGTTAAATTGAATTGTAATCTCGTTGTTTTCGTGGACGTATATAGTATCAATCAATTCTACCAAAAGCCCACGGTCAAGGCTTTTTACATTCTCATGTTTCAAGAATGTTGTCAGATAAGGGTTGTCGTTTCCTACGCCCTTTTCTGATAGCTGAATTTCCGTTTGCAGGTTGGCGATTATGCCTTTTACCTGCTCTGCCTGCTGTTCAAACTTGGCTTTCATTCTCGTATATTCAGCACGGGTTATGTCCCCACATTTCCAGTCCATATAAAGGTTATCTGTAACGCAGGTAAGTTTTTCAAGCTCCTTGCTGCGGTCTTTCAAAAGCTGCTGTAACCGCTTTGATTGGGTACAGACGGTAGAAGTGCGGTTGATTTCCTTTACTACCTCTGCCATATCCCCCACAAGGGAGATTTGCGCTTGTACGGCTTTCAATACTGCTTCGTGTAAGACTTCTTCCTTTATGACGTGCCGGGTGCATTTGTCCTTTGACTTAAAGACGTATGTACTGCAAACATAATAAACATAGGTCTTGTTGGGCTTGCGGCTCGTTCGTCTTGTCATGGAGCGTTTGCAGTCCGCACATCTAAGCAAGCCGGAAAAAAGATAAAGCTGTTTCTTGCCCGGTGCTGTGCGGGTGTCCCGTTCCTGTAACCGCTGCGCCTTGTCGAATGTTTCCCGGTCAATGATTGGTTCGTGGGTGTTCTCCACAATAAACCATTCTTCTTTAGGCGGGGAAACTTTCTCATGCACTTTGTAGCTGATTACCTTTTGCTTTCCCTGTACCATGTTCCCTATATACATTTCATTTTTAAGGATAGTACAGACGGTGGAAATTCCCCACATACCGTCATTCCTGCTTATTCTCGGTGTCTGCAAATTCAAGCCCTTGCTGTGCTTGTATGCTGTGGGTGTGGGTTTTCC
>CARUOB010000050.1 GCA_949076555.1 uncultured Lachnospiraceae bacterium | reverse complement strand
TCTCGGAGCCGTTAGTTAATTATTTAACTTTAAATTAAGTATACACAAGTTAAAATATTAATCATCAGTTATTCTTGCGTTTTATATACTATTATTGCTCTATTTGTGATTTTCTTCTATTTGTACAATTTTATAATTTATTTTTTAGTCATTTTTCACAATTATTAGCTTTATTATAATTATAAAAAACCTAAATGCATCTCATATTATTAACTCATTTTACTTAAATTAATGTTTTTCCAGAAATCATCCGATATGTTTATCAGCTTCCCATAAACTTGTTCTTATCCATAGATTGATATGAAGTGATACATGTCAGTCGGAAAGGTTACTTCTATGACATTCCGCGAACAATACGAGAACACGTTCACCGTAACGGCGGACACGCCACCGGAAAACCTGCCCGACGCATCCTATTTTGCAGGCGTTTTCTATGATCTGCCGGAATTTTTCAACGAACAAATTCCCACCGTCCTATGCGGCGGCAGTGTCAGGATCAACGAGGCACTCTCACTCTCCTACGCCCCTTTGGACTGTCGGATGCTTCTCTATACGCTGGAGGGGGAAGGAAGCCTTCTGATAGAAGGGCAGCGTCGTCCGCTGAACGTCGGCACGCTTCTCTATCTGGATCGCAGCAAATGCTCCTTTTCTATGCATGTCGAAATGGGTTTTTGGCATTTTATCGTTTTTTCGTTCCGGGGGGGGCATTTTCCCGTGTATGAGTCCATGGCCGCCTTTGACACTTTTCTGCTTGCACAGGTTGTAGGCCATTCTTCCGTACCCAGAAACTTAAAGCAGCTTCTTTCCGGTGATCCCGGCGCTGCCCTGGCAAACAAGCTGCAAAACGCTGGTCTCCTGACCGCCATTGTGACAGAACTTTTGGCAAAAACACTCGATCATGAACCCCCGGAAGAGGCGCAAAAAAAATACGCTCCCTATCTGCGGGAGCTGAAGCACTATATGGACAGCCATCCGAACCGCCCGCTGAAGCTGGAGGATCTGGCGCGTCACAGTCATATGAGCAAATACCGGATCTGCCATGAGTTTTCCGACGCCTTCGGTCTGCCGCCCATCAAATATCTGAACAAAAGAAGGATGGAATCGGCTGAAAACCTGCTGCTCTCCACAGAAAAAAAAGTGCATGAGATCGCGCTGGAAACAGGCTTTGAAAACACGAATCACTTTATCCGGCTCTTTAAGAAGGAATACGGCTCCACGCCGCAGGCGTACAGAGAGACGCATCAGTCATGATGCGCCTCTCTTACACTTTCCTTATAAACAATTCTGCCGTCCACAATGGTCACGCCTTTCCTGTAAGGCTCCCCGGCAATCTTGCGGATCAGATTTTTCACGGTCTGATTCGCCATCTCCGCTATGTTCACCTCATAGGTCGTAATCCGTACATCGCAAAGCCCCGGCGGCTGGTAATTGTCATACCCCACCACGGAGATATCCTGCGGCACACGGTAACCGCGCTGTTCCAGCTCACTGACGAGATTGGCGGCGGCCACATCGTTGTTACACACAAAGGCGGTGGGCATCTCCTCCGGCAGCTTCCATGTAAAGCCCACATCCGACCGGCCCGTCTCCGGATTCCGGTCGTCTAACACCCAGTCCTTCCTCACTTCCAGCCCGTGCTCGCTTAAGGACTTCACATACCCGAAATAACGGTCTGTGATGGAATCCGTATAGTGTACGTTTCCCACAAAGGCAATCTTTTCATGTCCCAGATCAAAGAGATAATTGGTCATGCGGTACATACCGAAATAGCTGTTGGAAATCACCGAATCATAGACGCCGTTGCGGTCCACAAAGTCAAGAAGGATAAACGGCAGTTCCACCTGCTCCAACAGTTTTTCCATGTAAGCCTTCTTCGGTCTGCCTATGATGATCAGCCCTTCTGTCTTTCTCTCCCCGAGTAGCCTGGGCATAACCAGCCTGTCCTCATCCTCCGCCTGCAGCACCTCCAGCATGGTGAAACACCCCTTCTGCACCGCCGCGGTAGCCACCTCCTGATACAGATTCCAGTAAAAAGATTCGTATTTTGCAAGAAAGCGGTCCGAGACGATCACGCCGAACGTATAACTTACGGTGTTCCCGGAACGCTCCCTGTATTTGGCGGTTGCGGATCTGTATCCCATCTCCTCCGCCTTTTTCTTAATTTTGATGCGAAGCTCCTCGCTGACGCCCTTCTGGTCAGACAACGCCTTAGATACCGTCACCGTACTGACACCCATCACCTTAGCAATATCCGCCATTTTAACTGCTTTAGCCATATTCTCCTACCTTATATTAATATTTTAAGTTAATACAGCTTAAATTATAAGGTAATCCTCATTATTGTCAACCGTCTTCGAAAAAAAACGGCACATTGTCAAAAAAGGGCATTTTTATTTGTCTATTTTTACAAAATATTAGCAGGCCTTAAACTGCGCCATATAGAGCTGATAGTAAATTCCCTTCTTTTCCATAAGCTCATCCGCGCTGCCCTCCTCCAGAATCTTTCCGTCGTCCACAACAAAGATTCGATCCGCCTTACGGATCGTGGAAAGCCTGTGGGCAATGACAAAGGATGTTCTGCCCGCAAGCAGATGCTCAATTCCCTCCTGTACCAGCAATTCCGTCTTTGTGTCAATGCTGGAAGTAGCCTCGTCCAGAATCAGTATCTTCGGATCTGAAACCATCGTCCTCGCAAAGGCTAAAAGCTGCTTCTGCCCGACGGAAAGTCCGCCGCCCCGCTCGGAAAGCACCGTCTCATACCCCTTTTCCAGCTTCACAATGAAGTCATGGGCATTGACTGCTCTGGCCGCCGCCTCGATCTCCTCATCCGTGGCGTCCAGCCTGCCATAGCGGATATTTTCCCGTATCGTGCCGGAGAAGAGGAAGTTGTCCTGCGTCATAATTCCCATCTGCCCGCGCAGGCTGTTAAGCGTAACCTCACGCACATCCCGCCCGTCTATCCTGACCGCGCCGCCCGTCGTCTCGTAGAAGCGGCTGATCAGATTGACTATGGTGGTCTTTCCCGCACCCGTAGGCCCTACCAGCGCGATCATCTCACCCGGCTTAATGGTAAAACTCACATCATCCAGCACTTTCACCTTGTCATCATAGGAGAAATCCACATGGTCAAATACCACCTCCCCCGCGATTTCCGGCATCGGCTCCGCCGCCGCACCGTCTGCGATGCCCGGTTCCGTGTCCAAAATCTCAAAAATCCGCTCCGCCCCCGCAATGTTCGTCACAAGCTGGTTGTAAAAATTGCTGATATTGTGGATGGGCTGCCAGAACATATTCAGGTACGTGCCGAAGGCGATAAATGTACCCACCGACACTGCATCCACACCCAGAACCACAATTCCCGTAAAGTACAGCAAAATACAGCCAAGCCCCCATGACAGGTCGATCACGGAACCGAAAGAATCACTCATACGGACCGCGTCGAAAAAAGAGTTCCTGTGCTCCTTTAACAGTTCGTCGAAGGTATCCTCCGTCTCCTTCTCGGCATGAAAACTCTGAATGATGCGGATACCCGCCATATCCTCATGGATAAACGCATTCAGGTTGGCCGACTTTTTCCGGAAACTCTGCCAGCGCGGATGCGCCTTGTATTCGATATAAAAGGTCGCCGCCGCCATAAACGGCAGCGTCAGCAAAGACGCAAGCGCAAGTGTCGGATTTTTGCAGACCATAATCACAATGACGGCAATCACCTTGAGGGCGTCCGGCACCAGCGTGGTCACGCAGTTAGACAGCACATCCTTCAGGGAATTGATATCCCCGATGATACGGGAGAGAATTTTTCCCGTGGGCCTGCTGTCAAAAAAGGCAAAATCCAGTTTTTGAATGTGGGTGTACAACTCCTGTCTGATTGTCAAAAGAATCCGGTTGCACACCTTGGCCATAATATACATCCTGAGCTTCACAATCGCCACCAGCGTCAGATTCATTGCCAGCGCCATCACAAGCAGCCTGTAAAGCCCATTAAAATCATATTGACTTATATAGTCATCTATGGCGGATTCCATGATCAGCGGGTTCATCAACCGCACCGCCACGTCATACCCCATAACCGCAAGCACCAGAATAATCTGCCATTTATATGCCAACAAATAGCCGAGCAGCCTCTTCAAAGTCTGCGCCTTGCTCCGTGCCATACTCTGTTCATCATCTTTATACGAGTTGAAGGACATCTCTCTCACCTCCCGTCTTTTTCTCTATTCCGCCGTTCTGGGCCGTCTCTGTGTCCGCCCCCGATTTGCCGTCCGCTCCCGCGGCCCCGCCATACTGTGACAGGTATGTCTCGTAATACAGACCGTGTCTTCTCAGAAGTTCCTCATGGGTGCCGCACTCCGCAATGGCGCCGCCTTCCAGCACCAGAATCTCGTCCGCGTGGCGCACCGCGCTGATCCTGTGTCCAATAATGATCTTGGTGGTATGCGCCAGATTCGCAAGGGTCTGCTGGATCATCTGCTCCGTCTCCGTGTCCAGCGCGGAAGTGGAATCATCCAGCACCAGAATCGGATTTTTCTTGGAGAGCGCGCGGGCTATGCTGATGCGCTGTTTCTGTCCGCCGGACAGTCCCACGCCCCGTTCGCCGATCACCGTGTCATACTGCTTTTCCATCCGCTCAATAAAACCGCTGGCCTGCGCGTCCGTGGACGCCTTGCGCACCGTCCTGAAATCCACATACCGCTTTTTCCCCAGCTTGATGTTGTCGCCTATGGTATCCGAAAACAGAAAGACATCCTGCATGACAAAGCTCACACTTGTGCGGAGCTGTTCCAGCGTCAGACTGCGGATATCCACATCGTCCAGATAAATGGCGCCGCCCGTGGCATCGTACATGCGCTGCAAAAGCTGAATGATGGAGGTCTTGCCCGCTCCCGTCGTCCCCATAATGCCAAGCGTCTTTCCCACCTCCACGGTAAACGTGATATCATGGAGGATCTCATGCTGGTCCGCCTTGTGGAAGGAAACATGGTCAAAGCATACCTTTCCCTCCACTTGCTGTAGTTTGACCGGATCAGTCGCCTCTGTGACCGTCGGCGTTTCCTCATATATTTTCCGTATCTTTTTGTTGGATGCCACCGCGGAGGAGAAGCTGTTGGTCAGCCATCCCAGCATCTCCATAGGCCACACGATATTCATGGAATACTCCACAAATGCCGTTATCTGCCCAAGAGTCATCTCCCCGTCAATCACAAACCGACCACCGACCAATAAGGTCAATAGCGGCAGAATCGTAGAAATAACCGTAAAAATCGGATAGTATCGCACAAGCACCTTGGACTGCGCCATATTCAGATCATAGTAGCGTTTGTTGTGGGAGAGAAACTTGTCGATCTCAAAGGCTTCCCTGGCAAATGCCTTGACCGTCCGCACACCGCCCAGATTTTCCTCCGCCACCGTGTTGAGCACCGCATTCTCCTCGCTGATGGCCTCGTACACCGCTCCCAGTTTTCTCTCCATAATCACCGCCACGACGCCGCACAGAAGCATGGCCGCCCCGGAAAGCATAGCCAGCTTCCGGTTAATCATAGACATACAGACGAGAATGATTGCCGTGTGATAAAACACCTCTATTAACAGCATACCCACATAGCCGACCGCGTCCCATATATGGTCGATATCCTCCTTGACGCGGGCCATCAGCTCTCCCGTATTTGTGCGGTCGAAAAAATCCGCGCTCAAGGACTGGATATGCCGGAACAGATCCCGCCGCATATCCCCGGAAATTCGAGCGCCGTTTTTGTCAAATGTATACTCCTTCAAATACTGGAAGATACATCTGCCAAGCCCAACGCCCAGAAAGCCCAGCAGCAGAAACTTAAGTTTTTCGATATTTCCGCCCACGATCACATCGTCCACCACATGCGCCGTCAAGCGTGGCGCCACCATATCCAGCGAGACCGCGATCAAAAGGGAGAGCACCGCTCCCAGATAGGAAAATCGGTAATCCCATATGTAACTTGATATTTTTTTCATGTTCGATATCCCCCCTAATTATCTCCGCATATTTTCTGTCTGTGCCGCTTTCTGACTCTATGCATAAGCAGACTCGTAATGCTTCGCATTTCTCGTTCGCAGCTTTCTGACTCTTTGCATAAGCAGACTCGTAATGCTTCGCATTTCTCGTTCGCGTTGCTCGTCATAAAGCGTCCCTGACAGTCTTACATGCAAGCATGTATCCTGTCTCTGCCGCTTTCTGACTCTGCTTATGCGCGCAGAAAGAGGCTGTGGTAATAAACTACCACAGCCTCTTAAAGCCCGACACTTCTATTTACCGACTGAACGGGTCAACGCACCCTGTCCCTGCCGATCTGCTTATATGCGGAGGTAATTTTATTCCATGTTTCCCTATGCAGTTGTAAGTTGCAATCGACTGCAAAATTGATACTGATTAAAAACATAAGATTACCTCCTTTCCGAAAATTTGTTTTTTGCACCATATGATACTTTTGCCATCTTAGTACATCAGGCGGACGTTGTCAAGATATTTTTTTAGGCTGAACTGCCAAATTCGTGCGAGCACGATTTGCCGGGTAATCTCGGTCTGGCCCTCTCATGTACAGTTCAGCTCACGCCCATGCGCAAAATCGCGTCTTCGACGCTCTCCGCCGTTTCACGGCTCCTTTTTGCTTATATGCGGGCGTTCCCTCAGACCTTCGTTTGCCCTTCAAATTCGTGCGAGCACGATTTGCCGGACAATCTCGGTCTGGCTGAACTGTTAGTGTTCCATCTTCCAGAAATACGCGCTGTAGGGGGGAAGCAGGCTTCCGCCGCCAAAATCGTGATTTTCGCCTGTGATCATATCCACCGCCATGCCGCATCCGGCGTCGAAGTGGGCGGTATAATCCTCCCCGTCGGCGTTGATGGCCACGAACACTCTCTCATCCTCGCACTTGCGCTCGAAGATACACTGCTTATTGGTCAGCACCACCGAGCGGAAAGCGCCGTAGTTGAGCGCCTTAGAGCTCTTCTTGGCCTCCGCGAGCTTACTGATCCACTCGCCAAGTTCGTTCCACACCGGCTTCTCAAAGCAGGCGCGCAGCGCGGGGTCTCCCTCGCTCTTATTGGCCTTCGCTCCCCACTCGCTGCCATAGTACACGCAGGGAATACCTGGCATACCGAAGCACAGCGCGTAGATCAGCGGCAGGTGCTTTTCGTTGGTCAGATTGCTGGCAATACGGCTCACATCATGGTTATCCACAAAGGAGAGCAGGTGCTTGCCTCTGTAGAGACACCAGTTCTCCGGCCCGAACTGCCTGAGCAGAGAATGGTTGATCTCAAACATATTCATGCTGTTAAAGCTGGAAAACAGCCCCTTGTAGCACTCATAGTTCGTGGAAGAGTGAAGCATCTGATCGTTCACCATCTGGTTATAATCGCCGTGAAGCATCTCGCCAAGCAGATAAAACTCATTCTTTAGTCCGTCCGTAAACGCCCGGAGTCTTCTCACAAAGTCGTGGTCCAGACAGTACGCCACGTCCAGACGCAGACCGTCGATGTCGAACTCCTCCACCCAGCCCTTCACGCTGTCCAAAATGTGGTTGATCACATCCTCGTGCCGCAGATTGAGCTTCACCAGATCGTAGTTGCCTTCCCATCCCTCGTACCAGAGACCGTCGTTGTAGTTTGAGTTTCCTCCAAGGTTAATGTTAAACCAGCTTAAATAAGGGGAATTTTCCCTGTTCTTTAACACATCCTGAAAAGCCCAGAACCCTCTGCCCACATGGTTGAACACACCGTCTAACACCACCTTGATGCCGTTCTCATGCAGATTTTTGCACACTTCTTTGAAATCCTCATTGGTTCCCAGCCTGCAGTCGATGGTGTGATAATCCCGCGTATTATAGCCGTGGGTGTCCGACTCAAACACCGGGGAAAAATAAATCGCGTTGATTCCCAGCTTCTTCATATGGGGAATCCAGTCGTTCACCTTTAAGATCCGGTGCGTTAGCTGTCCGTCATTCTCAAAGGGCGCACCGCAAAACCCCAACGGATATATCTGATAAAACACACTCTCAAATGCCCACATAATTTCCTCCATTCCGAAACCGCGCCGATATACAGCCAGACGCCCAGGCGTTCTGTTTCCGGTCTCCCTCTTACACCTTGCACGGCCCTGTCCTCCGGCCATGCTTCAGTATCAACATATTGTAGTTTACCATGGATTAGTATACCACTATTTGCCATGCCGCGTCAAATAAGTTGTTCTCTCTCCCATCCACCGCCGATTGACCCGATAGGTTTGTCTTTTTATAAACCCAAAACCGTATATCGACTTTTCCACAATTTTTACGCCCCAATTTTTAGAAAGTTATGCAAAAAGAGCGGAGAAATCCCCAATTTCCACAAAGTTATCCACATTGACAGCGTCGTCATTTCCTGTCGGATGCTGCACCATTTTTGCACAATCTGTCTGTCATTTTCGGTTTTTTATAACATTTTTTTGTCGAACGGCCTCACTTACCGCCGAAATGATTGCCCCATCATGTAGTATCCTGTCTGAAAGGAGTCAATCGTATTTTGTCTCTTATCGTCCTAAGTCAATCCACATAGCCTGTCCCTTCCACGGGAATTTTGTCTGATTTCCCGTTGACTCACCTGGATACCGCATAAATTCGCGCTTTATAGCCATTCATCCCAAAACTTTTCTACTTTTCGACCTATTTGGTCAACTGTAACGGCCACCCTTTCCTGCCATTCTCTCGGAAACAATCTCTGGTAGGCGGGCGATAAAAAACGCTCATCCAAAAGCGCGACGACACCGAAATCATCCACCGTGCGTATCACCCGTCCCGCCGCCTGCAGTACCTTATTCATGCCCGGGTAGCGATAGGCATAGTCAAATCCGTTCTCTCCCCAGGCGTCGAAATACTTTTTCAAAAGCTCCCTCTCATTGCACACCTGCGGCAGACCCGTTCCCACAATGACCGCGCCGATCAGGCTGTCGTTCTTTAAGTCGATCCCCTCGCTGAAAATGCCGCCCATCACACAAAATCCCAGAAGACTCCTCTCCTCCTCCACCTCAATATCCATCCGGATCAAACTCTGCAGATCGCAGTCCTCATTCCCCCGGAACCGGTTTAAAAAGGCCTCTCTGGCTTCCTCATTCATATGGCTTTCCTGTAAAATGCACTCCACGGTTTGGTCCGCGTTGAAATAATCCCTGTACACTTCATAGACCCGCTGCAAAAAGGAGTGGGACGGAAAGAAAACCATATAGTTGCCCTGTCTTTTTTCTATCATGTTGTGAATGTAGGAGGCGATTCGATAGTATTCCGCATCCCCTCTGCGGGCATAGCGGCTGGTCACGTCGCTCCCGATAAAAAGCCCCAGCTTATCCGGCCGGAAAACCGATCTGGCATAGACTTCATAGTCTCCCTCCTCCGCCCCAAGAAGGGTCTTATAATACCCGATGGGTAAGAGCGTTGCGGAAAACAAAATCGTGCTTCGTCCCCTTCTCATGCAGTTTATCAGGTTCCCCGCCGGATTCACACAAAACAGCTTCACGATAAAACTGCCGTCCTCCCGAAGCTCCGAATAGGTCACATAATTTTCATCCGCCAGCTCATACATCTCCAGGAAATGGGAAACCTCAAAATAGAAAGCAAGAAGATCCGCCCGCACGGGGCTGTCCTCGTGATCCTCCAAATAGTCCTCAATGGACGTACCAAGGCGGATCAGCGCGCGGACCAGCGCGTCCGTCTGTGCCACCACCTGACATCCTTCGCATTCCCTTTTCAGGGCAAGCATCTCCCGGTTACATTTATCCAGATTTTTGGCGATTCTATCGTCGTAGGCTTTCACCGTCTTTTTCAGTTCCAGAAACGTCTCCTTGCAGAGCAGGGCGCTGTACATTTCCCTGCCCCGCTCCACCAGATTATGCGCCTCGTCCACGAGAAAAATATATTCTCCCCTGACCCCCTCTGCAAAAAAACGGCGCAGATACACATGGGGATCAAAGAGATAATTGTAATCGCAGATCACCGCGTCGGCAAACAGACTCATATCCAGACACAGTTCAAAGGGACAGACCTGATACTTCTGCGCATACGCCTCAATCCGTTCTCTTGTAAGGTTGTCCACATGGGTCAACAGGTCGTACATCGCCTCATTTACCCTGTCATAGTGGCCTTTCGCATATGGGCAGTTGACCGGATTACACTCCGTTTCTTCCATAAAACAGATTTTGTCCTTTGCGGTCAATATGACACTTTTCAGTTGCAGTCCCCGCTCCCGCAGCAGGGAGATCGTGTCGTCCGCCACCGTGCGGGTAATGGTTTTCGCCGTCAGGTAAAAAAGACGTTCGCACATCCCCTCCCCCATCGCCTTCAGCGCGGGGAACACCGTGGAGATCGTCTTGCCCGCCCCCGTCGGCGCCTCGACAAAGAGCTTGCGCTTGTGGTAAATCGTCTGATAAACGTAAGTCACCAGCTCCTTCTGCCCCTCACGGTAGGGAAAGGGAAACACCATCTTCCTGATCGACTCCTGTCTGCATTTTTGCCATGCAAACTGGTGATCCGCCCATTTCTTATACTGCGCCATCAAATCCTGAAACCATGCCCGCAGCTCCTCATACAGATATTCCTCATGGAAGTAGCGTAGTTCCTCTGTCTCCATATGACAGTACGTCATGCGCACCCGAATATTCGGCAGTTTTTTTTGTGTGGCGTAAATATAGGCATAGCATTTGGCCTGCGCCAGATGCACCGGAACAGGCGCCTTCATTTTTTTCAGATCGCGGTAGGTTCCCTTGATCTCGTCTATCGTAACCGTTACCTTCTGTACCGACTGCTCCTGCAAAGACGTCACGGCCGGCCGCGTCTCATCACCTTCTGTCGCCTTCTCCTCAATCGCCGCCTGCGAAAGCGTCTCTATTTCCTTCTCCGTGATAATGCCGTCGGCTCGCCCCTCCACAATAATCTCGTACGCTCCCGCGTCATAGGCATAAGAAAGAGACACCTCCGCCTGATAGGAAGGCCCCATCCGCCGTTGGATCATGCGGTGAATCCGTCCCCCCTCCTGCATGGCATTTTCGGGTGACGCCGCTTTTCGGTTGTCAATATCGCCGGAGCGCAGTATAAATTCCACCAGGCTCCGCACGGAAATCCGCACTTCCATATAAAAAATTCCTCCAATTCCGCATAGAGTGGATTCGAGATGCCGCACCTCTCTCATGCGCGGTCTCCATTCCACCCCTATACGCGAAAGACTCCCTACATAAGATAATCTTACGTTATCTTACATAGGGAGTCAATGTGTTCGCTGTCACCGGAATCCTGTTACGTAACAGTTCAGCCTTCGGCTTCACTGTCACCGTGGTTACGAAGTAACCACAATGCACACAAAATACTCAAAAGTCGCATTTTGGCGCTTGCACAACTCGCAATGATAAAACTGCATCTATACCGCTACCGCCCATTGTCTGAGACGTCTCTCAAAATCAGGTTCGTAGCCATTGTACGCAACGGTTAAAATCTGATTGAAATTCAGTCCCAATACGCCAATGATGGATTTGGCATCCACGATAAAGCTGTTGTAAAAGATATCCACATCACAGTCACATCTGGTCGCTGCGGACACAAAGTCCTTTACTTCATCCGGTCTCAATTTGATTTTGTGTTGCATAGTTTACTCCTTCCTTTCCGCTATAGCGTGCAAGAAGCACACATGGAAAAACGTTTTCAAGCTCCTCATTTGTGTAGATTATACTATTTCATTTTGTTTGTAAAGAGCTAATTTTGTTCCTACAATTGTACAATTTTGGCATATTTTTGCAACTTAACACAAATACTTTGAGGATCAAATAAAATTTTGTGAAATCTGCCTATTATCCCTAAATCGCGCCCGCGCACACGGTTGCAATTTATCCTTTTTGTGCAAATTCTACCATATAATCTTGGTAACGGTACGCACACATCTGCCTCTGCAATTTCTTGTTTTCCCGGCTCTTAATGCCGATCGTCCGGTGGAATGCCCGGAACAAGTCCTGATAGCCTTCCTCCTTTTCCGAATAAGCAGGATCTTTCAGGACAAAAGCATCCCCCGCAGTCACCAGATACCACGCCTCCCTCGCGGGATGCACACCAAAAAGTTTCCTGTTCTCATCATAGATCATGAAGTTTTCAATGGACAGTCTGTCCGCAAAATGCGGCATGATAAAGGGTATCACGTTATTTTTCGGTCCGATCCGCGCAAAAAGGACCCCGTTTTTCGCAATTTCCGTGTCCGCAAGCTCCTGAAACCGGAGAAACTCAATCTCAAAATGCGCTTCGTTTGCCGTAAACCGCGCCAGCTCAAAGCATCTCGCCACATAAGGATTTCGCAGATTATCCATCACCCTGCTGCCGCTGCCCGCGGTAAGCGCGTCCACCACCGTCTTATAAACCGTCTCGCCCTTATCCGGATAGCAGGAGGCAGCCGCCCGGCAGAGAGAATGATACGCATGTTCGCCCAACCGTTTCTTGAGCGTATCCGCCACCTTTTCAGTCTTGACAGGATCAGGAAGAATATGCACATAACTTGCAAACAGCCGCAGGTTCTCCTCCTCGCCCACCTGAATGTGTACGTGCTCATGCCCCTCCCGCAAGGCATAGGCATCATAAATTCCGGTGAATATCCCTTCCAGAGAATCCTCACAGACCAGATACTTCTCTTCCATAGATAAATATACTCCCTTCCTTCGAAAACGTTACCCGTGAATCATCGTTCCTCCGTCTGATCACATCTGTCTCTGTCCCTTCGCCTATATACCGGCTACTCTCCGCACATCGTCAAATTCTGCCATGTCAAACAGGGACATCTGCCGATAGGTCGTGCCGTCCGTCATAAAGGGCAGGCGTTCTCCTCTTCCCATCTGGTTCTGGTAGGTGAGATTCCGCACGATGTACTGCTCCTCCAGCTTCGTGGGGTACATCATTTTTCCGTTGCAGGTAATAAAATAGAGGGCGCGCTTCAGCACCACGCCAATCTTTTTCAGATCCTCGAAGGTCAGATTGCCGAACCGCCTGGCCGCCACGATCCGCCTGGCACTCTTGACCCCCACTCCCGGAATCCGCAAAAGCAGACGGTAATCCGCCCGGTTGATCTCCACCGGGAAGCACTCCAAATGCCGGACCGCCCAATCTGCCTTCGGATCGATGGCCATATTAAAGTTTGGCCGCTCTTTCGTCAGCAGCTCGTCCACCTTAAAGTCATAAAACCGCAAAAGCCAGTCCGCCTGATACAGCCGGTGTTCCCGAAGCAGCGGCGGGCCGCCTGCCGGCGCAGGAAGATCCCTGTCCTCGTTCACATTCACAAAGGCCGAATAATACACCCTTTTCAGGGAAAACTTGTCATAGAGATTTTCCGCCACCGACATAATCTGGTAATCGCTCTCCGGCAGAGCGCCTATTACCATCTGGGTAGACTGACCCGCCTCGCAGAAATGCGGTGCATGTTTATATAAGGTAAGTTCGTTTTTGTTTTCCGTAATGCCGTTCTGAATCAGACGCATGGGCTTTAAAATATTTTTTCGATGCTTATTCGGCGCCACCGCCCGCAGTCCCTCCGCCGTAGCCATCTCCAAATTCACGCTCATGCGGTCGGCAAGATACCCGGCCCTCTGAATCAGAAGCGGGTCCGCCCCTGGGATCGCCTTTATATGGATATACCCCTGAAACCGATGCAGGGTGCGCAGTTTATGCACCGCCTCGCAGATCAGTTCCATCGTGTAGTTGGGGCTGTATAAAATACCTGAACTCAAAAATAAACCTTCTATATAGTTGCGCCTGTAAAACTCCATCGTCAGTTCACAGACCTCGTCGGGCGTAAAAGAAGCGCGGGGCACATCGTTTGAGCAGCGGTTGATGCAGTATTTACAGTCGTAAATGCATTCGTTGGTAAAAAGAATTTTCAGCAGGGAAACGCACCTGCCGTCCGCCGCAAAGCTGTGGCAAAGTCCAGCCGCCACCGTATTACCGATGCCCTGCCCGTCATTTTTACGAGAGGAACCGCTGGAGCTGCACGACACGTCGTACTTCGCTGCATCACCAAGTATTTTCAGTTTTTCCATAACCGACATCTGCGGCGCAATTCTGATATCCATCCCACTCACACTTTCCTGTATCCATATTCCCAATCAGAAACGGCTTCTGAACCATGCATACGTATTTATTAATATAGAAGATTTTCATCCTCAGAACACACGTTCACTTTATATTAGTATCTTATCACATCTCTGTTTTTATGACAAGTGTTTTTAGAACATTTGTTCTTTCCCGTTTAAAAAACATTGCACAAAGGGACATGTTACAGTATAATCAACATATTATATGCAAAAGGAAAAGGATGGAATTATGGAGACAACTAAAAAAAGAGGAAACTTTACAGGCAGACTTGGTTTTGTACTGGCGGCGGCCGGCAGCGCGGTGGGACTCGGCAACATTTGGCGATTTCCTTATCTGGCGGCAAAGGACGGAGGCGGATTGTTTATTTTCTGTTACATCATTCTGGCGCTGACCTTCGGCTTTACCCTTCTCACCACCGAAATCGCCATCGGGCGAAAGACGGCGCAGAGTCCGTTGACTGCCTACGGCGTGATCCACCCGAAATGGAAAGGGCTTGGCATTCTGGCCAGCCTTGTCCCGATTATCATTTTACCTTACTATCTGGCTATCGGCGGCTGGGTATTAAAGTACCTGATCGCTTTTCTCACCGGAAAAACAGCCGATGCCGCGGCTGACGGCTATTTTACCGGGTTTATTTCCGAGCAGGTCAGTCCCGTGGTCTTCATGGTCATTTTCACGGTTCTGTCGGCGGTTATTATCTTCGGCGGTGTGGACAACGGCATTGAGCGGGCCAGCAAATTTATCATGCCCCTGCTGCTCGTCCTGATCATCGGTATTTCCGTTTACGCGCTGACGCTGCGCCATACGGACGCATCGGGAATCCAGAGAACCGGACTGGAAGGACTGAAGATTTATCTGCTCCCGAGTTTTGAGGGCGTTACCCTGCAGCAATTTTTCCTGGTGGTTATGGATGCTCTCGGACAATTGTTTTACTCCATCAGCGTTGCTATGGGCATCATGGTTGCCTACGGCTCCTACGTGAAGAAAGATGTGGATCTGATGCCTTCCATCAACCAGATCGAGATTTTTGATACCGTAGTGGCATTGCTTGCGGGAATGATGATCGTCCCTGCAGTCTATGTTTTCATGGGAACCGAGGGCATGTCCGCCGGTCCCGGGCTTATGTTTATCTCCCTGCCGAAGATTTTTGCCGCGATGGGATGGGTAGGTACGGTTGTCGGCATCCTGTTTTTCGTGATGGTCGCCTTTGCGGCGGTAACTTCAGCGGTCTCCATTATGGAGGCGATCGTTGCCAGTCTGATGGACAAGTTCCATTTATCCAGAAATAAGAGCACTGCACTTGTGACCGCTTACGGTCTGATCGTCGGCATGCTTGTCTGCTTCGGCTACAATTTCTTATACTTTGAATTAAAGCTGCCAAACGGCTCCGTCGGCCAGCTCTTAGACGTCATGGATTATATCAGCAATAACTGTCTGATGCCGCTTGTGGCGCTTCTGACCTGTATTCTGATCGGCTGGGTTGTAAAGCCCAAAGTCATCATCGACGAAGTGACTCTGGGCGGATACAAGTTCGGCCGAAAGCGCCTGTATATTGCCATGATTACCGTGATCGCGCCCGTGCTGCTGTTCCTGCTGTTACTACAGTCGTTTGGTATTTCCCTGTAAAGCAGGACGTCACGAGAATAAAAATCCCGGAAGCAGTCATTGGATTTCCAAGACGGCCTTCCGGGATATTTTTTTCATGTCTATTCACATCTGTTACACCTGTTCGTATCCGTTAACCGATGCATACCTGTTCCTATCTGTTATGATCTGTGCTGTTACTGGATACGGAACTGGCTGATCAGGCGGTTCAGCGTCTTCGCCTGGCCGGACAGTTCATTGGAAACCTCCGCGCTCTTTTCGGCCGCCGACGAGTTCGTCTCGATGACTCTGGAAACTTCCTTGATCCTGTTTTCCACAGAGACGATCATCTCGGACTGCTGCACGCTGGCAGCGGCAATTTCATCCATCAATTTCTTAATCGACTGAACACACTCGCTGATGACTTGCATCGCGGATATGGCGTCCCCCGTGGACTCGGTTCCGGACTTCACGCTGCTCGTCGAGCGGTTGATCAGCACGCCTGTGTTTTGCGCCGCCTGAGAAGACTTGGAAGCGAGGCTGCGCACTTCGCCGGAAACCACGGCGAATCCTTTTCCTGCCTCCCCTGCTCTGGCCGCCTCGACAGACGCATTTAACGCCAAGATATTGGTCTGGAAGGCGATATCTTCGATGGTCTTTACAATGCTACTGATCTGGGCGGAGGACTCGTCAATATTCCTCGTCGCCGCCGACAACTGCTCCATCTTCCTGTCCGCTTCCTCCGCATAGCCGATTGCCCTGTCCACAAGTTCACTGGCATTGCTGCAGCGGGCGGCGCTGTTCTGGATCTGTTCCGTAATGTCCGTGATATTGGAAACCAACCCGTTGATGGAAAGTTTCTGCTGCATTGTACCCTGCGACAAATCCTGGGCGCCCTCCGCCACCTCGTCCGCGCCGTTGTTCACCTGATGCGCTATGCTGGTGATATCCCGCATCACGTCCGTCAGATGGTTGCGGATGCTTTTCAGACTCTCCGACAGCACCCGGAAGTCTCCTATGTAATACCCTTCGTTTTTCTCCACGTCCACGGCAATGTTGCCGGCCGCCATTTCTCCTAAGATCCGGCCGATATCATCAATGGTTTTCCGCAGACAGTCGCATACATGGTGAATCGTCTGCGCAATCATACCGATCTCGTCATTTCGCCCGTAAAAACTTTCTAATCCGCTGTCCGCAGACAGCTCCAGATTTCCGAGACGCCGGATAGCGCCTTCCATTACCATGAGCTCCCTGCCTTCCCTGTACAAAATCAACAGGGTCACAAAAATAATAATAAGCGCAACGGCTGCACAGAGGACGCCGACCGTGCCTCCCACGGTTTCCACTTCCCTGTAAACTTCCTCCGCGTCATCGTGTACCATAAATACCCAGTTGCGGTCCGGCAGATATTTATAGACAACCATCTGATTCACACCGTTCTCATCCTGATACAGGTAAGTGCCTGCCTGGGTGTCTTTCTTCTCCTTGATCAGACGGATGATTTCCAGATAACCGGGATCGGTTGTCTCCGTATTCAAAAGAGACTCATCCGAATGGTAAAGGTAGGTGCCTGTGTCCACGTTCAAAAACACATATTCACTGTTTGGCAGCCCTTCCATATTCAGATTCAGCAGTGCGTCCATCAGCCCGCTGGCGTAAACGCCTGCCCCCACATAGCCGATGCACTCATCGCCGTCAAAAATGGGATCATACATGGATATAATCATGCTTCCGCTTCCCGGTGATTCCATAATACCCAGATTGGTAAGCTCCGGCCCCGCCAGAATGGTTTGCTGAAACTCCTTTAAGGAGTCGCCTTCTCTGGTCGTGATGCCAACCACATTTCTGTTCGTGTGCGTCAGGACATGTGTGTCCGGCGTGGCGATGTAGAGTCCCTCGAAGATCCCTTTGATGGCCGCAAATTCCTCCGTGTACTTCTGTCCCCGCTCGATAACGGCCGGGTCCTGGGTGGTTAAGCAGTTTCGCACATCGCTGCTTAAGCCAAATGCTGCCATGTATTCCTCCGCAGACGCCACATAGTCATTGATAATGGAAGCTCTTGACTCCACAACGTCAATCATCTGGTTGGTAATGCTGTTTTCAACCATCAGGGATACGCGGTTGGAAACAATAAACCAGAGCAGAAACATCCCCGCAAAAATAAGCGCTGTGGTAATGATGCCGATACGAGTAGCCAGCTTTCGATTTGCAAAAAATCTCATAAGAATTTCCCCCTCTGTTTTTTTCGAAAATATTTTACCACAGGTTTTTTCTGTTCACAAGAGGGATTTCGCCTGCCATGAAATCACTGAAGCCGTACTGGAAACGCGCCAGAAGTTCTGTTATACTGTCTTCCGTGAGAGGGATTGGAAACTTTTTACAGTGGATACAACAAAATGAAAAGACACAGCAAAACTTTTTCTTGCTTTCCTGCCGTAAAAGCGGTTAAATATATAGAAGAAAACCCACAAAAAAGCGAGGTAAGCTATGGAACACTTAATTATCCCAAACGATTACAAGTCTGCGCTGAATCTGCATGACACCCAGATCGGCATCAAGACGGTGAAAGACTTTTTTCAGGTACAGCTTGCGGAGAGACTTCGTCTTCTGCGGGTATCCGCACCCCTTTTCGTAGAGCCGTCCTCCGGTCTGAACGACAACTTAAACGGTGTGGAACGTCCCGTCACCTTCGGCATCAAGGAGCAGGACGACTCTCCCGCCGAGATCGTGCACTCTCTGGCAAAATGGAAACGTATGGCTCTTGGCAAATACGGTTTTGTCCACGGGGAAGGACTCTACACGGATATGAGCGCCATCCGCAGAGACGAGGAGACGGACAACATTCACTCCATCTATGTGGATCAGTGGGATTGGGAGAAAGTCATTTCCCGCGAAGAACGCTGCATGGATTATCTGAAAGAGACGGTGAAAACAGTCTACAAGGCGCTGAGAAAGACCGAGAAATACATGGCCATTCAGTATGATTACATAGACGAGATCCTTCCACATGACATCTTTTTTATCACCACACAGGCACTTGAGGATCTGTATCCGGGCACGACACCAAAGGAGCGGGAATACCTGATTACCAGAGAAAAGGGCGCGGTCTGCCTCATGCAGATCGGAGATCTTCTGGCATCCGGCGAAAAGCATGACGGCCGTGCGCCGGACTACGATGACTGGAGCTTAAACGCGGACATTCTGGTCTATTATCCTGTGCTCGATATCGCGCTGGAGCTCTCTTCTATGGGAATCCGTGTGGATAAGGACGCGCTGCTTTCCCAGCTTGAAAAGGCAGGCTGCCCGGAGCGGGCCGCTCTTCCTTTCCAGAAAGGGATCATCGACGAAACCCTTCCCTTCACCATCGGCGGGGGCATCGGACAGTCAAGAATCTGTATGTTCTTCCTTCGCAAGGCCCATATCGGTGAGGTGCAGTGTTCCCTCTGGCCGGAGGAAGTGACGAGAGAGGCTCTTGCAAACGGTATCCAACTGTTATAGACCGCAAAGGTTCGTCCACTGGCAGTCTCCGCAGATCTCTGCGCGGCAGCCGGTGGACAGGATGCGTTCCTCCACGAGGCGCGCAAATTCCTCCCATCTGATCTGGCAGCCGGCGGTCAGCCCGCATCTGGCAAGCACCTGCCTGTCGTACTCATCCGCTTTTCCCGCCGAGATACAGGTCCCCTCCCGATTGTTTGGACAGTGCGCACACACGTCGTCCGTCCTGTCAAGCAGAATCACCTCCGGATTGCGCGCCAGTTTTCTCTTCATTTTCCACATATTTTCCGTAAATTCACCGCTGTAGCCTTTCCCCTGAAAAAAGGAAAAGCACATGCCATGATGTGCCCTGATCCTGTAACCCATTTTATATGCTCCTTTTTAATACGGAGAATGCCGCTTTTCAGGCATTCTCCTGTGTGAGACTTAGTACTTCTTAGCGAGGCAGCATGCTGCTGCGTTTTAGAAGTACTTCTCACACTAACCTCGCCAGCGGCTTTCTCAACGCATTGCCGAAACTAAACGCCAGCGCCACCTTGACCAGATCAGGCAGCACAAAGGGGATCACGCACCAGCCAAGGGCCGTAAGAAGGCTCACAGGCCCGTTTGTATTTCCATACACGATCATAAACCAGATCGTGCCGACGATATAATAGATCACCATGCCAAGAAGCATGGATAGTAACTGCACCCAGAGCTTGCTGCCAAACAGACTCTCCATCAGCCACATGAACAGCGCGGCAAAGACAAATCCGATGAGGTATCCGCCCGTGGTGCCAAAGAGCACTCTTGGCCCTGCGGAAAATTCCGCAAAAACGGGGACGCCCGCCATACCGATCAGCAGATAGACGACGACCGCCAGTGTACCGCGCCTCCCGCCCAGTATCGTCACCGCCAGAAAGATCGCAAAGGTCTGCATGGTAAATGGAATCGCCGTGGGAATGGAAATCCAGGAACAGACAGTCATCACACCCACAAACAGACCGATATATGCCATGTCGTACGTTTTTCTCCGCCTCGCTGTCCCTGTCTGCATTCTCTCTGATTCTGCACGCATTTCACGGTTCATAAGCATCCTCCCCATCGTGTGCATTGACGCTCCCTTTCTTCTCAGTAACGTTATCTTAACACGCGAAAAAGGACTTGTCAACTCTGTTGTTCCCATGGTTGACAAGTCCTTTTCAGCTTAAAATATACGCTCTTTCCACGCTTCTCATTCAAAACTCATAAAACGCACTCTTGTCCACATCCCGGTACTCATGTTTCTCATAATACCCGGTCAGCGTCCCCGTCTCGTCCCGCAGGGCGACCATATAGCCATCCTTGTTTTCCTTCTCATTGTAAAACGTGTGGACGATGTTGTGCTCTGTACTCTCCCTGAACCATGCCGTTACCTTTCTGATCAGTTCCGCCGACTGCCCGTTATGGCAGTCCAAAAGGCTCTGCCCCACGAGGGCTGCGCCGCCCCGCTTCGCATACCGCTCCACCGCCGAGGGGTTCATATAAATGATATCGTGGGCCAGATTGCAGATCACCACAGCACACCTGTCCTGGTCTATGATACTCTTAAAGTATTGTGATAAATCTCTGCTGTTCATAAAGTCTCCTCTTTTCCATTTTCGCTGCCCAATGGCGTTCTATGGGTTTACATAACTTTTATCTCCTGCCATCCGCTCTGCCCGTATCTTTCTCACAACCTTCACGCCGCTTTCCACCAGGGAAACCTCCTCCATGCCGTGAATCACAAGTGTGGGCTGCTTCTTCTGGCAGTCCGTCACGAAGGAAATCCGCTCCCCCTTTCTGGATGCCTTTGCCGTCATCACTGTTTGACCAGATAAGTCAGTAATCTCACAGGATGCCTCCGCGCCGTCTGCAAGCGCATACAGGTGCAGCTCCAGCCCTTCCGTGTAATCGTAATCGGGCCGTTTTTCATTGCCGCCCATGGCAAGCAGTGTATTTTCCCGCACAAAGAGGGGCAGGGAGAAATAGTCGTAAGTCTCCCGGTACCATCGGCCGCCTTCCCGCTCTGCCCCGCTTAGAAGGTGCGTCCACTTTCCTTCCGGCAGATAATACTCTCCCACACCGTCCTCCCGGAAAATGGGCGCCGTCAGAAGAGAATCGCCGAGCATGTACTGCATATCCAAGTCCTTTACGCCGGGTTCCTCCGAAAACTCCAGCACCATCGGGCGCATCATGGGAATGCCCGTCTCGTGGGAGAGCGCCGCCTGCCTGTAAAGATAGGGCATCAGACGGCATTTGAGCTTGGTAAAATACCGGAGCACATCACAGGCCTCCTCGTCAAACAGCCACGGCACCCGGTAGCTCTGGGAACCGTGCAGCCTGCTGTGGGAGGACAGCATCCCAAACTGCACCCATCTCTTATAAATATCCGGCGAAGCCGTCTTCTCAAAGCCGGAAATATCATGGCTCCAGAAGGCAAAACCGCTCATGGCAAAACTCAAACCGCCCCGCAGCGTCTCCGCCATGGACGGGTAGGACGCCGAACAGTCGCCGCCCCAGTGCACCGGGAACTGCTGACAGCAGGCGGTCGCGCTTCTGGCAAAGAGTACCGCCTCCCCCTCTCCTTTTTCTTCCCGCAGCATCTCAAAGACAGCCTTGTTGTAGAGATAAGAATAGTAGTTGTGCATACTCACGGGATCGGACCCGTCATGGTACGTCACGTCAACGGGTATCCGCTCCCCAAAATCCGTCTTGAAGCAGTCCACACCCATATCGAGAAGGGTTTTCAGTTTGGCAAGATACCATTCCTTCGCATCAGGGTTGGTGAAATCCACTACCGCCATGCCCGGATTCCAGAAATCAATCTGCTTCGCCCCTCTGCCGTCCGCGCGCATCAGAAAATAACCGTTCTCCATACCTTCCCTGAAAAAGGGCGTCCCTTGGGCGATATAGGGGTTGATCCAGACGCAGATTTTCACCCTCTTCTCTTTCTTATACCGTGCCATCATATTTTCCACGTCGGAGAAGGTCTCATCGTCCCACGCAAAGTCACACCAGTGCAGCGCCTTCATCCAGTAACAATCGAAGTGGAACACCCGCAGGGGAATGTCCCTCTCTGCCATCCCGTCTATAAAAGAACCGGTCGTCTCCTCGTCGTATTTGGTGCTAAAGGAGGTGGTCAGCCAAAGACCGAAGCTCCATGCGGGCGGCAGCGCCGGTTTCCCCGTCATATCCGTATATCTGACCAGCACCTCCTTCGGCGTCGGCCCGTAAATAAAGTGATACCGCAGCTCTTCTCCCGGCACGGAAAAGCCCACATACGCCACCTTCTCGCTGGCGACCTCAAAGGAAACTGGCGTGGTGTGATCCACAAAGATCCCGTAGCCTTCGTTTGTCATATAAAAGGGTACACTCTTGTAGGAGACCTGTGAGGAGGTGCCGCCGTCCTCGTTCCACATCTCCACCACCTGCCCGTTTTTCACAAAAGACGTAAACTGCTCGCCAAGACCGTATACCCGCTCGCCCGCTTTCAGGGAAAGCTCCGTAACCATATAGGGCTCATGGCGCTCGGAAAGATAATTCTCCCTCGGGAACATGGTGCTCGGCTGCTTCGCCCAGCGGATATAGCCCAGATTCCGGAACCCACATTCCGTGATCACCTTTCCCTCCGCCTCGAAGCGATAGGTTCCCTCTTGCCTATTGACTCTCACGGTCACCGCTCCGCTGGTCATGACCGCCTCATCGTCCGTAATCTCCACATCAAAGGGCATATTTTGACCTTTTAAGTCAAACCTCGCCTCCCTGTCCTCGTATGCCTCATAGTGCCTTGCCTTCACCAGAATGTTATTCTCGGCAAAGGCGATGAAGTCAATGGTGATTGTGGTGATGTTCTGGGCGTCTCCCCTGTTTAAAATCTTTCGCTCCGTCGCCACAATGCGCATCCCTCTCTTTGTCTTTTCCGCATAAAACCCCTGTGACGCGTAGGATGGCGTCATATTCTCGCTTCGTAACCAGTACCCTTCCGTGAATTTCATAGTTTTCTCCATTTCTGCGCTGCTTTTTGCGCATATCGAGTTTGTGGCAA
>CARUOB010000049.1 GCA_949076555.1 uncultured Lachnospiraceae bacterium | reverse complement strand
TTGCCACAAACTCGATATGCGCAAAAAGCAGCGCAGAAATGGAGAAAACTATGAATCCCATACATACGATTACCCCTGAAAATACTGCCGTTACAAAGCCCCCAGAGCAGGATTCTCTGGAAACCTATGACAATCTCTATGAAAGAAAGGATTACGGCACACTGGACTATCCGGTCAACGCCCGTTATCTGGATCTTCACAAATCTTACCTGAACTGGATTCGCTGGCACTGGCACGAAGAGATGGAAATTCTCATCGTGGATCAGGGCGTCGCGGAAGTTTCCACCGACGACGACACGTACCAAATCAGCCCTGGACAGGGACTTATCATAAACCAGAATGTCATGCACTGTATTCACGCACAAGACAAAAAACAGTGCACCTTTCATTCCCTTGTCTTTCACCCGGATTACATTTTCGGGCATAAAAGCAACTATCTGCAAGCCCAGTATCTACTGCCAATGCAGAACTACCAGCTGTTTAAAGTCTTTTTTTTGGATGAGAGTGCGCCCTGGCATAAGCGCATCCTGCAAAATCTAACCGAAGTAATCGAGGTCAACATGACCAGACAATTCGGCTATGAAATCGCCACCAAGGGCTATCTGTGTCATTTTTGGGCCGAGCTGCTGCGCCAGCTCCCGCAGCCAGAAAGCACCGCTCCCCCACGCATACCGCAGGATGAACAGCGCGTCAAGGAAGCCATGCTTTATATCCGGACGCATCACGCACAACCTCTGACTTTACAGGAAATTGCCGACAGCATCCACGTGAGCAAAAGCGAGTGCTGCCGCTGTTTTTCGCGGACCTTGCAGATGAGTCCCTTTGAATATCTGATGAAATACCGGATTTATGAATCCACCAAAAAGCTGATGGACCCCGAACAGAGTTTCAGTTCCATCGCGGATCTTGCACTATCCGTTGGTTTCAACAATACCAGCTACTATAATAAACTCTTTAAAAAGTTTCTCGGCTGCACACCCACGTACTACCGGACGCATAAGGTGCTGCATCAAGAGCCGGAACGCGGTACATTGTCCTACTTCCTCTAAGTTATATTTATCATGCATAAGCAAAATATATTTTTCTTGTGTAATATATAGTTGACATTTCCTGCCCATCATGTTAACCTGTGAATGACAGACAGCCGACATTCCTGTATGCAGAAACGCAACAGTTCAGCCGTGCACTATTGTGCGAGTAAAATCGCTCTGTATGCGATTTTGTGAGTTGTGCAAGCGCCAAAATGCGACTTTGGAGCATTTTGTGTGCATCAGACGCGGCAGGGAAGCCGAAGGCTGAACTGTCACGTAGAAACGCCAAGAAAGGAGGCAGATATCTATTTATGAAAAATCTGAGACTGAAACTTGCCCGCATGGAAAAAGACATGTCCCAGACCGAGCTGGCGAAACGGGTCGGCGTCACCAGGCAGACCATCGGTATGGTAGAATCCGGTGATTATAACCCGACCTTAAATCTGTGCATTCAGATCTGCAGAGAACTTGGCAAAACATTAAATGATTTATTCTGGGAGGAAAACGATGATGAAGTGGTTTAACAAGAAAAACAATCTGGATGAAATGCAGGAATTGCAGCTTTTAAAAGCGGAGAGCAGAGGCTTCTGGATCGGATTTATCGGGCTGGCTGCCGCCATAGCAGTACAGGCATTTCTGTATGGTGTAAACTCCGCGGGAGATATGTTCTTGGGTGAATTTATTGTGTTCCTGTGTATGGGGCTGTATCTGATCGGCAGCTGCCTGCGCAACGGCATCTGGGACAGACACCTGAAGGCGACTCCTTCAGTCAACATTGGATTAAGCCTGATTGCCGCAACGGTAACAGCCCTGTTCAATGCGATCCTCTCCTACCGCAATTTCCAGAGCGTATCCACTGCATTGTCTGTCTTTATCGCATACTTCCTTATGCTCAGCGTAGCGGTTTCGGTCGCTCTGACCCTTTGTTCCGCTCTTTACCGACGGAGAAGAAAACATCTGGAAGAAGAAAACGATGACATCGAAAACTGAGCGGAAAAACACGTACTCTTTGAATGAGACAAAAGACGCCTCGCCAAACCGACTCATAAAATGAAATAGTAAAGATAAAGGAGGAACAAACAAATGAACACAAACGCATACAAAAAGGACTTTTCAAAAATCGGCTTCCGGATGCTCATCAGCACCGCTCTCATCATCATCCTGCAGCTCGGCGTGCAAACCTTTGCCCTCACGCTTTTTCCCAAATGGCAGGAAAATGTCGACATCCTGTTTGCTGTGACCATGACGCCTCTTTTCGTGCTGGGATATCCGATTTCCTTTGTTCTGATGCGGAATAAGGAGGTGCCCTCCATCGAAAAACATCACATGAGCGCAGGACAGCTTATCGTTTCCTTTCTGATCTGCTACGGTCTTTTGATCATCGGTAACCTAATCGGTCTCGGGCTCACCGCAGGTATCAGTGTGCTCAAAGGTTCCCCGGTACAAAATGCACTCCTGAACGTAGTTTCTGGCGGCTCCATCTGGGTTACCGCCATCTTCACGGTACTGTGCGCCCCTGTTTTTGAGGAAATTCTGTTCCGCAAGCTGCTCTGCGATAAGGTTGTCAAATATGGAGAGGGCTGCACGATCGTGCTCTCCGGCCTGATCTTCGGCCTGTTCCACATGAACTTTAACCAGTTTTTTTACGCATCCTTTTTAGGCTGCTTTCTCGCCTTTATCTACGTGAAGACAGGCAATATCAAATATACGATCCTGCTGCATATGATCGTAAACTTCTTCGGAACCGTTCTGGGCGGTATGCTCTTTAAACTTGATCCGATGAAGCCCTCTACCGTCATCATCTCTACCGTCTACTCCCTGTGCGTCTTCGCCATGGTAATCGCTGGCATCATACTTCTCATCGTGAAGCGCCGCGCCATGACAGTAAAGCCGGGTGAAATTGTCATAGAAAAGGGACAGCGTTTCAAGACCGTAATCCTGAATGCGGGAATGATGCTGTACTGCCTTGTCTTTCTGGGAATTATGATCTGGCAGGCGTTCGTTGTCTGACAGGCTTGGTTTGATCCGGCAGTTCTTTCCGGTACCGGCAAGGCGCTCACCTTGCCGGTATCGTTAATTTCTCTCTTCCGGCCACAAAAAAGCAGGCGCCGCCATAAGCTCCCGCCTCGTACAGTTTGCTGATGATTTCAAGCATCCGCCGGTTCAACCTGTGATACATGACAGGCTGCTCCCAGCGGATACCCTGCAAATATTCCCGCTGTCTGCCGTTGAGGCAGCTCATTTTTTCCTCAGAGACAATACACATTCTATCTGTCTCATCTTCCCTGCTTGGCCCCATGCCTTCGCACTGACTGTATGGGTCAACCGTATTTCTCCCAAATGAGCAGGACACATAACTGAATGTTTCCCCATATTTCTCACATTTTTGATATAACAGTTCTGTCAGTTTTCCATCGCGCCTGGGATTATATCGCAGCTCCTTCCATGAAAATTCCTGTGTCTGCGGCTCTTTTTCCAACCGCGACAGCTTCGTCAGCTCCGGCACATATGTCAGACTATTTTGACTTTTATAGTCAACACTCACTTTCCGCATAGTGCGCCTCCCGTAAGCGTCCTGTTCCTGCACAAACTGCTCCTGCGGCGCAAACAACGCCTCCGAAGGTTCGTCCCGCAAAAGCACACGGCTTTCATACAGATACGCCATCATAATCCTCTGCACCTTCGCCCGGGACGCCGGATAATCCAGACGGCCGACAATTTGATCCAGCGTATAACCGCTATCCGTCAAATGCCTGACTGCACCGCCGCAGGCGGCATCCGTGACGAAATTCGACAAGGCATTTTGAAAGTAACTCGTCCCGCTCATGCACCGTATCTCCTATATCCCCAAAGATTCAGATCATCCATATATTGTTCGGCCTTTCGACTCACTGCCCCATCCCTCAAATCCTCTGTTTACAAATATCTGCCAGACAGCATTTATCACAATAAGGCTTCGTTCTCGCCGTACACACCTCTCTGCCATGCAGGACAAACCGATGGCACAGATCGTTCCCCTCCTCGGGCGGCACGATCTTCCACAGCGCCATTTCCACTTTTTTCGGCTCCTTGATCCCGTCCACCAGGCCGATACGGTTGCAAAGCCGGATACAATGCGTATCCGTGACAATGGCAGGTTTGCCGAATACATCCCCCATAATCAGATTGGCGCTTTTCCTGCCCACACCGGGCAGCGCAAGCAGCGCATCAAAATCATCGGGCACCTGCCCGCCGTACTCCTCTTTTATTTTTTTCATGCAGGCGCTAATATCCCGCGCCTTGCTGTTCCCAAGACCGCAGGGATGCACGATTGCCTCAATCTCTTCCACCGGGGCTTGTGCCAGCGCGTCCACATCCGGGAATTTTTCATACAGTTTCTCCACCACCACATTGACCCTGGCGTCCGTGCACTGCGCCGCCAGCCGCACGCTGACCAACAGTTTCCACGCCTCGTTGTATTCCAGCGAACAGCCCGCGTCAGGGTATTCCTGTTTCAGTCTCTCAATGACCGCAAGGGTCAGTTCTTTCTTTCTCATACTTACAAACTCCTCTTTTGTCATTCCCCTCCGCCGTCGATCCGCCTCGATTTGCAGCGCGGTTAAAAAGCCGAAACCTGCTTGAGATAACGTTTTAATAAAAACGCGCAAAAATAGGGAAATGTGTAAATCTGACCATCATACCCAATATTTCCGTTGATCAGCTTTATTCCGTAATGAACATCCTCATATTTGTCGCTTTCTATGAGCGTTCTCAGTGATTTTGCCCTGCCGTTTGTGGCTTTCACTTCAATAGGAATCAAATCGACCGCCGTCCTTACAAAAAAATCTTCCTCCAATGTGGAATCTTCCCGCTTGTAATAGTACAATCCGTATCCGCTCTTGACAAGCGCCTCTCCCACTACGTTTTCATAGAGCGCTCCCTTATAAACGCCCAGATTCCTGTTTGCCCGTAAATCCTCCTGCGCCTCCTCATCAAACATGGAAACAAGCAGGCCGCTGTCCGCAAAATACAACTTATATTTTGTCTCATCAAAATTCCCTTTTAACGGTAGTTCCGGATATCTTAAGCAATAGCAGACATTGACGATCCCCGTATCCGACAGCCATTCGATGCAGCCGCGATAATCCTTGAACCGCGCACCGGACGCCACTTTTGAAATCTGAAACTTTTTGTTGTCCTTTGCAAGCTGTAACGGAATCTGGCGAAAAACATTGAGAATCCGCGTTTGATCCATCCCTTCCGCATACTTGCGCACATCCTCTTCATAGTCGGTCAAAAGTTGCTTCTGTACTGTCAGAGATCCCTCAAAGCTGTCTTTTTCTACATACTCCCTGACTACAGCCGGCATACCTCCCAGAATACAAAAATCCAAAAACAGCGCACTGCATACAGATAATTGTGCTTCGTTAAATGGCTGCTGCAACAACATATGTGTAAGCAATTCTTCTATAAAGCCTGCATCATATCCTTTTGCCCACAAAAATTCCTCGAAATCAAGCGAGTGCATTTCATAGTCTGCCTTATAACCGACACTGTTGCTCTCGATTCTGCCATAATGAATGCCCAAAAGGGAGCCACTGCATATCACGTCAAATCTCCCATCCTGCTCAAAGAACTTAAGCGCCGTCGCAATCTCCGGAAATTCCTGCAATTCATCAAAGAACAGCAATGTATTTCCCTCTGCAAACCGTTTCGTAGGATCAATTCTGGAAATATTCCGGATCAAATCCGCAGTTTTATAGCCATCTGCAATGATCTGCTTATACTTTGGCTCCTCCACAAAATTAATCTCAATCACATTTTCATAATACTTTGCACCGAAATTTCTGATGGATTCTGTCTTTCCAATCTGCCTCGGCCCCTTGACAATCAAAGGCTTTCTAGCCTCATCCCGCCACCACTCTTCCAGATATAAATCGATTTTCCGTTTCAGATATTTCATAAACCCCTCACTTCAAAACCAGTAACAGTTCAGCCTTCGGCTTCACTGTCACGTCTGCCATCTAACTATAGTATATCCATATTTTTAAAGAAATACAATCATTCTGCAAAAAAATGAGGGAATTATTCCACTAAACCTACAAAAAAATGAGGGAATTATTCTATTAAACTTACAAAAAATGAGGGAATTATTTGCCTTCGACCACTTCCACCTGACACATTTTCATTGCCTCAAGCGCATTTTGGTGACTCTTCGGCGTAACCCCCGCACAGCAGTCGGCATTGACCCTAACAGTCACTTCCGGCAGAAATGCCTTTATTACAAGCGCGTTAGAGATCACACAAATATCGGTGCACAGACCGACCAGCGTGACGCATTCCAGATCCGACATACTTTTCAGGTAGTTTGCCAGCTCCACAGAGCCAAAAGCCGGCTTATCAAAAATCTTTGTCTCCTCGGCGCACGCCAGACTCACCTGTGTCCGAATCTGCCACCCGTCCGTATCTTTGATGCAGTGGGGCACCGGAAGCCGCTTTCCCTCCTGCGTGCCGAGATATCCCTCGAAATGGGTGTCCCTCGTGTAGACTACCTCACCTTCAAAATCCCGGATCTGCGCTGCCACCTTATCGACGATCGCCTCCGCTTCTTTCGTGCCGAGCGCACCGTCAATAAAGTCATTCTGCATATCAATTACCGCCAAAACATGCTTCGCCATAATGTTACCCTTCCTCTCCTGATATATAACCCGCCTGTCCGGACTTGGCTTTACTCTTACACATCCCACCAGCCAGACCGTTCTTACCTGCTCTGCTTCCGTTTCATCATCCACACTGCCGCCAGACTCACCAATATGTAACCAATGATCGCCACCACGGAGGATTCTATGCCAAACTCGCCGCCTGTCAGCCAAAAGGCCCGCGTCTCAAGCACATAACTGCTGACGGAATACTCGTTGATCTCCGTGCCGATGGACAGCCCGCCGCCTATGATAATCATATTCCAGACGCCGTGCACGATGGCGCTGTTCCAGACAGAACACCCTTCCAGCGCAATCAGTGAAAACATCACACCCACCATGGTTCCTGCCACCATCACTTGTATACAGCTCGCCAGACTGAAATTCATACCGATGATATGGAGCGACGCGAAGAGCACAGAAGGCGCAAGGATACCCGCTGCCCTGCCCCACTTTTTTATCACCGCATTCATCAAAAGTCCACGAAACAAAAGCTCTTCCGCGGCACCCGCTCCCACGCCCGCAAGAAAAATGCCCCTTGTCACAAGCGCAAGTCTCACCCTTGTATCCAGCGGATTGCTCTCATAGCTTCCCGGAAGAAACAGATAAAACGCGCTGACCAACACAGGCAGAAGCACCGCCGCCACCGCCCACTTGATCTGAATCCGGCACTTGGGGATACAGAAAGCCACCGGCTCCTCCTTCAAAAACTTCGTACAGTAAAGCCGTACCAAGAAGTACGCAAAAACCGCATATGAAAAACCGCCCACGATATGATTCAGCCACACGGGGATGCCTGCCGCGGTAAGCAGGCTCATCACCAACTCCTGCGCCACTGAGGCAAGAAGCAGAAACACCACACTGACTACAATAGTTAAAACCATTTTTCCTGTTTTCATTTTTCGCTCCATTCCTATGCATTTTCGCGGCACAGAGACTTTTCCAAGCGCACGAGGGCCCTCACCCTCCTCTCTGTGTAACGCTAAAGCATAAATACAACCGACGCCATCTCTAATATAACGAATCAGCGCCCCAAATATCTTCACCTGCATGGAGCTATGCGGCAAAAAGAACGGGCTGTTGCATAAGTAAACTGCATGCCCTTTGCAACCAGCCCGTTCATTGTTTCCACACTAAATTGACTTATCTAGTCATTGCTGTTTAACAGCGCACCGTCCGGATCTGTAACATAAAGTGTACTCATAAGAACCATCCATATCGGCCCGGCTCACCGGAATCGCAGGCTTCACAATGCACCTGCACAAAATCCCACCTGACAAGCCGCGCATGAAGCGCCACTACAGATTCAGCTTCGCAAGCAGATCTCCCAGACTGGTAGAAACCGACCCACCGGAAGTGTACTCCTGCGGCTCTCTTTCTTCCTCCACATCCTCCGTGACCTCTTCTAATGCCTTCATGCTGAGACTGACCTTATTGTCATTGGTGTTTAAGATCTTTACCTTGACCTTCTGCCCTTCCTTCAAAACCTCGCTCGGTTTCTTAATTCTTCTCTGGCTGATCTGGGAGATATGCACCAGACCGCTGATCCCGTTCCCCAGATTAACAAACGCGCCGTAAGGCATCAGGCTTTCCACCACGCCCTCCATAACAGCGCCGGGCGCCATCATGGAAATGCGGTGCCTGCGATCTTCCGCCTCTTTCTCGCGTGCCACTGCCTTGCCGGAAAGCACAACCTTCTGCTTTTCCTGCTCCACGGTGATCACTTTGACCTCAATCTCCTTACCGACCCATGACTCCACATCCTCCACATAATCTGTGGAAAGCTGGGATGCGGGAATAAAAGCCCTCATACCCTCCAGATAAGCTACCACGCCGCTCTTCACGCTCTCTTTGATGCGGACTTTTACAACCGTTTCCTGCTCCATCATATTCTGCAGTTTACCCCATGCAAGTACGTCGTTCGCCTCTTTCTTGGAAAGCTCGATATTGCCCTCCCCGTCGTCCATCTTAATCACGGTAGCCTCAATCTCGTCCCCCACAGAAATCTTGCCCGCCGCAAGAAAATCCGGGTCGTTGCTCAGATTTTCCGCCTTGATAACGCCCTGCGCATAATATTTCAGGTCGAGGATGACCTCCTCCTCGTTCACGTCGATCACCGTGCCTTTGATGATATCACCCTCGCTGATCTTCCGGAAAGAAGCCTCCAGCTCCCGCTCATAGTCCTTCATGGTCTCTGTGGTTCCGATTTTGGACTCTTCCAAATTTTCTGCTGTAACGTTCCCCTTCTCTTCCATGTCCATCTTTCTATCCTCCATTATATCATTCACCCTGTCTGGCATATTACGCAAAGCCCCTTCTAATCTTTTTCAGGCTCCTCTTTTCTCACCTTGCAAAGTCCCAGCACCACCCCGAAAAGCAAACCCATGCCGCCGAGACGGTATACTATGATCACCCGCAAATACATGCGCTGCATCCAGCCCGGCATCAGGCGCGGAACCGCCGAGGGGTCAAAACTGCCCTGCACCTTCAACATTCGTTCCGACAGCCACCAGATATACGTTAAATCCACCGCCGTCCACAATGCCAATACAGCAAACACCGTCAATGTAACAGCCGTTATGTAAAAAACAATGCGTGCTGCCCTCACAGTTCGTTCGGCTCTGCCTTCCCATAGACGCATTCCGGCAAACGCTTTTCCCGCCTCCACAATGCCCCATCCAAACAGCGCCAGCACGAAAGGCCGAAGCACATACCGCAAAAGATAATACGGCGCTATCTGAAAAGTTTCCCAGCTATACTGCTTCGCAAACCGAGAAAGGAACTCGGTTGCAACTAGCAGCACACCTGCCACCGCAAGTGCAGCCACCGCCCTTACCTTCTGCCCTTTCCTGTTCTCCTTCTTTTTCGGTCCATAGATCAGGTCGTTTGCTTCCACTTCCAGCACATTTGCAATTTCCACCAGAAGCGCAATATGCGGTTCGCTCTTTCCGTTTTCGTAATTGCTGATGGTTTGTCTGGTACAGTGCAGACGCTCCGCCAGCTCGTCCTGCGTCAGGTTCTTTTCTTTCCTGAGTTTTCGAATATTCTTTCCCACTTCTGCCATGTCAGTTCCCTCCGGTCAGACTCTTTTTACTCTGTCTTTTCCTGACCATAGCAGTTTTCACCCGAAAAGTCACGCAAAGAATCTTTGCACACAGTTTTTTGCTCTGTCCGCTATTTCTTTGCAAGAATCCCGTCGATATATTTCTTGATGTCTTCCTCCGGCATGGACTTCAATAAATATCCCCTGGGTTTTAAGGACATTACCTTTTTCACACTCTCTGCGTCTCCCCTTCCTGTCAGGAAAACGACGGGAATATCCGCTATCTCCTCATCGGAGCGGATCATCTCGAGCGTCTGTCTGCCGTCGCACACAGGCATCTCATAATCCAGCAGAATCAGATCCGGTCTGTTGACCGTAATTTTCTTAATCGCCGCAATACTGGAATTGCTCTCCAGCATCTCATAGTCATTTCCGAGAAGCCGGATCATATTACTCCGCATAAAATCAGAGTCATCCACAATCAAAATCTGTTTCTTTCGCATCTCGCCGTCCAGATATTTTCTGATCTGTCCCATAGCGTTCTGTGCATTGATCGGCGATACAATTTTCCCCTGCATGGAGTCGTTTGTAGTCACGCTGAACGCAAAATATCCGGCGCCCGTATCAAACAGAAGACTGCAGGCAGGATGCACCCGTTCAAATGAACTTACAAGCTGTTCCTGTGTAAGCAGGGATTCACTTTCCAGCTCAAACATCTGCATATCAGGAAAACACTCCCTGATCTTCTCCAAAAGCTGCCTGGAAAGATAACGAGTGATATTGATGACCATATCGTCCACTTTCAGGTATTGTGTGCTCATCAGCTCACTGATCACCTTGAGAAGCAGCGTCTCCTCATAGGAGATCACGAACTCCCATTTGTCCTTCTTATCCCCCTTGTATACAAAGCGGCAGCAAATCACCTTTCCGATATCTTCCCCGCCATATTGTCTGCTGATGGCTTTCGCCTTCAACTGAAATACGTCAGAAATAAGCTGGACAACCGTCTGCTCCAGCGCATCAATCTCCACATCGTGCGGCAGATTCTTCCACTGGCTCATCTTCTTTCCGCCAATTGCCAAGTCTTCCGTCTGTGTGTGCGCTACCAGCCATCCGATACTGACACCGAGAAAATGTCGCATGGATTCTTCCGAATAATTCGTCTCCGTCAGCTCCTCCTCCAGAGAAACAAGCGTGTTATTCTGAAAATCGTCATGCAGTCGTTTATGTATTTCCAAATCCTCGTAATTGATGGACCGCATGTAGGCTTCCTCATGCTGAAAATGCTCGATCGTATGGTTTTTCAAGAATTTAATACCTTCTTTACACACCCACTCCCTTTTGTCTTCAACCTCGCTGAGTGTAAGGAGTTTATTGATCATCGAAAAAAGCTGCTTATGCTCCTTATCGATAAAATCTACACCCAGTTCAAATCTCTTGTTCCACGCGATAGTCTTCACGTCATCCTCCTTCGCCCAGGCGTTTGCGACGCCTTAGCCAAATCGATTTATTTTCTTGCTACCCTGCAAGAATAGCGTTTCAACCATTTCGTATATTGTACACCAACTCAGGCTTCTGTGCAAACATTTATCATACCCATTTTCCACACCGGCCTCTTATTTTCTCTCACCTTTTTTCTGCCGTACGGCCTATGATATATAGACAAAGGCTCCTTCTTTGCCGCATTTGCGGGGAAGGAGCTCATCTATATAATAGCGCACGTTATTATAAACACACCCAGACCTCTGCCTGTCATTTTAAGTAACCGCCGTATCACAAACACAATACGTCTTTTCCCATCGTCTTCTGCGTTCCCGTACACCTTCCTGCCTTTCATAATATATCAAAACAATTTCTCTATCTTCGACTTCACCGTATTCCTAAACCTCCGATGCGCCACAAAGCACAAACACTTTACCATCTTCATTTACTACTCTCAAATTACGTATATTACTTTCCCAATCAGGTATTTCTATGTTGAGCACATGATTTACCGTATCAATCTGATAAATAAGACCTTCAAACATGGTTGCACTCAATATAAGATTGAAAGTAGCATTTATCTCACTGTTTGCTATCATATGCATACTTGGATATAAAATACCGCCAACGTCTAAGTTTACTTTATACAAATTGCCAACTGTTGAACCACCGAAACCAGATAATGGCACATCCTCCCTAACAAGAACTGCATCCAATTCAGATATAAGTATATCTTCGTCATCTGTCCATACCGGAATATACGCCCCTGTATCGAACAACGCGGTAAGCCCGTTATTTAAAATAACTACTGGCCTTTGTCTTGTTTTGTCCAATCTTAATGTATACTGTTTCATAATACGCCCACCATTCCCAGTTGTATGTGTCCTTCAGGATTCGTATGACGAGCAATAATTTCCCCCTTTAATACCAATCTGGTCAATTCTGATTTCTTTTTATCCGCATATTTGACGATGGCAGATTCTACAGAAACCCCATCATTATTTTGATACCACACTTCTGTAAGTCCGACCCATTGATCAGGATATCTCTTTTGTATCTGCTCCCAAGTCATCCTCTCATTCACAAACAACACTTCCTTCCATATATGAAAGTCTTTTTCGTTTCATTTCCATTATTTTATTTATATTATAACATTTTGCCCTATGTGCCACAATAGTTAGTCTTACTTCTGTCGACTATACATACCTATCGTCATACACAAATAAATATCTGTATAGAGCTGCGAAATCATCAACGGAGAAGATGGTATTGTGAAATCATCCATAATTACGTACAGCAAAAAATCGGCTCATTATTTCACCAAATGAACCGATTTTCAGTCAAATTTATGAAGCGGATCAAACCTTTCCGTTTTCACCCATCCTTACAAGTTTTGCAGCCTGAATCCCCGCGGATCAGGCATTTCAGTTTTCGCCCATCTTCACCAGTTTTGCCGCCTGATCCGCTGAGATACACGAGTCGAGTATCTCCTGAATGTCCCCGTTCATCACCTTGTCGAGCTTGTAGATGGTCAGGTTGATGCGGTGGTCGGTGACACGCCCCTGCGGGAAATTGTAAGTTCTGATCTTTTCGGAACGGTCGCCCGTGCCGATCTGGCTTCTGCGAAGCTCCGCCTCCGCGTCGTGCCGCTGCTGCTGCTCGATATCGTACAGCTTCGCCTTAAGCAGCGCGAACGCCTTCGCCTTATTTTGAATCTGGGACTTCTCGGTCTGGCTGTAAACCACGATACCCGTGGGATAATGGGTCAGACGCACCGCAGAATCCGTGGTGTTGACACACTGTCCGCCGTTGCCGGACGCTCTCATCACATCGATCCTTACATCTTTATCTTCAATCACAATGTCGATATCGTCGTCCACCTCAGGCATCACCGCCACGCTGATGGTGGAAGTGTGGATACGCCCGCCCGACTCTGTCTCCGGCACACGCTGTACCCGGTGCACGCCGCTCTCATACTTCAAAACCGAGTAAGCGCCCTGTCCCGTCACCATAAAGGTCACGCTCTTCATGCCGCCGATACCGATTTCCTCCACCTCCATGGTTTCCACCTTCCAGCGGCGTCCCTCCGCATAATGCACATACATGCGGTAAATTTCCGCCGCAAAGAGAGCCGCTTCGTCGCCGCCCGCACCCGCGCGGATTTCCACAATCACGTTTTTATCGTCGTTAGGGTCCTTGGGCAGAAGAAGGATTTTCAGCTCGTGCTCCAGCTCCTCCACCCGTTTCTTTGCCTCAGCAAGCTCCTCCTTCAGCATATCCCGCATATCCTCATCGGACTCCTCGTCAAGCATGGCAAGGCTGTCCTCAATATCCTGATTGCACTTTTTATACTCTTTATAGGCATTGACTACCGGAGTCAGATCACTCTGTTCCTTCATCAACGCGCGAAACCGCTCTTGGTTATCCGCCACGGTCGGCTCACTAAGCTCATTCATAATCTCCTCAAATTTTCTGAGCAGATCCTCCAATTTATCAAACATAACTACCTCCAACTGTAACCGGTTCTTCCCGATTTTCCATTTTCCTTATTCTATCTTACCAGGCATCGCACTTTCTTTATTACAAAAACACGCGCTATTTTATTTTCTTCTCTGCCCAGCTAACCGAACCAGCTTCCGTACACCACCCGGTCAAGACCTGCGAAGTCTTTCACAACCGCAGTCTCCCGAAAACCTGCCTCTTCCATGATATTACGCACGTCCTCCGCCTGCTCACACCCGATCTCAAAAAACAACATACCGCCGCCGCTCAAATACTTCCCGGCGTCCTTCGCTATCCTGTGATAGAAGACAAGACCATCCGCCCCGCCGTCTAACGCCATTACAGGCTCATACTCCCGCACTTCGGGCATCAGCGTATCAATAACGTCCGTTTTTATATAGGGTGGATTGGACACGATGATATCAAACTGTTCTCCCGAACCGTTCGCGCCCTCATCCGGCATCTCACCGTCCGTCACTGCCCTCTCATCCGCCTCATTCTCCGCCGCGGATGCAAGCGCCGCAAAGAGGTCCCCTTGCCCAAACCGCGCTTTCATCCCCGGCCGGGCCTTTCGCAGTCTCTCATAATTTTCTTCCGCCACCGAAAGCGCCTTCTCCGACAAATCCACGCCGACACCCTCACAGTCGTTGGAATAATGCAGGAGACTTAGCAGAATACACCCAGAGCCGGTGCATAGATCCAAAATCCGCATCCCGTCGTGGAGCTGCTTCATCACTTCTTCCACAAGCACTTCCGTGTCCTGCCTCGGCACAAGCACATCCTCACTAACTAAAAAAGTCAGCCCCATGAAATCCTGCTCACCTGTCAAATGCTGCAAGGGCACATGCGACGCCCGCCGCTCGATTAAGCCACTGTATCTGCCATATTCTTCCTCAGAAACCTCCCGATCCCCATGCGCAAGCAGCGTATTTCTGTCCGTCCCACACACAAACTCCAGAAGAAGTCTCGCATCAAGCGCAGTCTCCTCTATTCCGGCCTTTCCAAGCCGTGCCGCACCTTCCCTATACACCTCGCCATACGTCAGGTTCCCGTTCATTTCCATATCCCCACAAAATCAAATCACACCATCCGCCTCTTTCTCACCACACAACCAACGCACGCGGAGCACACACATCCAAACCACCGCTACCTACCGCTTTTCCTTCCAGCACAGCGCAGCACACGCATCCGAACCGCCACTTCCTTCCGCTTTTCCTTCCACCACATCCAGCGCAGCGAAGCGCACGCGTCCGAGCCGCCACTTCCTTCCGCTTCCTCACTTTACACAACCAGCGCAGCGAAGCGCACGCGTCCGCTCCCCAATTCACCAGCGTGCGCGGAACGTCATTTCTTAAGGAGCCCCTCAAAACACGTCAGCGCTTGGCGAGGTTCCTCACGAGCCTAGCACTACTACGCGTTTTGCGGAGCGCGAGCGTGGCGACGTAGATATGACGCTCCGCTCACGCGTTCGAATCGCCACCCCTGCTTCGCTGCTACCCCTCCATCCAGCTCTCGTCCACCTCGTACCCGAACGTCTCCCTGATATATCCCTTCCAGTCAAACACCGCTTCCACCGCGGCGATCGCCACTTCCACCATACTCTCATCCGGCTCTCTCGTAGTCAACCTCTGCAGCCACATACCCGGCGCGGAAATAATGCGCACAAGAATATTGTTGCTCTTTCCGGCAAGCCTTATGATCTCATAAGAAATCCCCGCAATCACGGGTATCAAAGCCACCCGGACCAGAATGCGGTAAGCCGGGTTTTCCACCCGGATAAAGAAAAAGAGAATCACGCTGACAAACATGACAAACAGCAGAAAGCTGGTGCCGCAACGTCTGTGCTGCTTGGAACAGCGCATCACTTCCTTCACGGTAAGGGGTGCCCCCTTCTCGATACAGTTGATGCATTTATGCTCCGCGCCGTGATACATATAAACCCGCCTGATGTCTTTCATCAGGGAAATTGCCAGCACATACCCCACGAATATCACAATCCGAAGCGCGCCCTCCAAAATCGCCATAAAAGAAGCGCTTCTGATATATTCCTCAAACAGCGAAGTAATAAAATAGGGCAGTATCATAAAAATGCCGATCGCCAGCGCCAGCGAAAACAGCATCACGATCCCGTTAAATACGTTTTCCGCCTTGTCCTTGAAGATCTTGTTAAATGCCTTATCCGCCGCCGTCTCCTTCGCCTCTTCATCCTCGTAGAAGGACGCGGAAAAGTTCAGACAGCGCATCCCTAAGACGAGCGAATCGATGAACTGAAACACGCCTCTGATAAAAGGAATTTCCAGAAGTTTGCTGCCGTGAACCACGCTGTTATAGTGCTCGACCTCCACCTCGATCTCGCCGTCCGGCTTTCTCACCGCCACCGCGTACTGCTCCTTGTTTTTCATCATAATGCCTTCCAGAACCGCCTGTCCGCCGATTCCGGAGTATTTTAATTTTCTTTTTGCCATATTATTCGCCTTTCAATCGGGCGAAACGCACTTTCTGCTCCGCCCGCCGCATGGCCACGCTGCCTTAACGGCTCACCTCCGATTGCAGCCATACGTATAATATCAGAAAAGGTTGAGATAGACTCAACCTTTTTCGTATCCTGCATTTATTTGTTTTCCACACCGTACTTCCGATTGAATTTATCAATACGGCCGCGAGCCTGTGCCGTCTTCTGCTGTCCTGTATAGAACGAATGGCACTTGGAGCAAACCTCCACATGGATCTCGGGCTTGGTGGAACCTGTTACAAAGGTGTTGCCGCAGTTACATGTTACCGTTGCCTGATAATACTGGGGATGGATTCCTTCTCTCATCGCTATATCATACTCCTTTCTCAGCCTGTGCATTTACGCCCTGCGCGTAAATCTGCCGTTGAAAGCCTGTTTCTTTCAACCCTACTTCATGTTCTGCCATGAACTGCCGGCTTTTTATGTAAAACCTCGCCTTACAGTCACACAGCTTTTATATTCTAGCATAGGATTTTCGGGTATGCAAGCCCTTTTTCATTTTATTTTCCTATTATTTATATGAACTTCATTTTTTTCACCATGTTAACAAATTCCTGATTATTTCTGGTCTTGGCAAACATATCCACAACGCGCTCCACCGCCTCGTCTGCCTTCATGCCGTTGAACGCCTTTCGAATGACGTTGATGGCTTCCAGCTCGTCGGGATTTAAGAGCAGATCCTCTCTTCTGGTGCTGGATTTCGGAATATCGATCGCCGGGAACACTCTCTTTTCGGAGAGTTTTCTGTCAAGCACCATCTCCATGTTACCCGTGCCCTTAAATTCCTCATAGATCACATCGTCCATCTTGCTTCCGGTTTCCACAAGCGCCGTCGCCAGAATGGTCAGGCTGCCGCCCTCGCGCATATTACGCGCCGCGCCAAAGAACCGTTTGGGCATATGTAATGCCGCCGGGTCAAGACCGCCGGACAGCGTGCGTCCGCTGGGCGGAACGACCAGATTGTACGCTCTCGTCAGACGGGTAATGCTGTCCAAAAGGATCACCACGTCCTTTTTGTGCTCCACCAGACGCTTCGCGCGCTCGATCACCATCTCGGACACCCTCTTGTGATGCTCCGGCAGCTCGTCAAAGGTAGAGTAAATCACTTCCACATTCGGGCCTTCGATCGCTTCCTTGATATCCGTCACTTCCTCCGGCCGTTCGTCGATCAGCAGGATGATCAGATGCGAATCAGGTGCGGTTCTGGTAATGGACTTCGCCACTTCCTTAAGTAAGGTTGTCTTACCTGCCTTCGGCGGGGACACAATCATACCTCTCTGCCCTTTTCCCACCGGGCTCATCAGATCCATGATCCGCATGGCCACCGTGCATCCCGGCGTCTCCAGTTTCAGACGCTCATCCGGGAAAATCGGCGTCATGTTCTCGAAATTCACCCGCCGCATAGCCACCTCCGGCGGATACCCATTGATAGACTTCACATATAAAAGCGCGCTGAACTTCTCGTTCTGCGTCTTAATCCTCGTATTGCCTTCCAGAATGTCTCCCGTCTTCAAGCCGAAACGGCGAATCTGGCTGGGCGCCACATAGACATCATGCTCACCGGGCAGATAATTCTCACAGCGGATAAAGCCGAAACCGTCACTCATAACCTCCAGAATGCCGCTGGCCGTAATACCGCTGTCAAGCTCCGCCGGAAATTTCTCTTCCTCCGTAGAATCCGTCTTTTTCGCAGGCGCGCTTGGAGTCACCACCGATTTGACAGCCACTTCTTTCCCTGCCGCTTTGTCCTTCTCGTCCTCTTTGAGCATCGCTTCCACGATCTGCGCCTTCTTCATAGCAGAAGTGCCCTTGATGCCTCTCGATTTCGCAATGTCCTTTAAATCCGTAAGCGCCAGTGATTCATACTTTTCTCTCATAAATGCCTCCCATATTTTGTGATATGCTCATTGCGCAAGCTAATTACTTTCGACCACTACAGCATGTCTTTCACATCTATATCTATACAGCTCTTTCGTCCGGGGATTTCGTGCCTGATACGACTCAGAAAATGATTTATGCCTGTATTGGTTCATTATACACCATCTTTTTCAAAATAGAAAGTCTTTTTTCCTGAAATAAAATACAAATAAAAAAAGGCGGATGGATATTGCAGAGAAATTTTATATATTATAAGATAGAGTAGTCGTTAAGAAAAAGCAAAATTTACCATACAAGGAAAAAGTGAGGTACTTCTATGACAACCAACGAAAAAGCGCTTGCACTACACGAAAAATGGCAGGGCAAGCTGGAAACCGTCTCCAAAACTCCGGTCAAAACCCGCGAAGATCTCTCCATCGCCTATACGCCCGGCGTAGCGGAGCCGTGCAAAGTGATTGCGCAGGATAAAGAAGCCGCTTACACCTACACATGGAAATCCAACACCGTCGCCGTCGTATCGGACGGCAGCGCGGTTCTCGGGCTGGGCAATATCGGCCCTCACGCGGCCATGCCCGTGATGGAAGGCAAAGCGGTGCTGTTCAAGGAATTTGGCGGCGTTAACGCCGTACCGATCTGTCTGGATACACAGGACACAGAGGAGATCATCAAGGCCGTGACCTATCTGGCGCCGGGTTTTGGCGGCATCAATCTGGAAGACATCAGCGCCCCCCGCTGCTTTGAGATCGAGGAGCGTCTAAAAGAAATACTCGATATTCCCGTTTTCCACGACGACCAGCACGGCACGGCCATTGTGGTACTTGCCGGCATCATCAACGGCCTGAAAGTTGTGGACAAGAAGAAAGAAGACTGTAAGGTTGTCGTAAACGGCGCAGGCAGCGCGGGGGTAGCCATCACCAAACTTCTTCTGACCTACGGTTTTCGAAACGTCATTATGTGCGATAAAGTCGGCATCATCGGCAAAGATACCGAGGGGCTGAATTGGATGCAGCAGAAAATGACGGAAGTGACCAATCCCGACAGCTTAAGCGGCACGCTGGCGGATGCCCTGAAAGGCGCGGATATCTTTGTGGGTGTCTCCGCTCCCAATATCGTAACACCCGATATGGTATCTTCCATGAACCGGGATTCCATACTCTTTGCCATGGCAAATCCCGTACCGGAAATTATGCCGGATGTCGCGAAAGCAGCCGGTGCGCGCGTCGTGGGAACCGGACGCTCCGACTTTCCCAATCAGGTCAACAACGTGGTCGCTTTCCCCGGTATCTTCAAGGGCGCGCTGGAAGGCCGCGCCGTACAGATCACGGAGGAAATGAAGCTGGCAGCCGCGCAGGCGATCGCTGCCCTCGTCCCGGAAAATCAGTTACATGAGGACAACATCATGCCCGAAGCCTTCGACCCGAAGGTGGCACAGGTAGTGGCACAGGCCGTTAAGTCACATATATAAAGGCGAATAAATCACACACGTTATAGGCAAGGAGGCACTATGGCGCAGGACCCCTTAACACTCTACAAATTAATAACGCTCTACATGCTGGACCGGGTCTCCTTTCCTCTCACCAAAGCCCAGATCGGCGATTTCATTCTGGGACGGGACTATACGAATTTCCTGACTTTGCAGCAGGTGATCGCGGAGCTGATCGACGCGGAGCTGATCCGTGCAAAATCCCTGCGCAACCGAACCTATCTGGAAATTTCGGAGGAAGGACAGAACACGCTCTCCTATTTCGGCAATCGTATCAACGATTCCATCAAGGAGGACATTGCCGCCTTTTTTGCCGATCACGAAATGGACATGCGCAGCGAATCCGCCATCCGCGCCGATTACTACAAATCCACCTCGGGGGAGTTTGAGGCGCGTCTTCAGGTAAAAGAAAAGGACGTGACAGTGGTGGATATCACCCTGTCCGTCCCTGATGAAGATACTGCCGCCGCGATCTGCGACAACTGGCAGAAGAAAAATCAAAGCATCTACCAGTATTTGATCTCCCAATTATTCTGATCACCATTTTGCCAGTGTACCATTTCCTAATTGCATACACTATTAATGTCTCTTAATCACTTCATTCCAGCTTGAAATGCCGATCACCCGCAGGGCGAAGTCCGTATACTTGGCCGACTCGGCGGTATCCACATACTTGAATGCCTCATAGATGGATTTCCTGCCCCCGCCCAGCGTGCACAGGCCAAGATCCAATCCCTGCGCCACCTCCGTGGGCGCGTCTGTCTCTCTGGAAAAGAGCATACTGTCCACATACTGGTTCGCTTCGATTATTTTATAAGCGTAGACAAAAGATGCCGACTGCAATTCCTGTCCCTGTGAGGAAGTATAACCCATCTCACTCAAAATCAAATGCCTCACCTCGCCGTCGTCCGTCAGCATCTCCGGCTTTTGCAGATAATCCGTCAGTACATGCAGATTCTTGATCGTGATCACCGGCGTATTCTCGTTCTCCTGCACAAACTTTCCATTGCTCTGCCAGGCCTTCGCACTCGTCAGCGGATAATTGTAAGGATGCTGTGCCAGCCCCCAGTCGATGTTTCCTTCCGCCTTCAAATTTCTGTTAAACTCGTCCAAAATCTCCTTGGAGCCATACCCGTTCTTTGAATATAGGCTCTTTCCCCACTGCTGATCCAGAGAGATATATACCCGGGCGTTGCCGTTGATGCTTAAAAGCGCGTTGTAGAAGATGCGGAAAGCCCGCGCATACTCGTCCACATAGTCCGGTGTGCTCATATGCTCGATATGATTCCACTCACTTCTGGCGTTGATCTCGTTGCCGATCACCCAGTTCATCACCTTGCCGTGCCCGCTGCCGGAATAACGGCTGGCAAGAAAGGACGCCACCGCCGCAATCGTCTCCGTCCCGCTCTCATCCGCCGCATTGAAAGCAAAGTAGGGCGCATGTCCGCCGGAGCGCGCCTTCGGATGAATCAGCTCCGGGTGCGAAGAAATGTCATTTAAAACAATCGCCGTCGTGTTGATCCCCCTGTTGGTAAGGTTCGTGAATATATAGTCGTACTCCGCAATGATCTGCCCGTTAAAGGCATAGTTTTTTCCATTATAAGTATAGTAGACCGTCGGATAATAGTCGTTGCTCGTCTGCCCCAGAATCCGGCTTAAAGGAATGTTATAGGCGGCATGCCTCACGCCCAGATCGTCAAGCTCTGCGCTTTGCAGCTTCTCCGGGTCCACCAGCAGCCCCTTTTTGGAGGACGTGGCGACAAAGGACGGATTATACTTAGCGATAGCCTCCGGATTGGTGATATAGCGGGGCCTCGTGATTGCTAGAAACCCGCCGTTCTTTTTCACCGCCACCACAAATTTCGAAAATAGACGGGAACTTGTCGTATTGTAATTGAGATTGACTGAAAAGGTCAACTCCACATCCTTCTGATCTTCTATAATATACTCCGTACCCTGAAGCGCCGACTGATAAGCCTTTTCCTCGAAAAGATAATAATACCCGTCGTCGCTGATCGCCAGATCCTTCGCCTTCATGGTGATGTCGATCTTCCCGGTCTCCGTGTTGATCAGACAGCTTTCAATGGCGGCAAAGTCAGCCGCGTTCTCCGCAGTGACCTCCACCTCTTTCGGGCGGTTTTTGATTCCCTCTATCATATAGCGGGCCGCATCCACCAGCGCCCGCGTGGTGTCCTTGCCGGCATTCTGTCTGACGCTGTCCTTTCTGTGCTGGGTCTTGCAGTGCTCGGCCAGTTTCATGGCCTCCGTATGTACCATTGCTTCTACCGCCGCGCTCTTTTCCGCAAGCATGTCCATATGACGCTGCGTAAAATATCCACCGGCGGTGCCTCCGGCCGCAAGTACGACTACACAGACGGCCGCAATGATCCACCGTGTTTTTCTGTTTCCGGGGCCTCGCTCCTGTGTCCGCTCCGCTTTCTGCCTTGCTTTCTTTTCCTTTATTTTCCGCTTGTTATCCGCTATCTTCGCCTTGTCGACGCTGCGCTTTTTCTTCTTTCTCACACGTTCTTTTCCCGCATCCTGTGCGGGAGCTTTCTCTTCGTCCGTTCTGTCGGTTGTTCCCATGTATTCCCTTTTTCCTTTTGTCCCGCCGCACCCAAACCGCCACTTTTTCTCATCGCGTGACTGTTCGTCGGCTTCAATCATTACCTCATTGTACTATACTACACGATTACAAAGAAAAAGTCCAATACCTTTCTGACAGACCTACGCCTTTTAGTCGAACATGATCTCGTCTATCGTCACAAATTCATATCCCTGTTTTTGCAGAATGTCCACAATTTCAAGGGCCGCTGTCACGGTGGACTTATACTCGTCATGCATTAAAATGACAGCATTTTCCTGCGCCTTTTTCGTAACCTTACTGACGATTCCGTTTACGTCGCTGCTGCACCAATCCATCGGATCAATTGTCCATAACACAGGAATCATCATAAGTTCCGTCTCAAAACTTTTGTCCCAGCTCCCGTAAGGGGGCCGCACATACTGCGGTTCTTCTCCCGTAATGCCCGTGAGCAGTTCGTTCGTCTTTACAAGCTCCTCCTTAAAAGTCTCCCTGTTATTTTTTCCAAGCTGTATGTGGCTGTACGTGTGGTTGCCGACCAGATGTCCTTCCTCATGCATCCGTAAAACCAGCTCCGGATAAGCCTCCGCCTGCTTTCCCATCACAAAAAAACTGGCTTTCGCTCCCCGCTCCTTCAACCCGTCCAAAAGCTGCTCCGTATAGTACGGATGCGGCCCGTCATCAAATGTAAGCGCTATTTTCAATGTGTCCAAATCCTCTTTTTCATTAATAACACCCGTTACGCATTCAATCGCGTTCACGGGATCAACGCCTCCCGCGATCATACGCACGCTGCCCGCAATCACAATAACCGCAAGCGCAATCACAAACACAACATTCTTTCTTACCTTTATCAAGAGACAACACCCGCCAACCTCTTTTCTCTACCATATATATGCCGGATGCTTTCATCCCATTCAATTTCCCACCAGCATGGAGAATGCCCTATTTCAGAAGTTCTTTTCACCAAGGCCGCCATATCACGGCTTTGCGGGGGCATGGAGTCTGATCTGAAAGGCTTTTGTATACCCTTTCCCAAAATTCTGGTTCAAAAGCAGCCTGCCACCGTGCATCTCCACGATCTTTTTGGCGATACCAAGCCCCAGACCGCTGCCGCCCTTCGAAGAACGGGCTTTGTCCCCTCTCGCAAACGGCTCGAAAATATGCGCCGCAAAATCGGGCGCAATCGAAGCACCCTCGTCTGCAACCGTCAGTTCATACTCCTGCAGGCGTACAAGCACCCTGCCGCCCGCTTTTCCATAGCGGACCGCATTGGTGAGCAGATTGGTCACCGCCCGTCCAAGCTGCAGGCGGTCCATCTCGAAAGGCACTTTCTCCTCCGGTATCTCCAGCACAAGTTCCATCCCTCTGTCCTCGAAATCCGCATAAAGGAGGGCTGTCATTTCCCTTGTAAGCTCCGCCAGATCCCCAGGTTCCTTATGCAGAACAAAACCCTCACTCTCCAGCTTCACATATTCAAAGAGAAGCGTTACCAGCTCGTCCATCCGCATGGCCTTGGCATAGATCGCATTCAGATACGCCTGCCTGTCCTTCTCATCCACAACGCCTTCGGAAAGCGCCTTGCTGTACCCACAGATCGTGGTGATCGGCGTTTTGATATCATGGGCAATGTCCGACAGCATCAGATTCCGCCTCTGATCTCTGGCACGCTTCTGCTCCTCCTCCTGCGCAAGCAGTTCGTCAAACTGACCGCTCACGATCCGGGCGTAGCAAAACGCCCCCACCAGATAAGGCAGTATCCTGATTAACAAAAGCCCGATAATTCCGCCGATGATCATAATGCGCAGCGCCACGCCCCACCCGCCGTTGTAGAGCGGCGACGTCACCTGAATACTCATGGCGCTGCCCATTGCCTGCTCAATCCGTCCCTGCACCCACTCTCCGACTCCCGGAGGCAAAAGCCCTGACATAAAATTAAATAACAATTGTAATAACCATGCCAGCAAATTACTGCTTCCCGTGATCTCAATCTGCTGGCTCTCCAAAAATGCGGCTGCCGCCGGAATAATCGCCACTTTGTAGAGATAGTTAACCGCTTCCGCACTCCAGTAAATGCAGAAGAGAATCAAAAGAAAACTCTGTACCAGAAACCATTTTGCGCTCTTTTTCATCCCCGGCCTTCCTCATTCTTTTTCCATGCGGTATCCCAGCCCTCTGATCGTCCGGATATACTCCCTGCCATCCTGCTCCAGTTTAGCGCGGAGCTTGGAAATGCACACCATCACGTTGTTGTCGGAGACCATGTAAGCCTCCTCCCAGCCCGCCTCAAAAATCTGCTGCTTGGTAAATACCCTTCCGGGATTTTCCATAAAGAGCTTCATAATCCGAAACTCTACCGATGTCAGTTCGATCCGCTCCCCGTTCCGGTAAAGCAGGCAGGAATCCGGCTCCAGCCGCAGATTTCCCACCTGAAGCGCCGTTCTTTGCTCACTCCGGCTGTCCCCTGCGCCCAGCGCATAAA
>CARUOB010000048.1 GCA_949076555.1 uncultured Lachnospiraceae bacterium | reverse complement strand
CTCCCACCCCTTCCATATGGCCGATATAGATTCTGTCGATAATGCTGTATAAAATATTGATGATCTGGGCGAGAATGGCTGGCAACGTCATGCTTGCCATCAACTTTCCGATGGACTCCGTCGCCATGCGTTCCTCCCGGGTCATTGTCTTTGCTTCACTCATACAAATATTTCCTCTCCGGGCCGATTTTAGGTCCTTTTGTCATCTTACTCGAATAGGCAGGAAAAAGCAACCGTATTTCCATCTTGGTCGGGATATGTTATCATAAATGAAAATGCTATCAAAAATGCTCCAAGATATATTGGGAAATTAGTAAATGGGAAAGTACCAAAATTTACAGATACCAACACAAGTTTCGAATTGGTGAAGTGTATTTCTGAGAACGTACAGATTGGCATAAAACTGGATGCAAAAGACAATTATTTATACGTCGCCACTCTTCATACAATCACAGACTCCAAACTCAAACATGGTATTAAAAATGGACGTCTGAAAAAAGGAGATCACCATACCAAGACTAAAACCGTCACCTGAAGAAGACGGAAACCGCATCATCCGGGCAATCATAGTCTGTAACTAGGAAAGATATGCTCTATCCGATGAATCTGTCGCAAAGTATCTCCATATGAGCCTTGCGACATTCAGAAAGAAAAAAGCCCGTCCCGTGAACTTTGACTTAATGGATATCCACGCACTTTCCCGATATTTGAAATTTACTCCTGTACAGGCGGCGAGCATTGCCCTTGGTCGGGATATCACGGCAAAGGAAGTGAAGGATTTTATCTTGATGTAAGATGCTTGTGCGGTTACCCAGACCCTTACAAGTATAATAAACATTAGCCACTCTGCAGAAAACGTGCAGCGCAATAACTACGGAGTATATATGAATGATAAACTCACAGCAATAGGAAAATATAACGAAGATTTTAACAACTATTTGCCATATAATATAAAGTCTTCTAACATATATCAGTCAAACGGTTTAGAGAAACATATTATCAAAAGGCACCCTGACTGTTTGAAATATATTGGATTCATACCTCAAATTATTGCTAATCCTGATTATATCGGCATAAATCCAAATGAAAAAGTTACAAGTTTCGAATTGGTGAAGTGTATTGCTGAGAACGTGCAGATTGGTATAAAACTGGATGCAAAAGACAATTATTTATATGTTGCCACTCTTCATACGATCACAGACTCCAAACTCAAACATGGTATTCAAAATGGACGTCTGAAAAAATTTGACAAATAAATATGTATAACATATAATAATGGTACATAAAAATAACTACTAGCCAGATTGCAAAGGTCGGAAAGGCCCCCGACACACTCGTAAGAGTACCTGAGATGATGGATACGCCGCCCATCTTGTAATTTGGTGAACGTGAGGTGTAACCAAATGGTTACACCTTTTTATTTTATAAAATCAAAACCGCCCCTGCACCAACAGGAACGGCTTTAAATACACGCACCCGAAGATGCACGATCCAATCATATATATAGTGTATCATCTTCGGAAACAGCCCGCAAGCGCGAACATGCGCTGGCTGTTATTTTTATACCCAAAAAGGAGGACAACACTATGGCTACAGCAAAGAAGCTCCCATCCGGCTCATGGCGGTGCCAAGTCTACGATTACACTGACGAAAACGGAAAGCGTCATTATAAATCCTTTACTTCTACCGATCAGAGCACAAAAGGGAAGCGTGAGGCGGAAAGAATGGCGGCAGACTATGCTGCGGGAAAAGAACTTCATTCCCACTGCACTCTTACCTTTGGGGAGGCTTTTGACAGCTATGTAAAAGACCGGGCATCTGTACTAGCTGTATCCACGATAAGGGAATACAAACGGACGAAACGTACTGATCTGTCTGAATTTGATAAAATGAAGATAGAGAACATCACCCCAGAACTTATTCAAGAATTTATAAACAGAAAAGCACGGCAGAAATCCCCGAAGACGGTGAAGAACATACACGGTATTATATCCGCCGTTCTAAAGGTTTACTGCCCGGAAATGGCGCTTAACACTACCCTGCCGCAGAAAGTCCCGCCAAAGCTATACATACCAACAGACGAAGACGTGAAAGCGCTTCTTAGCCATATAGACAACGAAGATATGCTTATTGCTGTCCTGCTTGCGGCTTTCGGGCCTCTCCGCCGGTCAGAAATCTGCGGGTTGGAAGATACGGACTTTAACGGAAACATTGCCCATATCCAAAGAGCCGTTGTCCTTGACGAGAATAAACAGTGGGTAGATAAGACAACAAAATCCGTTGCCGGAAACCGCTATGTCCCCTTCCCCGACTTTGTTGTGGACCGAATCAGAGACAGAAAGGGGCGTATCGTCCACTTGAAGCCTAATCAGATTTCAGACCGCTTTATTGACCTTGTAGCACGCTCAGGACTGCCTCATTTCCGTTTCCATGATTTGCGTCACTACTGCGCATCTATCCAACACGCTCTCGGTGTGCCAGATGCCTATATCATGCAGCGCGGCGGATGGGGTTCCGATGCAGTTTTAAAACAAGTATACCGGCATGCCTTGTCCGACCAGTCAGAAGCTCTTAACCATGTTATCAATGACCATTTTTCTAATCTATGCAACACGAAATATCACACAAAGTAAAAGAAGTGCCTGATTAAAGCACTTCTTTTATGCGGATAACAGGACTTGAACCTGCACGGTCTCCCACTGGAACCTAAATCCAGCGCGTCTGCCAATTCCGCCATATCCGCCTGCCGGGCCGCAGCTGCATTAACCTTATGACATAGATGTCATTTCTGCTCTGCCCGCCTATGTATCATATCATTTTCCCTGCGCCATGTCAACGACTCTGCCGTCATCCGGCCGGGAACATGTACGCCACAGCTCACGTTTACTTCGATTCCCCGATATGCCGGATCACCCTGCCGTTAATCCGGATCAGGAAGATTACCGTCATCACAAGCGACATGATCTCCGCAATCGGAAACGCCCACCACACGTATGTCACCTCTCCCGACAGGGACAACAGGAAAGCCGCGGGAAGAAGCACCACAAGCTGTCTGGCAATGGAAACAAGCATACTGTAGACCGCATTGCCGAGCGCCTGAAAAGCCGTACCACAGACAATGCCGAATGCCGCAGGCAAAAAGCTGATGCAGATAATACGCAGCGCCGGAACACCGATCCGCAGCATTTCATCCGACGCCTCAAAAAAGCCCAGAAGAATCGCCGGTATGGTCTGGAAAACCACCACGCCCACCGCCATGATACACGCCGCATACAGAACGGCGCACTTCATCGCCTGAATAAAACGGTCCCTCCTGCCCGCGCCGTAGTTGTACGCCAGAATCGGCACCAGACCGTTATTCAGCCCGAACACCGGCATAAAGATAAAGCTCTGAAGCTTAAAGTACACACCGAATACCGCCGTCGCCGTGGGGGTGAAAGAAATCAGGATCAGGTTCATACCGTAAGTCATCACGGAACCAATCGCCTGCATAATCATAGATGGCACACCGATCTTATAAATCTGCCCCACAATCTCCTTTTCCAGCCGCAGCCCTCGAAAGCGGATATGAATGTCCTCATTTTTCTTAAAATTGACCACCAGCGCAATTGTGCCCGCAATGGTCTGGCCCGTCACAGTGGCTACCGCCGCGCCCGCAACACCCATTTTCGGCATCCCGCATAAACCGAAAATAAAGATCGGGTCAAGTATGATATTGATGATCGCGCCCGTTCCCTGCGTAATCATAATATAGAAAGTTCTTCCTGTGGACTGCAAAAGCCGTTCAAACACAAACTGCGCGAAAAGGCCAAAGGAACAGATGCACACAATGCTCAGATACTGCACACCATACGCTACAATCTGCGCATCGTCCGTCTGGCTCAGATAAAACGCGCGGGTGACAAACAACCCGATTACCAGAAAGATCACATAACTTGCAGCCATCAGCACAATGCCGCTGACCGCCGTGTGATCCGCCCGCTCCTGATCCTTTTCTCCCAGCGCCTTGGACAGTACCGCATTGATACCGACACAGGTGCCGCCCGCCACCGCAATCATCAGCGTCTGAATCGGAAACGCAAGCGACACTGCTGTCAGTGCGTTCTCATTGATGCGGGACACAAAGATGGAATCCACCACATTGTAGAGCGCCTGCACCAGCATGGATATCATCATCGGCAGGGACATGGTGATCAACAGTCTATTGACGGGCATGGTGCCCATTTTATTTTCTTTCGTCTGTTCCATTCTGTTCTCTCCTTAAAATGTTTGTTGCAAAGATTTTTATCGAATAAAAAAAACGTCTGATGTGCAGATAATTCGCTGCAATCAAACATTTCGGCCAAGTTAAGCCATTTACTTTCCATCAAGGAATCCTTTTAGTGAACCATGGGGCATATCGCTCCGGGGTTCGAATCCCCCAGCCTACTCTGAGGAACTCTTTTAGTGAACCACGGGGGATTCGAACCCCCGACAACCTGATTAAAAGTCAGGTGCTCTACCGACTGAGCTAGTGGTCCATAACTGGGCTAGCTGGATTTGAACCAGCGAATGCAGGAGTCAAAGTCCTGTGCCTTACCCCTTGGCGATAGCCCATTATTGGTAAACAAGGCAGGCAGTGCTCCGCACGCTCATGTTAAAGGTGGATAGAGGGACTCGAACCCTCGGCCTCCAGAGCCACAATCTGGCGCGCTAGCCGACTGCGCCATACCCACCATATAACGTGCTCGAAGGGATTCGAACCCCCGACCCACGGCTTAGAAGGCCGTTGCTCTATCCAGCTGAGCTACGAACACGTACCAATTAACCGCACGGCATATGCCGCGCGACGAGCGGATGATGGGATTCGAACCTGTCACACCCAACAAAACCCACTCAAAGCATCAGGCTGAAAGGTACTCTGCATATCATTATTAAAACGCAACCACAGCACCTTGCCAACAGCTTTATAAGAATATCATGGACAACCAAAAATGTCAATAATAATTACAAAAAATTTTCCTTTCAGTGCGCAATGGTCCAAAAAGTTCCGGTCACCGCTCCATTCCGTTCGTAAGCCGGATGTTGTCCGCGATAAGCTGCACATCTTCCTGGGTAAGTTTCGTCCCGGCATCGGGCTGTAAAGTTACCGTAAAATTTCCAACAGCAAAACAATACACGTCGAACCCGTATATAACCTCCTCCAATGCATCAAGCGCTTCTTCATTTTCATCTTTATCGTTTAACAGCATTATTTCCCTATATTCATGCATCACGTCCGAACTGCCGTCCATTGTCTGAATCGTAAATGCCATCTCACTTACTTCGGCGTCTGACCCAGTGCCTTGTTTCATACTGTTGTAATAGTCTTTCCCGCTGCATATGTTAAACGATAACCCATTGCCTGTCTCTGTGTCTGTCGACCTGTAATCACTTGAAAAATCCGTTCTCGAAGCCAGTACCAGCCCTCCGAAAAATCTGCAGGGCGTGATCTTCGGGTAAGCCCACCGGCCAGTATACTCATAGTAAAAGTTATCAGCCGATGCAATATCCGACTGCATATAACCTTCTTCATCCAGATATTGATCAAGATCATAGCAGGATATACTGTACACGCCATACGCGTCACTCTTATCCTGGCTGCGTACAGCTTCGTCAATCATGGGAAATTCCTGCCCATTAACGGAACCGTCTGCACCAATCTCGATTTCTTCGAAGGATTCCTCGTTCTCAAGCGCATCCTCCCCAGTCTGTTCCGTCTCTACGGCATCTTCGTCCACTGTAGGAGCCACGGCTTCCGCTTCTGCCTGTGCATCAGCTTCCGCACTTTCTTCCGCCGCAGTTGTGTCCTGCATTTCTGCCATGCCCGCTTTCCCACCGCAGGCTGTCATCGCCACAGCAGCGCACAGTGTTAAAATTATCATTACCGCTTTTTTCTTCATCTTTCCTTCTCCTCCTATTTTAATGTGTATTGCACCACGGTATAGCCCATATTGTTCTAAAGGACACTAGTCCAAAATGTTCTTAGTATACTAATGTGGGTGATGAAAATGAAATATGAACGTTTAAAAAATTTGAGAAAAGACAGGGTTCTGACGCAGGCAGAGGTTGGGAAGCATTTGCATATATCACAACGTTCATACGCACATTTTGAACAGGGGACAAGGGGAATCCCCGTAGAAGTATTGATCCCACTTGCCGATTTATACGAAGTCAATCTGGATTACCTTGTCGGAAGGACCAATCATAAGGATATGCTTCCCAAGGAAAAGTAGCGTAAAAACAAAAAATCGGAGAATCCCGTAAAATAACGATTTCCCGATTTTAAAGAGCGGGTGATGGGAATCGAACCCACGTATCCAGCTTGGAAGGCTGGTGTTCTACCATTGAACTACACCCGCATATCATATTTTTGAAAACGTCGGGGTGACAGGATTCGAACCTGCGACCTCCTGGTCCCAAACCAGGCGCTCTAGCCAAGCTGAGCCACACCCCGCAAGGGATCTAACGCCATTTCCCACAACGCATTTTCAATTATATAATATGTTTTTTTTTCTGTCAATAACTTCCTGCTTATTTTTTATATTTTTAATGCCGTTTATTTTCCGGCCCCACAGCGGCTCCCCTTAGGCGTAATTCAGCGTATAGTGGGCCTCGCCTTCCCTGTCCAGCTCCATAATGATATAGCTGGGCCTCCGGTTCTCCTGTCTGGGATAACTGATGCTGCCGGGATTAATCAGCGTGACATCCTTTCCTATATCAATCAGCGGCTTGTGGGAATGACCGCACATGACGATATCCACATCCCGGCTTATGGCCTCCTGCTTGATCGTCTCCGTGTTCATGGCGATATAATAATGATGACCGTGGGTCACCCACACCTTATAACGCCCGACCATAAACTCCTCTTCTCTCGGCAGGTTGGAAAAAAAGTCATTGTTCCCCTGCACCATTACCACAGGACAGCCTGCCGCCTTACTGATCGTATACTCGCTCCCCTCCACATCCCCACAATGTATCAGCATATCGTAGGGTCCTGTCTTTTCCAGCACGGAGAGCAGATTTGTATTATGACGATGGCTGTCGCTCACAATCAATACTCGCATGTAATTATAACATCCTTTTCTTCAATTCCGCTTTCATTTGTTCCAAAGCCCTGCTTCTGTGACTGATCCGGTTCTTCTCCTCATCCGAAAGCTCCGCGGCGGTGCGCTCGTATTCCGGCAGATAAAAGATAGGATCATAGCCGAATCCATTGTCCCCGCGAAGCGCATAACCGATTCTGCCCTCAACGGTTCCTCTGGTGACCGTCTCTGTTCCATCCGGAAATACTGCCGCGATCGCACAGACAAATCTGGCGCTTCTCTCCTCCTCCGGCACATCGTTAAGCCGTCTGAGCAAATCCGCACTCTTCTCGGAAAAAGGCACCTCCTCGCCGAGGTATCTGGCCGAGTACACCCCCGGCTCCCCGTTCAGGCAATCGATTTCCAGTCCGGAATCGTCCGCCATCACCACATACGCCCGCGCTTCTCCCTGCGCTGCGAGGGTTTCCGCCACCGCCCGCGCCTTGATGTGGGCATTCTCCTCAAATGTGGTTCCATCTTCCGCAATGTCAAGCGCAAGTCCGGCCTCCTTCATGGAGCTGATCTCAGCCTCCATATCTCCAAGAATGGCCCGGATCTCCCGCATTTTTCCTTCGTTTCCCGTAGCAAAAATAATCCTCACTATAACCTCCCTGCCTCTACGCCGCGTACGCTTTTATCACCGCATTGTAAATTCCTTCCGCAATGCGCTTGATATAATCCTCGCGCTGCAGCAAAATCGCCTCCTGACTGTTCGTCAGATACCCTACGCGGATGGCGGCCGCCGGAACCGTAGCGCTGTTCATGACCTGATCCTCCTGCTGCGACTCGAACAGACCGCAGGCTTTGCCGCTGATGGACGTGACTACCTCGCGCTCCAGAAGATCGGCCAGCTCCACATTGCCAAATCCGGGAATGAAAAATTTACTGTTATAAACCGCCGACGTGCCGTAGAGTTTGCTGTTCTCATCGCCGCTCACCTCTATGCGGATCATCATATCCGCCTTGGTCGCCGCCGCAAGTTCTACCCTGTTCTGGGCCGTGGGATTGCTGTCGTCCATCCTCGTATAGTACACCTTGATATCACTCTCGTCAAACATGGTTTTTAATGCCTTCGCCACGTCAAGCGTTATATTCTTTGAGAGGATACCATCCGCGGTGACGCCATGCTCCTCGCCCCCATAGGCGGGATCTATCACGATAATCTTCTCATACATTTCTTTTGAAGGCACAAACTCTACATACAGGGTATGGTTTTCAAAAATACTGCGGTACTCATAGACGCCGTTGAGCGCAAAGCGCAGGCATATTCTGTCCTTCTCTGCCTCTAAATGTCCGTCCGTCACGCTCTCACAGTTTCCGTATACGCTCTGTGCCTTATAAAAAGCCTCGTACTCTTTCGTCTGCTCTACACTGATGCTCACCCAGAGTTCCTTATCCATATAGTGATTTTCTAAGACCACTTCCTCCGCCTTCACGCTTTCCGGCATCGGTATACAAAAATAATTGGTATTCTGCGCAGCTCTGTCAATGACAATCTCATTACCCTTCGCGGTAACAACCGGCGCGCTGTCCTCCTTCTGCTCGGCAGGGCGAACCACCTCGTCCTGCGCCAGATCCGCCACACCCACGGTCTTCGTCGCCGCGTAGTACAGCATGATACTCATAGCCGCAGCCACAAATACAATACAATATGCCAATGTACTTTTCATCAAACCATTCTTCTGCATCGCTTACCTTTTGCTCCCGGTGGGCTTAGGGCCCATATATTGATAAAAGTAGGTCTTTATCATACCGTTATATAATTTTCTGTTCTTATCCGCCTTCCTGCCGATGGCATTTTCCGCCTGCTCGTAGGAAGTAATCACATACATGGACCATGCATCCAACGCCTGATACCGCTCTCCCAGCGTCCGGTACAGAGCTTGAAGCGCTTCCTTCTCCGAAAGCCGCTCCCCGTAGGGCGGGTTCGTCAGAATAAACCCATATTTTTTCGCATGGGAAAGCTGCGCCACGTCTCTTTGCTGAAAATGAATCAGATGCTCCACCCCAGCCAGTCTTGCGTTCGCTCTGGCAATGGACACCATCTCCTCGTCTATGTCATACCCCTGAATCTGGGTCTCCACATCCGGGGTTTCCAAGGACTCCGCCTCTTCCCTCGCTTTTTCCCAAAGCGAATCGGGGAACGCATGTGGCCAGTCCTGCGCCGTGAAGTGCCTGCTCTTGCCGGGCGCAATATGGGCCGCCATCATAGCCGCCTCTATGGGAATCGTCCCGCTGCCGCAGAAGGGGTCTACGAGAATCCGGTCCCCCCGCCAAGGCGTCAGCATCAGAAGCGCCGCCGCCAGATTTTCCGCGATGGGCGCTTTCGCCGTCAGCTTTCTGTAGCCCCGTTTATGTAAGGATTCTCCCGCCGTGTCTAGTCCCACCGTCACCTCATCCTTCTTAATAAAAACTCTGACCGGATAGTCCGCCCCGTTCTCCGCAAACCAGTCGATGTGGTAAACGCCTTTCATTCGCTCTACCATCGCTTTTTTCATGATCGACTGAATATCGGAAGGGCTAAAGAGCTTACTCTTCACGCTGGCCGCCTTCGCCACCCAGAATTTTCCGTCTTTGGGAATATATTTCTCCCACGGCAGCGCCTTCGTCCCCTGAAAAAGATCCTCGAACGTTTCCGCATGAAAACTTCCCATCTTAATCAGCACTCTCTGCGCACTGCGCAGGAATATATTGGCACGGCAAAGCGCCAGCCTGTCCCCGGCAAAGGTAACTCTGCCGTCCTCCACGCAGGTGATTTCCAAACCAAGATCTGTTATTTCTCTTTTTAATACTGCCTCCAAGCCAAAATGGCAGGGCACGATATACTCTAATTTTTCCATAGGTACATTTTATGCTGTAAGCAAATGCCTGTCAACACAGTTTTCTCCCGGTTTCGCTTTCTGACAGTCTCCCATGCAAGCATGCAGCCTGTCTGTAACGCTTTCTGACTCTGCTTATGCGCGGAAAAAGGGGACGCCAGATGCGTCCCCTCAAATCCGATCCTTCTTATATTAATTATTTATACTCCCCTCAACAGGCCGTTTATCCCAAGTAAACGGCCTGTTGTCATTTCCGTCCCTTAAAATAATTAACCGCAAGTACGACAAGCAGCACCGGAATGATAATCGGTGTAAGAATAGAGATCACAGAAAAGGCCAAACCGATAATCAAAAGAAAAATCACACCGGCAATCAGCAGAATCAGCCAGCCGGGAACACGCATCGTATGCTGTTTCACTGCGTTTTTCCATTTTTCGGTATAGCTCTCTTCCCTCACTTCATCGTAAGTCCGGTTCGTCCCCTCGCTGACGCCGGCCCGCTTGTTCGCCTCTATGATACTCTTCGCGAGAAGCCGCGGATCGCCAAGACTTGCAAGCACCTCCTCCTCGCTTCTTCCCTTTCTGATCTCCACATCAATATAATCCCGATAATACTGCACGTTCTCCGCCACCCGGGAACTGTTCACGCCGCTTGCCAGCGCCCTTTGCAGTCTTTCTATAAATTCCGTCCGATCCATACTTCCTTCCTTTTTCCTCAGTTCTTTCTCCGTGCCTTACATGGTCTGATCCATGCCTTTCCAGTCACCCAGCTTTTTCACATACGCTTCCGGGTGTCTGTACATATCCGCCATCATCATGAATGACCTGAGCACCATATCTTCCTTATTACAACTTGCGGTATTCTTCCCGGTATCCCTGCGCAGATTATCCTGCTCGATCTGCCACACATAGCAGTCTGTCAGAGAATATGCCCCGCACTTGGGCACATCCGGCAGCCCGTGGTTCTCCAGATAGTAGACGAAGGCGTCGTACAGCTCCCTGTTCGTCAAAAACTCGCTCCACAACGTCTGCTGCCACTCTCCGGACTTCCCTGCAAACTCGCACAGTCTCATAAGACCATCATATGCCTTTAATCTGCTTTGGTCAAATAAAATCGGTGATGACATACTTTCCCTCCATGAATGCCCTACGGAAAATGCCCGTATTTTCGCATTCTCTTATGTGTAACTTAATGACTCCAAGTCTGTTTTAACCGCTTTGCGTTCCGCTCTATGACGGGACGTCTTTCGAATTACTTTTCGCTTCTTTCACGTTTGCCACGGAATTTCCTTCAAATACGTGCCCCTCCACCACAAGTGTCTCCACCAGCGTGGTTTTGGGATGTTCAATCAGACTGAGCAGCTTCTCTCCCACCATTTTCCCAAGCGCCTCCGTGTCCTGCCTAAGTGTAGTTAACACCGGCTCGATATGTCTTGCGATGCGGATGCCGTCATAGCCCGCGATCGAAATATCATCGGGAATCCGCATCCCCCGTTCCCGGATCGCGTTAAAACCGCCGAACGCCGAAAAATCATCCGGATAGAGAATACAGGTGGGCGGCTCCCGCAGTGCAAGCAGCTTCACGGTCTCCACATACGCGCCCTTGGTATCGCGGTAGGGAGACATGCGGATATACGCATCCGGTACCATCAGTCCCAGCCCTGCCGCCGTCCGGTAAAAGGAAGACAGTCTGCTCTGTGTAACGGCGGAATCAGCCCCATGGATATAGGCTACCCTGCGGTGCCCTTTCTCATAAATATAAGTGAGCAGATCTTGCATCCCCCGCACATTGTTGGACATAACCGCACAGACATTGTTAAAAAGATGATCCAGCGTGACGATGGGAATGCCGCCCCTCACAAGCTGCAAAATCTCCGGCGAATAAAAATCTGTACAGACAATCGCAACACCGTCAAACCCCCGGGATCTGCAATGTTCCAGATAGCTTGACGCCCCTGCACGCCGCCTGCTCGTATTGACAAAGGTGATATCATAACCCTTCTCCTCCACCGTGCGTTTGAGACTGTCCAGCACAAGCGCGTAATAATCATGGGTCAAGCCGCTGTAATCCTCATGATTAAACAGAACTCCTATATTATAACTGCGGTTCGTTTTCAGCATCTTGGCGGCCGTATTGGGAAAATATCCCAGCTCCTCGGCCGCCCGACGAATCCGCTTCTTCGTCTCCTGCCCGATATCGTTTTGATCGTTAAGCGCCTTGCTGACCGTAGCCACCGAGACGCCGCAGACCGCCGAAATGTCCTTCATAGATACCATATGTTAGTCCTCTCCATCCACAAAATGCCCAATGCCCGCGTGTCTCGCATTGCTTAATCGTTTTCGTTCTTCCATTGCGCGCTACCGTTCCAAGTCATGCAGCGCCTTTCGGAATTTATTGATTCTTCCATGAAATCTATATAATTATTGCATTTTTTTCATTTCTTCTGTATAATTTGCTCAACCGATCGGAGACGGTTTTACTTAATCGTTTACCCTCCTCCGTTTCAGGACATTTTCACCTAGCCGGACACAACTCACACGAAAAGGAGAATGGAACTATGAAATTTGGTTATTTCGACGACGAGAACCGCGAGTACGTCATCACCACCCCCAGAACGCCTCTGCCCTGGATCAATTACTTGGGGTGCAAAGATTTTTTTACACTGATCTCCAACACCTGCGGCGGTTACACCTTCTATAAAGACGCGAAACTGCTTCGCATGACGCGGTACCGCTACAACGACGTGCCAAGCGACAACAACGGCAAATACTTTTATATCAAAGAAGGCGGCCTGGTCTGGAATCCCGGCTGGAAACCGACCCAGACGGAACTTGACCGCTATGAGTGCCGCCACGGCATCGGCTACAGCCGTTTCACGGGAGCGAAAAACAAACTGGAGGCTTCTGTCCTCACCTTCATCCCCATGGATGACAACTGCGAAATCAGCCAGATCAAGCTGACCAACCAAAGCGACGGCGAAAAGACCGTTTCTCTCTTCTCCTATGTGGAATGGTGTCTCTGGAACGCGGACGACGATTCCCGCAATTTCCAGCGCAATTTAAGCACCGGAGAGGTGGAGGTGACCGGTTCCACGATATATCATAAAACAGAGTACCGCGAGAGGAGAAACCACTATGCGGTGTATTCCGTAAACGCACAAGTGGACGGCTTCGACACGAGCCGTGACGCATTTTTGGGCGCATACCGCAGCGCGGCAAATCCCGAGGTCGTGGAAAAGGGGCAGGCTACAAACTCCGTAGCCCACGGCTGGTCCCCCATCGCCTCCCATCAGATCAATCTGACCTTAAAGCCCGGCGAGAGCAAAACCTTTGTATTTGTTCTCGGCTACGTAGAAAATCCCGCGGATCAGAAATGGGAAGCGCACGGTGTCATCAACAAAAAGCCCGCCGAAGCAATGCTTGCCAAATATCAGACCGACGCGGATGTGGAGCAGGCTTTCGCAGCCCTGAACGCGTACTGGAATGACTTACTTTCCAAATACACCGTAAAGTCCTCCAACGATAAGGTGGACCGCATGGTCAATATCTGGAACCAGTATCAATGTATGGTGACTTTCAACATGTCCCGCTCCGCTTCCTACTATGAGTCCGGCATCGGCCGCGGCATGGGATTCCGCGATTCCTGTCAGGATCTACTTGGCTTCGTCCACCTGATCCCGGACCGCGCAAGACAGCGTATCATCGACATTGCCTCCACACAGTTTGAGGACGGCAGCGCTTACCACCAGTACCAGCCCCTCACCAAGAAGGGCAACTCCGATATCGGCAGCGGCTTTAACGACGATCCGCTTTGGCTGATTGCGGGTACTTCCGCCTATGTGCGTGAGACGGGAGACACCTCTATTTTAACAGAACAGGTGCCCTTCGACAACGATGAATCTCTCGCAAAACCTCTGTCAGAGCACCTGAAACGCTCCTTCGACTATATCGTGGCCCACAAGGGGCCTCATGGGCTGCCCCTGATCGGACGCGCCGACTGGAACGACTGTCTGAACTTAAACTGCTTCTCAGAGCATCCGGGCGAATCCTTCCAGACCTTCGGCCCCTCCGAAGGGCCTGTGGCGGAATCTGTGTTTATCGCCGGTATGTTCGTCAAGTACGGGGAAGAGTACGCGCAGTTGTGCGAACTTATGGACAATCAGGCGGAGGCGGATTACGCCCGCGCACAAGTGCGGAAAATGTATGACGCCGTATTGAAGGATGGCTGGGACGGTGACTGGTTTGTCCGCGCTTACGACGCCCACGGCCAAAAGATCGGCTCTAAAGAGTGCGACGAAGGGCAGATTTATATCGAGTCCAACGGCTTCTGCTCTCTCGCCGGTATCGGCGTGAAGGAAGGCCTTGCCGAAAAAGCGCTGGATTCCGTCAAGGAAAAACTGGACACCGAGTACGGCGTGATGATCTTACAGCCAGCCTACACCAAATATCATCTGGAGCTGGGAGAAATCTCCTCCTATCCGCCCGGATACAAGGAGAACGCCGGTATTTTCTGCCATAACAATCCTTGGGTTTCCATCGCGGAAACCGTGATCGGCCGTGGCGACAGGGCTTTCGAAATCTATCGAAAAACCTGCCCTTCCTATGTGGAAGAGTTTAGCGAAATTCACCGCACAGAGCCTTACGTTTATTCTCAGATGGTAGCCGGAGCCGACGCATACATGCCCGGCGAAGCGAAAAACAGCTGGCTGACCGGGACGGCGGCCTGGACCTTCGTGAACGTGTCACAGCACATTCTCGGCGTATACCCTACCCACAAGGGACTTGGCATCGACCCCTGCGTTCCAAAAGATTTCGGCGACTTTACCTTAACCCGTAAATTCCGCGAGGGCACTTACCACATCAAGGTGACAAATCCCGATAACGTGGAAAAGGGTATAAAGTCTCTCACCGTGGACGGTAATTTGGTAGAGGGGTGCATCGTGCCGTATGTGGCAGGAAAAACAGAATATGACATAGTTGTCACCATGGGATAGTATCATTTCATTTAAATACACACGGTTTACAGAATCCGCATACAGCATCTTGTATGCGGATTTTTTATGACCACTAATTTTCCAAAAAGGCTTGTCTTCCGGAAAATTTTGTGACAAAATAAGTCTTACCAACTCTTACCCTCGGGTATAGTTTAGAAAGAAATCAAATCAAAGCTAAAAGAAACAACTGGTAAAAGGATATTGGAAACAAGTTATGAGTCAGTACATGTCAATCGGAAAAGTATCTAAGTTAAAAAACGTGAGCATCAAGTCGCTGCGCTATTACGATCAGATCGGGATTCTCAAACCGGCCTTTGTGAACACGGAGACAAACTACCGCTACTATACGAAAGAACAGCTCTACCTGCTCGATGCAATCACGGTCTGCATCAAACTGGGTATTCCGTTAAAGGATTTAAATAACTATGTGGAGGGCGCTTCCATCAATCTGCAGAAACTTCTCTATGACGGCAAGATTCTGGCAGAACAAAAGATTATGGATATCCACAATTGCCTTGCAACTCTGCAGGAGACATTGCAGAACATGGCAAGCCCGGTGACGGGTCTCGCCAAAATTCCGGAAAGCAAGAGCGGCATCCTTTTGCCCGACGGCTTCTATCACAACGAGATCGTGACCCGCACAATGCTGACAGTGCCGTTGGAGGAAATGGACGTGCCCAAATATTACGGCCAGCATATCCTGAAGCTCTTCGTCACCGCCCAGCAGATGGGAACGGTGGTTGCTTACCCTTCCGGCGTACTGCACGAATACAAAAACGGCCAATATCAGCGGCACATGTTCCTCACGATCACCGGAGAGGCGCCTGCTGCCACGGCCTCGGGCCAGACCGTCCGCACCATCAGCGAAGGGGACTTCGCCTGCCGCAGAATCTCTACCCATGTGACAGACTTTGAAACCATCAGGGAAGAAATGAAAGAAGTCATAAAGAGCGACGATTTTTATGTGATCGAGACGGACACGCTCTCCGAAGAAAACAAAAAAGACGGATACCCATTTGAACTAGAGTATCCGTTGTCCAGTTGAGCAGTGTCAGGACGTAAGATGGCAAAATGACTGCTTGCAGTCAATTTTGACAGATTATGGACTGATAGGGCGAAGCCCGCGAGCGAGGAAAACCGCAGGTTTTTCAAGCTCCGCACTGCGAAAGTACCATATCCTATCCCCGCCTGAGGCGGTTTAACACCGCCTCAAAAGGCACCCCTTCCGCAGGCGGCGTCCCAAGCTCCAGTGCTTTTTCAATGCACTGCTTTACAAAGCCGGACGCCTTTCTGACGGATTTGTCAAAGGGTACACCGTTTAAAGCATCCGCCGCTACCACCGCGGAAAACACGTCTCCCGTACTACACCGCTCCTCCCCCGCTCTGTGAACGCGGATCAGCCGTGCCGACGGGTCTTCCGCCCCCCTTTTCACATAGACATAGTTCGCGATATATTCCCCCTGTGGAATCCCCGTAATGACAACATGGGACGGTCCCATAGCCGAAAGGCAGTCTGCCATCTCAAAAAGTTCCTTCCTCTTCCAGCCCTTATCCTTATAGGGAATATTTGCCAGTTGACAGGCTTCTGTCAGATTCGGCGTTATGATATCCGCCAGCGCCACCAGCTTTCCCAGCTCCGCGCACAACTCTACCGTATAGGCAGAGTACAGTCTGCCGTGATCCCCCATGACCGGATCTACAATCACAAGTGTATCTTCCCTCGAAAACGCCTGCACAAACCGTCTCACAATCTCTATCTGCCTGACAGAACCGAGATATCCTATGGAAATGCCGTCAAATTTTCGCTGAAGCCCGATTTTTTCCCAGCTTGCAATATACGTCTCCATTCGGTCTGTATAGTCATCCTTAAAGAAATCCGGGAATGCCGTATTGCTGGAAAAGACGGAGGTAAGCAGCGGGCACGCCTGCACTCCCATATAAGAAATAATCGGAAGAAGCACCGTCATGGCGCATCTTCCGTATCCCGCAATGTCGTTGATAACCGCTATTTTTTTCTGCATCGTCTGGCCTGTATCTCCTTTTTCGTAAGCTCAATATTTCCCTGTTTCAGTGTACTGCATCGCACCCGTTTCGTCAAATGATTCCGGTTCGATGCGTCGTTACTATGTAACAGTTCAGCCTGACACTGCTTACGAAAACAGCCGGATTACCCGACAAATTTTTTCTCCCGCTTCTCCTCGATATCCCGCATTTCGTCCGCGCTTACCACACCGACAACCTCGTCCACAGACTGCTCTGTGTCGGCTTCTCCACCTTCCTTTTTCTGCCCGCGTCTGTTTTTCACCAGCTCATCCTGCATTCTGTCTATCTGGCTTAAAGCCTCTCTTGTCTGCTTAACCTCCTGAATTTTCCGGAGTATGGCATTGAGATCTTCCGGGGAAAACAGGTCAAGGCACTTCATCAGACTGGTCATATCGTTGAGATCCACCTTCACCGTGCCAACAGAAGTATCCACAGATATCCAGTCCGGATTCGAGCTGCCGCCAATGGTGATTATATTGCCATATAAAGCGTCTTTACATATGGAAACATGCGCGCCGTTATGCCAGAAATCCTTAACCACCGGTTTCCCGGCCGTAGGTTCATCCATCTGCCTCAGCATAATGCCGATCGAATCTGTCGGCCCCTCATACTCTCCAGACGCCATAAATTCATCCGCCCTTTTCAGCTTGGAGAAAAAGCTGCCGTCATTTGTATCCCCCTTCAGCCCCATTTGTTCCCGAAGCGCATACGTACGCGCCTGTTTTGAAAGCTGCTCCGCCGTGCGATTCGCCGTGTCAATACTGCCATACCCGCCATAAGGATTACCCAGAATCATGTGCCTATTCTCCTTCCTTCATCGTCTCTATCGCAAACTGCTCTATCAGATGCTCGGTCTGCCCCGACACCTTCGCCATCTCTACCTGATAGGCTTCAAGCCGCCCGTCCTCATACTTTGCCTCCACATAGACCCGGGCATCCGCGCCTTCCTCCCGCTTTCCTTTCAATGTATACCCTTCCGTCACCGCAATCCTCACATGATCGCTGTCCTCATAGCTCATACGTCTCACCTCCACAGCCTGCATGGCTTTCTGCGCCACCGCGGCGTTCACGCGAATCCCCTGTGCCGCGCCGATCCTTCCCATGCCCGCCTGTTCCGCCTTTGCCTTCGCACCGATCTGCATACCTGTAACGGTCTGTTTCGCCTCCGGCTCCACGGCTGTGTCGGAATGCTTACCCTGATCCCTGTTTTTCAAGTTCTGTAACAGGCTCTCCTGAAACCCCTCCGCACGCCCGGTCTTTTTCTTTTTCTGATAAGCCGGTGTCCCGCTCTGGCCCTGCACCTCCTGTATTCCCATGTTCTACGGCCTCCCTTCCGTCAGAATTTTGTAACAGTTCCGCCTGCGGCTTGCCTGTTACGGAATCTGCCCATTCCAAATCGCTTTCGACGAAGGGCAGATTTTCTTCCAGTTCAATTTACGTCTTTTCACGGACTTTGCAGCAAGTGCAAAGTCCTGAGCTGAACTGTTACAAATTTCTTCTCAATTCCTCCCTGCCCCTGCGCAGCCTTGTCTTGATCGTCCCTTCCTTTTCGTTGAGAATCCCCGCAATTTCATGAATGGAATAATCCTCATAGTAAAAAAGATAGATCGGGTTCCTGTAATGTACAGGCAGCCGCAGCACCGCCTCAAGCGTTTCGTCATCCCTGACCTGATAAGGCAGATAAATGTTTTTTGCCGCATTCTCAAAGGACTCGTTCCATGGAACTGTCCTTTGATACCAGCCGCTCTTTAAAATATCCAGACAAATATGAATGGTGGTTCGTATCAGCCACGCTTTCTCATGTTCCTTGTTCTGAATCGGCTTTTCATCCTTCATGTAGCGCAGAAAGGCCTCCTGCACCGCATCCTCGGCGTCCGCCCGGTTCTTCATGTTCGAGAAAGCGACCCGGTACAGCATGGCCCGGTACTCCTCCACCAGATAGCTCCACTCCTGCTCCATCCCCTCATGCGTCCTTCTGTCAGTCTGTCATCCTATAGATATCTACATCTTAACATACTTCTTTTTCCCGTCCTATATACAATACGATTCACACTTCTAAAAAGTTTCATATCAGATAAACTTTGCCCGCAATAAAATGGAAAAGCACCCACTCTAAAGTGGATGCTCCAAATTATACGATTCTTCTATTCCATGTATTCCGGGTCGTAAACCGAAGCCTAGGGCCTGAAACACCTACATAAGCATCATGCCCAACGCAAAGAGATAGAAAAAGATCAGCGTCAGGATACTTGCGAGAACAGAGAGAATCAGTCCCGCAATCGCAAGCCCTTTTCCGCCGAATCCCTTGACAAGGGAAACGATACCACAGATCAGACCAGCCAGGCATAACCCAATGTTCACACCGGGAAACCAGAAAAGGAGCAGACCCAGAATACCACACACAAGCGCCGCCACCGACGTCCCGTGGGTTTTGGTCGGCACGGCGTCGTATACGACCGCTTTCACCGGCTGTCCGAAATTCTGCTGGTTATACTGCTGCTGTGTGCCGTAAGGCATCTGATTATACTGCGGCGCCTGCCCGAATGCACCCTGGCCATTCTGCACGTACTGCTGTCCGTTTGCGTACGGCTGGTCATTCTGGCCGTACTGCGGCGCACTCACAAATGGCTGCTCATTCTGTCCATACTGCTGCCCGCCGTCAGCTCCCTGATTATTATAATTTCCGTCGTTATATCCGTAGTTTGTATTCTCGTCCATCGCTTTCCTCCGCCCCTTTCCAGCCTATGCTATCGCAAAAATAAACGCAGTAAGCGCCACCAGCACTACCAACAATACGATCTGAATGATCATCGCCGGGGTGGTTTTCTTGCTCAAGGCCATTTTATAAGTCAGAAGCGCCAAAAGCACCGTGATGGCAAGGCCGATCATGCCGTACATAAACACGCCTAAAACTGCATTTATACCCACCAGCACATTGAGCCATACGGGAATATTTCTGACGGGCTCATAGGGTGTGCCATCTTCTAAATATGTGCCGTTCACCGCAAGACGAACCTTGTTGCCAATTACTACCAGATTGCACTCCGCACCGGGAATGCTGATCTGATGATCCGCCATCCATATCACCCAGTTTTTAGATTTCATCTTATATGTATCTCCGTCAACGATACATTTCGCGCCGCCGAATCCCCGCTTAAACTTAATCTGATGGGGATTGCCCATGCTGTCAGTAACAGTCCAAATTCTTTCCATGATTTCTCTCCTCCACACTTGGAAACTTTAACTCCGACCGCACGACTACCGGTCGATAACATTACTATTTTACAGTATTCTACAGTGTTTTGCAAGCACATGGAAAAGATTACACAGTCAATGCAATCCGGCCTTCCCGGTTTGTAACCGGCTTTCCCCTCTTATAAACGGCCTTCTACATTATGCGTAGTCCCGGTTTTCAATCACCTTCACGCAGACTGCCGCTGCCACCGCCGTCAGAAGTAACGCCGCCAATATGGCAATCACACCCACCTGCATAAACTTTCCACTAAGCACCTCCGGATCAATCCCCATGCCGCCGGCCGTCGTACCTTGTATTTCCTCAATTTTTCCCACAAAATAAGTCATGCCAAAAAACATAGCCATACCCGGCGCAATTCGTACAATATTGCTCAACTGCTGCCAGTTTTCCTTTCCCTCCCCAAACAGATAGAAAAAAAGAAACTCTAATGCCATAATCAGAATCCCGACTGCCAGCTCGCACAGGCCAAGCGCCACTGTCCAGAGCGGCAACTCATATCCCATCATCGCGTACACACCCCACAGGATACCACAGAAAATGCCCAGCAAACCCACGAAAGACAGCCCGTACAGGAAACGCCCTGCCACCCTCTCCTTCACCGTCGCGGGAAGCAGCAGCAGAAATCCTCTGTTCTTCCTGACACAATAGCCAAAAGGCGCCGTCGAAAATATGGAAGCCACAAAAGCTACATAGGAACATGTCACCAGCAAAGACATTGCGCCTTTGCTTACGCCCGTACCCACAACCCATGCCAGAACAAGAATCGCCGGCATAAAATACATCTGTTTCCTTGTCAACATATAATCTATTTTCATAAAGTGCAATGCTCTCATTTTACTGCTCCTCCCTGCTTTTAATGTAGTGAATGACGATCTGGTCTATCGTCGGCTTCTCGAAAAGAAACGCATTCCCCAGAAGTTCCGCCTTATCGCTTGGCAGAATCGCCTCGAATCCGTAGGTCTTCTCCTCTAACCCGATCAGCTCTTTCTTAAGGGCTGGCGGAATCTTTGCGCTCTCGCCCTTTACCAAAAGGAAATTTTCAATCAGTTCATCCTTCGCGTCATAGAGGATCGTCCTGCCCCTGTGAATAAAATAAATATAGTCCGCAATCTGCTCCAGATCGCTTAAAATATGGGTGGAAAAGATCACACTCCGCTCCCCGTCCATCACATACTCCTGCAAAAGTTTCAGGATCTCCGTCCGCATCACCGGGTCAAGCCCGTTTGTGGCTTCGTCTAACACAAGCAGTTTCGTGTCTCTGGCGAGCACCGAGGCAAACATCAGCATCACCTTCATGCCTCTGGAAAAGTCCTTAATCAGCTTATTCTCCGGCAGATTCCAATTCCGTATAAAACCGTTAAACTTATCCTCGGAAAACGTCGGGTAAAAATCCTTTATTACGTTGCGGATATGCTTGATCTTAAAGTGGTCAGGAAAATAGGACTCGTCTCCCACATAACCGATTTTCTCCTTGTATGCCTGCTCGCCTTTCTCACGGGACAGACCGTCGATACGCACGTCGCCCTCCACACACTTTAAAACACCCGTAATCAAATTCAAAGTCGTTGTTTTTCCGGAGCCGTTCGCTCCCACATACCCCATAATATAGCCCTTCGGCAGAGTAAAACTGATATCTTTTAAGTCAAAATTTTTATAGTGTTTAGACAGATTTTTTACTTCCAGCAGTTCCATCATTCCTATTCCTTTCTGAAACCTTATGTTTCCAATAAGTTGTGAAAAATATCCGTCAGTTCGTCTTTGGACATTCCCATCGTTTTCGCCGTCTCTATGGCCGTGGACAGCCCCTCCTCAATCCGCAGAAGGTACTGCTCCCGCAGCAGGTTATTATCCGTTGGAAGCACCACGCTGCCCTTGCCCTGCATGGTGGCGATAAACCCCTCCGCTTCTAACTCACTGTAGGCCCGTGTCGTTGTAATCACACTGACGCCCACCTCCTTCGCAAGCTGACGGATCGAGGGAAGGGTTTCTCCCTCCGGGATCTGTCCGTTTAAGATCTGCTCCTTGAGCTGCTCCCTGATCTGCGCATAGATCGGCAGCTCAGATTGATTCGATATAATAATTTTCAATTCGTGCCTCCCTCATTCCTCGCGCTCCCTGTCGTCACAGTTCGCGCCATCAGTATATACTGTATATATATCATTATATACAGTATGAACAGTTTGTCAACACCCATTTGGAAAAAACATGCCGTATTCTGTCTCTGCTGAAACACACAAAAAAAAGAGCGGGATACCATTCCCGCCCAGGAGGAAAATAAAGAGGCCGTTGCCCCGGTAGATGCTTTATCTACTTTTGCAACAGCCCCAACCGTTTCTTTTCAATCCGCTTCGAATCCCTATCGATAAAAGAATGATAACGCTGATCCACTGTGATGTCGACAGCGCTCCCAAATGTCCTCTGGCCAAGTCGCCTCTGAGAAATTCCAGCAAAAATCTGGCGCAGGCATACATCACAAGATACTTTTCAAAAATCCCGGCTCTCTCATGGTCGTCCGCCTTTTTTAGAAGCATATATACAAGCGCTCCGAAAATCACCAGATCGGCAATCGCCTCCATCGCCTGAACCGGAAACAGCCGTACACCGTTCGGTGCGTACATAGAGTTCGCGTAGCTTATCCCTATACACAGTCCGGTTTCCTTCCCGTAACAACAGCCTACGAGCGCACAGCCCACTCTCCCAAGCGCATGCGCCAGCGGCATAGCCGGAGTCAAAAGCGAAAGTGTTTTGACATAGTCAAGCGAAAAGTAGCGGGATGCCGTCTTTACGGCGCACACTGCACCGAGCAGTCCGCCGTAAAAAACAAATCCACCGCTTACCATGCTTCCGAGATACGGCCGCCAATCCGTCTCTCCGCTTCCGACGATCCGCACAATGTCCGGAAGCGCAAGCAAAACATAGAGAACCTTTGCCCCTACAACCGCTCCCAGCGCAGCCCAGACATAAGTGTAAAAAAGGTCGTCAAAATCCCCGTCTTTCACCCTTGTAATGAAGAACAAATATCCGGTTCCCAGCAGAAAACCCGCTGCCCCGCACAGACCGTAGGCGCTTATGGTGTTTAATCCGATTAGTAATTCTTTCAACTCAGACGATCCTTGTCAGCACATCAGCACAGCCTTAGCTCAACGCAGCCGCGGTTCCTAAAACACCCACACAGGCCACACACGCTACAAAGACAAGCGCGCTGCCGATCACACCGATCAGAGAGCAGACAAAGCCCGCCGTCCTCATTCCGCCCACAAAACCTGCCTTCTTCGCATTGGATGCGCAGATCAGACCGATCACACCTGTAATAAGACCAATCAGCGCTCCCATTCCAAAAAACCACGCAACGATAGAAACGATACCTAACACCAGACTGGCAACCGCGGCGCCCTTACCCGGTTCATCCCCGTTTGCATAATTGTTTTCGTTCATTTTTTCTCTCCCTCATGCTTTATCTTTTTGTTTGCAAGAACAGGTCTATTATACTTGATTTCCAAGAGAAACTCAAGTGCGGCCCGGCAGATTTGCCATAGCGGGAAAAGGGCTGGTGTCTTAGCATCAAAGGCATTCTCCCTCATAAAGTCAAAAATTGTATTAAGCCGCATTTCAAACGGATTTTTACTGCACTCATACCTGAGCATATCTCTGCCTGTATCTGAATAAACAATGATATGGAACATGTCTTTTATATCTCTAAACCAAGAAAGGCCTGTCCGTCCGGGCAGGTCTCTCCTGGCTGTTTGTTGCAGGATTATTAACTTTGCGTTATATTACTCATCTGTCAGGGTCCAGTACCGTAGGCTTTCCATATCATATGGCAATTCATCCAGCGTATACAATCTTGTGGTAAAGTCTATTTGATTAAATATCTCCTCCATTTCCGGTGTACAATAGCCAAACAGGAATACTGCGCCATCATAGTCAACCGGGCAGTCCAAGGTATACGTTGCGTGGCATATCGGATATTGTGCATTTCTATTCCATTCTGTCCGTACATCAAAGTATTCACCCTCTATCGCGACTGCCTCTTTTGTTTTAGCATCACCCCTAAAATAGACACCTGTATCTCTGTCAAATACACCATAACTATACATCCATGAAGTACATGCGTCTGGATGCTTGACTACATCATATGTTATCTCTGCAACCACTTTCTTGAACCCTTCTTCTGCCCCTTCTGTTGTCTCTGAGATGGTAACATTCACATCCGCCATGAAATCATCCACATAATCTTCCGGATAGCTGTTATAACTATAAAACCTTACCGAAGAGTCCCCCTGCGGTGTAATAGTTACCCCATGTTCCTCCAGCCAGCTGTCAGCCGGCTTTGGGGTACTGCCGCACCCCGCAAGCAGGGATGCGGATAAAGCCGCCGCAAGCATACTCATTAACATTTTCCTCTTCATCAAATAATCTCCTTCCCTATTTTCCCGAAACATAAAAAAAGAACTGTGATGACACAACAACTAATCGCAGTCCTTCCAAACTCCGACTCCTCACTGGGGAGTACCCCGGCGGCAAATCGCCCGCTGCCAACGCACTCCAGTGAGAAATCAGGAACGGGTGCAAGCATGCGTCCACACTCTACACCCCGTTTTCTATATCATGAGGCACAGACATAGCCTATCGACACACAAAAAGCATTGTTTTTTATGCCCGATTATCTTATAATAATTCTTGCGTGTATCGCAGACTTTGTCTGTATCGTGTGGTAGTGAGATTACCATCCCTTGCCCCAGAGAGGGCCAACTCTCTGGGGTGGTACACCGTATGTCCTTGAATTTCTCAAACTACATTTTAGTATACACGGTTATTCTTTACAAGCATCAAATGGAAAAGCAAAAAGCGGAAATGCCCGTTTTATCAGCATTTCCGCCTCCCAAAAAACCAACGTGCGCTAGAGGATTCGAACCCCCGACCTTTTGGTCCGTAGCCAAACGCTCTATCCAGCTGAGCTAAGCGCACCTGCTTTTCTGCCGCCGTCCCTGCCATATCGGCAGAAGACTTTGACAACATATGAATTATATATATTTTTCTGGAAAATGTCAAGAGGCTTGTTCCACTTTTTTCATTACCTGAAGTGAAAAGTTTATTTCCACTTTGAAGGGGGCCATGT
>CARUOB010000047.1:11601-25695 GCA_949076555.1 uncultured Lachnospiraceae bacterium | reverse complement strand
CGAGGTTCAAACAAATGAAAAAAGAACACCCTTGACAGAAAGACAAATGTTGAGAAAACATTGATTCTATCAAAGGTGTTCTACTTATTACATCAGAGAGTCATTTATAATAGGATGAAGCAGTCATCAGATGACCTTATTCTGCATCCCGTCAGGGTCCTGCGCAAACTGTATCGCCATCTCCCGGTCGATCTTTCCTTCGTAGTACAATTGTATGATCGCGTCATCCATGTTGATCATTCCAAGCTTCCGGTTGGTCTGCATGACAGACGAAAGCTGATGCGACTTTCCCTCACGGATCAGGTTCCTGACCGCATGGTTCGCGTGCATCACCTCAAAGGCCGCCACCCGGCCCTCTCCATCCATTGTCGGAATAAGCTGCTGGGAAATAACAGCTTCCAGGACATTTGCCAGCTGTACCCTGATCTGCTGCTGCTGATGAGGGGGAAACACGTCGATGACTCGATCCACGGTGCTGGCCGCGCCGATGGTATGCAAGGTGGAAAGCACAAGGTGCCCGGTCTCCGCCGCCGTGATCGCCACGCTTATCGTCTCGAAGTCGCGCATCTCGCCTACCAGAATCACATCCGGGTCCTCACGCAGCGCCGCCCGCAGGGCATTGGCATAGCTCTGGGAATCCAGCCCAATCTCTCTCTGGTTTACCATCGCCATCTTATGCTGATGCAGATACTCGATCGGGTCTTCCAGCGTAATCACGTGGGCGTCCCTGTTGTTGTTGATCTTGTCTATAATGGCCGCCAGCGTGGTGGACTTACCGCTTCCCGTAGGGCCTGTCACGAGAATCAGTCCGCGCTTGCGCTCATAAAGGCTGATCACAGACTCCGGCACACCGAGTTTCTCCGGCGCGGGAACCTGCGTACCCACCAAACGCAGCGCCAATGCGGCAGAGCCTCTCTGCTTATAAACGTTGACACGGTACCTTCCCAGCTCCGGAATCGAGAAGGACATATCGTACTCGCCCCGCTCCTCAAAGCGCTCCCGCTGCAAGTCGGTCATGATAGAATAGGCGGCCGTCAGCGTATCCTGCGGCATCATCCTCGGGTAGTCCATCGCTATCAGATTCCCGTTTACCCGCATTTTAGGCGGTATTCCCACTGTGATATGTACATCTGACGCACCGGCATCGCTGGCCGTCTTCATAATCTCCTGTATCGTCGGCATTTCCTTTTTCCCCCTCCTGCTGCTTATGTATCTCAGATAATCGGAATCTCCTCGTATTCTTCCTCGTCAACCTCTATCCCGCTTTTCTTTAACAAATCCATATCCATCACATGGCGGTTATCCAGCGTCCTCATAATATCCCTGATCTCCAAATCCTCATACAGCTCCATGTCCGCCAGATCGATCACGCTGTTATCCCGAAACATCAGGATCAGAGGCCGCAGGATGTCCGCTTCGTTCGCCGCAAGAACAAGCGCTTTCTCCCCGGTATTCAGATCCACGCTGACGCCCGGCACCAGAATATTGACGGACTTAATCAACGCCTCCACCACTTTGCTGTGGTAAACTTTCGGGTTATTCAAGAGGAACTTGAGCGCCTCCACCTCAGAGGCAGGCTCCTTGTCCATTTTCATAGCGGTCATCCTGTCATAGGTTTCCGCCACAGCCAGCACCCGCGCGCCGTTCACAAGCCGGATCGAGGAAATGTCCTCCCCCGTTTTCACGCTTGCCAGCATCTTATACGCCTGCGTACAGATTCGCTTGATGTTCGGCTTCGTGGAAAAGGCCGTTTCCAGAAGAGCGTGTCCCCTCTCCTCCCGAATTTCCATCGTCATATCAATCAAAGCGCCCCCGGCAGCGGTCTCGTCCTCAAAGCGCATGATCTTTCCGATATCATGGACGAGAGCCGCCTGCACCGTATCCATCTGCTCCTCCACCTTCATATTCATAGCATGTGTCATCATGGCGCAGAGTATCGCCACATTCAGGGAATGTTTATATATGTAGTCCTCCTTGCTCCTCAAATTCTGCAAGAAATTGATTCTGGCGTCCATATGCCCGTAATTTTTAATGATGTTTGAGGCAATCATCTGCGCCCGCTGTGTCCGTCCGGTCTCTGCGATTACGTCAAGCTCCTCTCTGATGGAAAACACACACATCGTCTGGAAACGCTCAAACTCCGCGTCCGCCCTCGTCATGGGCGGAACAGGTTCCGCGGGCTCCAGAATATAAATACCCAGCAGCCCGAAATTCCTGACGCTGTTGATCCCCTGTACCGTCAGCTTGGAATTTCTCTCATAGAGCAGAACGCCGTTTTTATTGTAAATAGGACGCGCCAATCTCATTCCGGTCTTCAAATCTTCGCTCTTTACAAAACGCATGATCCCATTTCCTCCCTTCTATCATTCACACCTTTGGGGCTATTGCATGCCAAAGGCCTCGTACCCCTCCTTTAGCTTTTCTAATGCTCTTTTTTCAATTCTGGACACATAGCTTCTGGAAATGCCAAGCCTGTGGCCAATCTCCCTCTGTGTGATCTCCTGCCCGCTCAAAAGGCCGTAGCGCATCAAAATGATCTCTTTTTCCCTGTCCGAGAGCCTGTCGGCGATCAGACCTTTCAGCCGTTGCAGCTTATCCTCCACTTCCATCCTGTCGATCACGTCCACCTGATCCTGTTCGATTACGTCGAGCAGGCTGATTTCGTTGCCCTCCCTGTCCGTACCGATCGGCTCATACAAAGAGACTTCTCTGGAAGTCTTTTTCTTCGCCCGCAGGAGCATTAAAAGCTCATTGTCTATGCAACGCGACGCATAAGTACTGAGTTTCCCCTTCCCCGCGTCAAAGGAATCTATCGCCTTAATCAATCCGATGGTACCAATGGATATCAGATCTTCCATGTCCTCGTCCACGTTCTGGTATTTCTTGGCGATATGCGCCACCAGACGTAAATTCCGCTCCACCAGAATCCCTTTGGCCTCCCCACGCTCTCTTTCGCTTCCTGTTTTAAGCCGCCCCAGATAAACGGCCTCATCCTTCGCAGAAAGTGGCTGACTGAATGTTTTCAAAAGGAGCCTCCAAAGTCCATTTACTCTATTCTATGACCCGGCGGCTTTCCAAGTGCCTTTCCATCTGTCCCAATTACAAATAGGATTCTTTCATTTTATTATACAAGCATAACAGGGGAAATTCAAGAGACCTCTCCGGCGCCATTTTCATATCCTTTCCGGTAGAGATCGTCCGCCTCCTCCTCTTTTAACTGGAAACAGGTCTGCAGCATACGAAGAATATACTCCTTAGACTGATTCTGCATCACGGTTTCTTTTACGAACGCGGTGGCGTTCCGGATTCTTTCCTCCTGTTTTCCTTCTTGTCTTCCTTCTTGTTTGCCTCTCTCCACATACATACTCACAGCATATCCCATCGTGATCTCTCCTCCTTCCTCCTGCCTCTTTTGCAGCAAATGCATATAATCTATAAAATTTGTCTCCCCTGTCAGAGCATGCAGCATACGCATGGTTGCCTCCAAGTCTACTATGCGCTGCTCCGTCGGTATATACTGCTCCCCCTCCGCCAAATAATCAACCACAACCCGCATATCACTCTGAAACCTCTGTCTGATCTCCTCTGGCAGATTTCTCATGGCATACATGTGCAGGCAAACGTTGTCAATGTATTTTCCGGCCTTACCGTGAATCTTTTTCCCGCGAAAAAATTGATACAGGTCCTTACCCGCATTCCACGCAGCTTCGCCCCAATATAATACAAGGGTAATCGCCGGAAACGTCTCCCTGCCCTCATACTGCTGTCTGTAAATGGCGCCTTCATACCCGGCCTTACGAAGCAGTATCTTATAATCGGGTGTGGATTGATTTTCCAGTGTATACTGTATGGCAACCCTGCCATTTCTCATTTCATACTTACTCACGTCATTATACTGATTGTGCAGGCTCCCGTTGGCCGCAGGATATAATGACTCAGTCGGCGCAGACTGCAAATCTCCCGGAAAAACCAACTGCTCTCCTTCAAAAATAAACGCATTGATAATATCGGCAAACACTTCCGGGCTGCGCTCAAACTGTTTGGCCGCCAAATCCTTTTGTCCCATATGTCTCTCCTTACTATATGCAGAGCCATAGGAACCATCCCCTCTCCTGCTTTCCGTCCTGCGAACTCTGCCTGTCTGTGTGAAATTGTGGCAGAATCTGCCGGAATACCTGATGCGGACAGGACGTCCGCCCATAGATACAGCCGCCTTCATACACTTTAATGACCGACTGTTTTGTTATCAGAATATAGCATACACCATACTTTGTCAAGAATTTTCACAAAATATATTAACGAATTTTAGAATATCACTTGTTTTTCTACTCTCCAAGCGTCCTTATCCCTTCCCACGCGAAAGGGATTCCCCGGGCCTGCCCCGCACCTCAAAAGAGAAACGCCGCAAACACCACATTGCTCACGTCAATCCCACGGGAGGTAAGCTTAAGCCGCTGCCCCGCCCGTTCCAAAAGACCCTGCGCCAAAAAGGCGTTGATCTGCTTTCCGTAAATATCCTCCGCCGTTTTTCCAAAGGTTCTAAAAAACGCCTCCAGGTCCACGCCTTCCGTCAGCCGAAGCCCCAGAAACATAAATTCCTCCATCTGCTCTTCCTGGGTAAGCTCCTGCACCTCGCAGCGTCCTGTTCTTCGCAGCATTTCCGCAAAGGACTTATCCTGCGGCCGCGCGATACGGGGCGCGCTGCCGGACCCAAAAGTCCATGCGCCGCCCTCCCCCATCTTTTCCACGCAGGCCGCGTAGGCCATATGCGCCTCCGGGTTTTTCCATCTCACATTTTGCACCATGGAGGACGCACCCAGACCGAACCCCACATAGTCGCCTCTGCGCCAATACACCTTGTTGTGACGGCACTCTTGTCCCTCTTTGGCATAATTCGAAATCTCGTAGCGGTGAAACCCGGCTGCCTCCAGATACCGCCCTGTCAGCTCATACATCTCCCGGTCCTCCTCCTCGTCGGGAAAGGTATAGGCACATTGGTTTACATAAAGTGGAGTTCCTTCCTCCAAAATCAAGCTGTAGGCGGAAATATGCTCCGGTGAGAGAGCCGCCACACGCTCCAGCGTCTTCGTGTATGAGGCCATGTCCTGACCGGGCAGCCCCGCCATCAGGTCAATGTTCACATTGCGAAATCCCGCCTCCCTCGCCGTCGTATACGTCTCCAGAAAGTCACTGTAGCTGTGGATTCTCCCGATGCGGGCAAGTTCCTCATCATCCGTGGACTGTAATCCGATGCTGAGGCGATTAATACCACTTGTTATGTAATCTCTCAATTTCTGCGTCGTCACCGTGCCGGGATTACACTCTATCGTGATCTCCGCATCCTCCGCCACGAAAAATCCATCTCTGACTCCCTCTAAAATCCGCCCTGTCTCCCGCGCAGGGAGCAGAGACGGCGTACCCCCGCCGAAAAAGATGGAGACCACCTTGTGATCTCCATAAAATATCGACTGTTCTTTTATTTCCCGCAGCATTAAGTTTACATAACTCTCCATTTCGCAGACACTTGCCGGGCCGGAAAGAAAATCGCAGTAAAGGCATTTCCTGACACAGAACGGAATGTGAATATAGATACTTAAATTTCTCATCGCAGCCTCCATCCCGAAACAGGTAAAGAGCCTCGCCCCGCCCTTCCTTCGTCATCCTGCTTCCGCTTCGCGGCAAAGGGCGCTCTGCCTCCCGCTTTGTCCCTCAGTTGTCATCCAGCTTCAACACGCTCATAAAAGCGCTCTGGGGAATCTCCACATTGCCTACCTGCCGCATACGTTTCTTACCCTCTTTCTGCTTTTCCAGCAGCTTTTTCTTTCGGGTGATATCTCCGCCGTAGCACTTGGCAAGGACATCCTTTCTCATGGCTCTGACCGTCTCTCTGGCAATGATCTTGCCCCCCACCGCCGCCTGAATGGGTATCTCAAAAAGGTGCCTCGGTATTTCGTCCTTTAACTTTTCGCACATTCTCCTGCCCCGCTCATAGGCGCTGTCCGCATGGACGATGAAGGAGAGCGCGTCCACCTCGTCGTGGTTGATCAGGATATCCAGCTTCACTAACTTCGACTGCTCGTACCCCTTTAACTCATAGTCAAAGGAGGCGTACCCTCTGGAACGGGATTTCAGCGCGTCAAAAAAGTCATAGATAATCTCGTTTAAGGGCAGGTCGTATTTTAAGAGCGCGCGGGACGCTTCGATGTACTCGGTGCTGATATAGCGGCCTCTCCGCTCCTGACAAAGCTGCATGATCGGGCCGATAAACTCGGTGGTCACCATGATTTCCGCGCTGACCACCGGTTCCTCCATATAATCGATCTCGGAAGGGTCCGGCAGGTTGGAGGGATTGGTCAGCTCGATCATATCCCCGTTCGTCTTATATACTCTGTAAATAACACCCGGCGCGGTGGTCACCAGATCCAGATTGTACTCCCGCTCCAGACGCTCCTGTATGATCTCCAGATGCAGAAGACCCAGAAAGCCGCAGCGGAACCCAAAGCCCAGCGCGATGGACGTCTCCGGCTCGTAGTTTAAGGAGGCGTCGTTTAATTTCAGCTTTTCCAGCGCGTCCCGCAGATCCGGGTATTTGGCGCCGTCCGCCGGATACATGCCGCAGTAGACCATGGAATTGACCTTCTTGTAGCCGGGAAGCGGCTCTGCGCAGGGATTGTCCACATCCGTGACCGTATCGCCCACAGCGGTGTCCTTCACGTTCTTGATGGAGGCGGTGAGATACCCCACCATCCCCGCCGTCAGCTCGTCGCAGGGAATAAACTGCCCCGCGCCGAAATATCCCACCTCCACCACCTCCGCGGTGGCTCCCGTGGCCATCATTTTAATTTTGGTGCCTTTTTTGACCCTGCCCTCCTTGATGCGGCAAAATACGATCACGCCCTTGTAGGAATCATAGACGGAGTCAAAAATAAGCGCCTGCAGCGGATTATCCGGGCTGCCGCCGGGGGCCGGAATCTTCTCCACGATGGCCTCCAGCACTTCCTCCACGCCTATACCGTTCTTCGCGGAGATAAGCGGCGCGTCCTGCGCCTCGATGCCGATCACGTCCTCAATCTCATTTTTCACCCGCTCCGGCTCGGCGCTTGGCAGGTCGATCTTGTTGATCACCGGAAACACGTCCAGATCGTGATCCAGCGCCAGATATACGTTTGCAAGCGTCTGCGCCTCGATGCCCTGGGCCGCGTCCACCACAAGAATCGCCCCGTCGCAGGCCGCGAGGGAACGGCTCACCTCATAGTTAAAATCCACATGGCCGGGCGTGTCGATCAGGTTAAAAATATACTCGTTGCCATCCTTCGCCTGATAGATGATGCGCACGGTCTGGGCCTTGATGGTAATGCCTCTCTCCCGCTCTAATTCCATATTGTCCAATATCTGCGCCTGCATTTCACGGCTTGTCAGAAGCCCGGTCTTCTCTATGATCCGGTCCGCCAGCGTGGACTTGCCGTGGTCAATATGCGCCACGATACAAAAATTTCTGATTTTACTTTGATCCATTGTACACCCTCTGTTACCTTTCGTCGTTTCGGAAAACGCCATATTCTGCCATTCTCCAGCGTGAACACAGAACCCCCAGATCCGCTTCGTCGGCTTTTTTAAGACACCTTCCGGCACAGATCATTTTAGTTTAGAAGTTCTTCCCACGCAAGTATATCAAATTGTCCGTAGGATGTCCACATCAATCGCCCTCCGGCGCATCCTCCCGCTCCGGCTCCCTGCCGCTGAAAACAAGGTCCAGCACATGGGCTAAGGGCTCGCAGGCATTATGTATTTCCTCCTCTGTATTGTTCTGCGCGCCCAGCTCGATCAGAAGGGATTTCGGGCAAAGGTGCATATTGTAGCGGTAGGCTTTCAGATAGATTCTGCGGGCAATTCCCGGATAATACTCGTTGCATGCCGTCTGCATCTGGAAGGACAGCGCCAGATTGTCCGCCAGATAGGGATTTTCCAGATACGAGATCTCTCCCTTTGTGGTGCGGCACAGCCCGTTAAAGAACATAAACTGCGCGGTGGGGCGGCCCTGCAGATCCATGACCAGACGCCTGTCCGCGGGCATTTCGTCCCGGTGCAGGTCAATCACCGCCTCGATGGACGGATTTTCCCGTAAAATCGCCTCGATGGCGGGCAGGGAATTGTTGTAGGCATAGGCCCTGTCCTCATCATAACAGCCCGTGTCATGGATCACATTGTACCCGTAACGCTCCCGCAAAAGACTGGCCAGATATTCCCCCGCCCCCAGAATCCCGCTGTTTGCATCACCCGGCACAGAATCGACAAAGCTCTCCTTGGAATGGGTGTGGTAAATGAGGATCTGCGGCGCGTCCGCGCTCCCCTGTATCCGCATATCCTTCTCCCGAAGCGTCTGCGCCTGCAAAAGCTGCTCTCCCGCCACGGTTGTGCTGTCCACCGCGTAAAACGCCTTGATCAGCGCCTCATAGGTGGACAGATCCTCCCACTTATAGCGGTAGCTCTTCTCCTCCACACAGGCAAACGCCTGGCCTTCCACCATTTCTTCCTCTTCGTCCGCCTCCTCCGGCTCTCCTGTCTCTCCCGCCTCTTTCCCTTCCTGTTCCGCCGATAAATAACGCTCGTTTTCCTTCAAAAACGCCGATTCCATATTCTTTTCCAGATGCATGGCGTCGTCACCGTACTCAAGCGCCTCCTCCGGCAGTCCCTTGTAATCCTCGTCGCTCCCCTCCGGCAGAAGAAGTCTGGCATAGTCGCTCTCGGTCACGCCCTCCTCCCCGTTCTCCAGTGCATAGAACAGCCCCGGATATTGGAAAAACAGCGCCTTTTTTAAAAAGCCTTCCCCCGATGCGTGACGGTCTGTCTCACTCATTGCGCGGATGCCGGGCAGATACGGCTCCATCACCAGCTCCTCCGCAATACCTCGCCAAGCGGAGCCTTTCTTTTTTTCCTCCTTCTCACGATCCCGCAAAAGTTCCGCACAGCCGAACCCGAGAGTTATGATAACAGTTGCTATTAAAATAAGTTTCAACCACTTTCTATTCTTGTACATACTAAAAATATATGCACGGCAAATACAGGTTCATGCGTAAATGCTTCGGCCTGTACCGAATAGTTGCTTTCGCGCCGTCTCTTCCTGTCAAAGATTCAGCGCGCCGTTTATCCCGTCACAGATAATGTGACTGATCTGGCGGATCTGTTGATCCACGTCCTTTGTGGTCACATACATATTATTGAGTTCCTTGAGCGTGGCGGGCCGCTCTCCCATGGCGTCACCCACGATCGTAGCCGCGTCCACCACCGTCGGCACACCCAGCGCCAGCACCGGAATGTGAAGCGTCTCCTCCGTTATGGCGTTTCTGTGATTTCCCACACCGGAACCGGGATGAATGCCTGTGTTCGTGATTTGGATGGTACGGTTTAAGCGTTTGGTGGAGCGTGCGGCCAGCGCATCGATTGCGATCACCAGATCCGGCTTCGTCTCCCCGATCACCCCCTTGATGATCTCCGCGGACTCCATGCCCGTTTTCGCCATGACACCCGGCGCCAGACTGCTCACCAGATGCATCTTCGTCCGGTTATAAGCCACCTTGCCATACTCCAGCACAATGTGCCTGTTGACAAAGAGATTATCCACCACATTCGGCCCGAGGGAATCCGCGGTGACCTCCCGGTTGCCAAGCCCCACCACCAGAATCGACTGTTCCTCATCCGGATTTGGCAAAATCCCCCGAAGCTGCTGTGCCAGAATGGCGGATATCTCCTGATGATAGTCGTCCTCCGGTTCCGTCATGGCGGGCGCCTCCAGTGTAATATAGGTTCCCATCGGTTTCCCAAGCGCCTTGGCCCCGTTTTTCGTCTCTATAATCACCCGGGTAATATGCACATCGCTCTCTTCGTCATAATGCTCTTCTACTATCACTCCATGAAGCCCGGACTCGTTTTCTCCAATACCTTCTCTGGCTTCCAACGCCAAGTCCGTCCTGACATTTGACCAGCTATCCATAGCATTTTCCATTCCTTTCCGCAACCCGCAAGCAGTAGCGTATGATATATTTTATGCGCTTTTCTTCCGCCTGCCCATTTTGTTTTCTATTTTTTGCAAAAATAAACAAAATATGTATTGACATCCCCATTTCCATAATCTAAAATAATATGCGTGTGTTTCCATTAAAACGTCCGTGTCCGTCTTTAATGAGACACGTCCTTATAAGAAAATAAAGAGTAAATGTTTTGAAATGGAGGATGTTATGGCTAATATCAAATCTGCGAAAAAGAGAATTCTGGTAAACAAGACGAAGGCTGACAGAAACAAGTCCATCAAGTCCGGCGTTAAGACAGCGATCAAGAAGGTATATGCTGCCATCGACGCGAAGGATAAGGCTGCCGCAGAGAGCGCGCTGCTTGCCGCTACTTCCGCAATTGACAAGGCAACCAAGAAGGGCGTATACCACAAGAATACTTCTGCGAGAAAGGTTTCCCGCATGGCCCTTGCCGTTAATAAAATGGCGTAAGAAAATCTGATAAAACGAACGTTTAAAGGAGCGAATGCATGACATCCGCTCCTTTTATTTATGCTCAGATTCACCCTGCTAACGGCTGCGTCCGCCGCCGCCGTGATGGCCGCCACCGCCGCCGTGACTCCTGCCACCGCCTCCGCCGTGTCCGCCGCTGCTTGTCTGGATTTTCCGCTGGATCACCGTCTTTCTCAAGAACCTGTCCTGCGCCACCCGAAAAACAGGTTCCCTGCCCGCCACGTAGGTGGTGGCCGTGGTCGTCGTCTTCCCCTCTTTCGAGCGCCAGTTGCACGCCGCAAAAATAACAGCTGCTATTATTCCTATGATCCATGGCACAAATCCCGGTACAGACATATGCGATACGTTCCAGCCCATCATATCGTGATAAAAATTGTTGACATAGGTCTTGTAAGCGCGGTAAGGGTCCTTCTCCACATAGCGGTACACATTCTCGAGAAGATGGTCGATGTCCTCCACATAGTAAGTGTCCCTCGCCCGGCCTGTGGTGCACAGCCATGTGTGAATCATGCCGTCATCCTCCCTCGACCAGTTGTCAACCAGCATCACACCGTCGCCGTCCGGCCTGTCATAGCCAAAGCCGTCGTTCTCCCAACGCTGCTCCGCGTACACCCTCACATATTCCTCCGAAATCACGCCCGGTTCAATCTCTCTTGCATACTCCGCCAAAGGCTCGTTGAGCGTGACAAGCACGATATCACACCCCGTCTGCTTCTCCCGCTTTGCAATCAGACGGCGCAGCTTCTCCTCCTCCTTGTCCGTCAGTACATCCGCCTTGTCAAAAACCCGCTCATCGGTCACGCATTGTGTATTTGTCCGCTGATAGTCCATTGCCTTCGCCAGCGCCCCATGCCCCGTATGAAGCCCCACAGTCAAAAGCGCGGCGGCGGCCAGAACGATGTACAGCCATTTAAAATATCGAAAATATTCTCTCAAAACTTCTGCCCTTCCCCTCTATAAGATCTCCAGCACATGAACTGCCATATAGCAGAGCGCCGTCACCACCGCAAACACCGACGCACTGTAAGCCAATACCTTTCCTCTGGAAACAGGCGTTACGCCGATCACCTTACCCGTCTGCCCGTTCACATGGTACAGAAAAGACTGATCCTTATAGCGAAAGACATACTGCCAGACGGGCATCAGCGCGTAGCAAAAGTCCTCTCTGGTCAGTTTCAGGTTTTTCCGGTAAGGGCGCACCGTGGCATATCCCGTCAGAGAGCCCTGCATCAGCTCCTCCGAAGCCTGCCGTGCCTTTTCCTGCGCCCTTGCGTCCTTCCTGATTGTAAACCTCACTGAAAAAGCCTGACATGTACCGCGGCTCAAAATCCGCAAGCGCCCGATAATCATAGGGCTCCATCAAATCCATAATACCGTCGTCCATAGCGATGGATGCGTCCACCGGAATCCGGTCAAAATCCACGTCCATCCGCCGGACCACCTCGAAATAGGAAGTTTCCGTATACTCCGTGTCGCCGCTGCGCCACGTCCTGATTTTAGTGCCCTCTCCCGCAAAATCATAGTCCGCTCCATAGTCATACAGCCAGAAAGGCACATAAATTCCTTCCATTTTTTCCAGACTCTTCGCCGACAGGAAATCGGCGGGCGCAAACAGCCGTCTGGAAAACTCGCGCTCCATGGCCGCCACCGCCATCTCTTTTCCTATATAGAAAGGCAGAATCAGTTTCGGCTCAAAGACGCCCTCCACCCGCTCATCAAATATCAGATACATGCCGCAATGCTCGCATCTGCACGCCGACGTATGCGGCCTATACTGTAAGGGCGCGCCACAGTTCACACATTGCACAAGGGAACTGCCCCCTATCTTTTCCTCACTGTCCACACTCTCGCAGTGAGGACAGTACATCTTTCCCCTTTCCGGAGAATAAACCGTATTGCCACCGCAGTTTCTACACTTGAAAATCATGTATGTATATCAATCCTTTCATGAAACGAAATCTATGCGGAGAATGCCGCTTTTTGGCATTCTCCCACGCGAGACTTAGAACTTCTCCACGAAGCAGCCTTTGCTGTGAGTGGATAGAAGTTCTTCTCGCGTTGTTATTCGCGCCCATCCCAGCAATAAGTGCACAGCTTACATTTATCGATACCGACGGAAGCGATCATATCATCCAGCCGGTGATATTTCAGTGAGGTGAAATTCAATTTTTCCCTTATCTTCTCCAACATCTGTCCGTACTCCGTGCTGTCCGGGTCCGCATAGACCGCCAGATTCGGATACTTGTTTTCTCCCTCCAATTCCTGAATCACTCTTCTTGCAATCAGCTCCATTTCCGAAGTGGAACGGGAAAAATTCAAGTACCTGCAGCCGTAAAGCAACGGCGGACATGCCGGACGGATATGTACCTCCTTCGCGCCGCTCTGGTATAAAAACTCTGTCGTCTCCCGAAGCTGCGTGCCCCGCACGATGGAATCGTCGATCAGCAGAAGGCTCCTGTCCTTAATCAGGTCATGTACCGGGATCAATTTCATTTTCGCGATCAGATTCCGTTTACTCTGGATCGTAGGCATAAAGGAACGGGGCCAAGTGGGCGTATACTTGATAAACGGTCTGGAAAAAGGAATCCCCGACTCGTTGGCATAGCCGATGGCGTGCGGTGTCCCAGAATCCGGCACGCCCGCCACGATATCCGGCTTCGCGTCGTCGCGCTTCGCTAACATCGCCCCACAGTGATATCGCATCTCCTCCACGCTGATTCCCTCATAGGACGAGGAGGGATAGCCGTAATAAACCCACAAAAAAGTACAGATTTTCATATCCTTACCCGGCGCGGCAAGCGTCTGTACGCCCTCCGGTGTCACGATCACCACTTCCCCGGGTCCAAGCTCCCGCTCCGGCACATAACCGAGATTCAGATAGGCAAAACTCTCAAAGGACACACAGCAGGCATCCTCCTTCTTTCCGATTGTGACAGGGGTGCGTCCCAGCCGGTCTCTCGCCGCGTAAATCCCCTTCGGCGTCATGATCAGTATGGTCATGGAGCCGTCGATCAATTCCTGCGCGTACTTAATCCCCTCGATCAGATTATCACGCTGGTTAATCACAGCCGCCACCAGCTCCGTAGCGTTGATATCACCGCCGCTCATCTCCAGAAAATGCCCTTTGCCGTTCTGAAAAATCTCCGACACAATCTGGTCTTTGTTATTGATTCTGCCCACCGTGGTGATCGCATAGGTGCCGTGATGGGAACGGATAATCAAAGGCTGCGGCTCATAATCCGAAATACAGCCGATGCCAAGCGTCCCGAACATTTTATTTACATCCTTGTCAAATTTGGTACGAAACGGCGTATTTTCTATATTATGGATCGCACGGTTAAATCCCGCCTCCCCATCATAAAGCGCCATACCCGCCCGTCTGGTTCCCAGATGGGAATGATAGTCCGTCCCAAAAAACAGATCAAAAATACAATTTTCCTTCGCTGCCACTCCAAAAAAGCCGCCCATACTTTCCTCCCGTTTTCTTAATATTATATGAAATTGCAACAGTTCAGTCCACGCCCATGCGCAAAACGCACCTTCGGCGCTCTTCGCTGCTTCGCAGCTTCTTTTG
>CARUOB010000047.1:0-11591 GCA_949076555.1 uncultured Lachnospiraceae bacterium | reverse complement strand
TTATAAACGGGCGTTCCCTCAGACCATCAGATGACTGTCAAATTCGTGCAAGCACGATTTGCCAATCACTTTCGGTCTGGCTGAACTGTTACAAATATTTCACAGCCGCAGCGCCCGCCCTCTTTCACCCGGTTCAAAACTTTCTGCGCCTGCCGGTACATCTCCTTATAGCTCTCGCCCGATTCCCCCAAAGCCGCCCCTGCGCTCAAGGTTACGGTAGGCATATCCTGATCCGCATGCAGCAGTCTGTCATTCACAACGGCGATCCGTCTGCGGATGCCGCCCACCTGATCAGCCGAAAGCCCTTCGATCCAGATGCCAAAGGTATCCTCCGAGAGCCGCCCTATGCCGTCTTCCGCCCTGAAGTGCTCCCGCAGTGTGGCATAAACCGCCTGCAGCACCCGGTCGCCCGTCTCTCTGCCATAGTTATCGTTGACTTCCTGCATACGATCTACATCCACCAAAAGAAGGCAGCCTTGCGTATGCTCGCCTGCCAATGCATTCTCCACCATTTTCTGGAAGGTGTTTTTGTTCACCGCCCCTGTAAGCGCATCCCGCTTTCCTGAGCCGTAACTTTTCCCGGCCACCCTGTCCTGCGATTTCTGTGCCGGGGAACGCCGTAGAATATTTAACACTGATGTTACCCCCTAGTGTCCACCTCTTTATCTTACTTTATATTGGGGCGAGTTGCAAATAAATTCTGTATTTGATCAGTTATTCCTGCATTCTCAGTAAAATATTGTCATAATATTCTTTATTGATCTCAAACCCAATATATTCTCTCTTTAGGTTCTTTGCCGCGACCAAAGTTGTCCCGCAACCGCAAAACGGATCTAACACAGTCTGTCCTTCTTTTGTAACGAGTGAAATCAAAAGTTCCATTAATTTAACGGCTTTCTGTGTCGGATGCATGCCTCTATCGGTTTTATGTGTTTGTACCTTTAAAATATTGGAACACACTTCCACGCCTTCATTTAATGAGGCCAGTTCCCGCAGCTTATTTTCATTAAAAGCGCCCACTTCATATTTTAAAATATTATCAGTCAGTGTACTTCCCTGCGGATATGGTTTCATAAACCATAAAATAGGCTCAAATAACGGTCTGAGATTTCCTATTTTCCAACCGGCCCATGCTTCGCTATTTTCTATATCATTTCTTCTATCAAATACGCTGCTTACTCTTTGCGCCCTGTATGCTGCCGTTTCCTTTTCCCAGGAAATCATATCTTTAAATATAAACCCAGCGTCCTCCATTGCACAAATACATCTATGCGCCAATCTTCTTCCGGCAAAAACAAAACAACTTGCCCCCGGCTTCAATACCCTTAACCAATCACCAGCCCACAACGAACACCACTGGTAATATTCGATTGGAATATTTCTATCCGATTGTGCCCAGCCATTTAAGGGCTTCCCTCTTGTTTTAAATATACTGCCGGATTTTTCTTGTGCCGGACTTTTTCCTAAAAGCGCGCTGTTCGTATTATGATGTAATACATCCCATTCATCATAATTTATACCATATGGAATATCTGATAAAATTAAATGAACGGACTCCGTTTCAACACTTTGTATCAATTGTATCGAATCCCCTAATTCTATTCTATTCATATTCCATTCACCTGCTCAGCTTATTTATGTATGCAGCAATTGCGTTGATCTTCTCCTGCAGTTTCTTCGCCTTTATCAATTCCTGTATTGCCTTTTCTCTGGTGTACTTATTAATCTTATCAATACATTCATTCCAATATTCAATCTCTATTTCGCCTCTATTGATGATCAAATGTTTATAACTATGTAAAATATCTCTGTACTCCTCTTCTGTCACACCCATCTTTTTCGCAACATATACGTCCATTTTAGGCAGAAAACAACATTTTGCATTCGCAAAACTAAGTGTTTTATCCCTTGCAATCATTTGAGACGCATTCCATAATGATTCCAGCGATAAGGAATCTTTCTCTTTTACGTTTCTATCCAACAAGATTGATATATGTTCCCATGACAATAAACAAACATTATTATCCAACGCTTTTGAATATATTTGACTGACTGCCTGTGGATATTGAAAATATGGCGCTACTAACACAGCATATTCATTTTCAGATCCTCTCCAATCACTTAAATTACTGACTTTAAAATCCTTTTGATTTTTTGCTGTTCTACTCAGGCGAAAACATTTAGCATCTGCAACCAAGCTATAATTATATCCAGAAATACTCTCAGCTAAAATGTCTGCACTATCTGCTCTTTCATCTAACGCACGGGCAGCCAGTCCTAATAATCGAAAACATCTGGCTAATACGATATCAGAAGCTTTTGAGTATAATTTTTCTTCTGTCGAATCGTGTTCGATATTTTCCGGTATTGTCCCAATATCTTTTACCATTCGCTTAAAACCATCTTCCGGCATATTATCAATAAAACTACGGATTTCATTAGTTGCAGTCTTAAAATCTTTTACCGATACACCTTTTATTCTTTCTATCAGTTGATCAAACATGACTACCTCCTTTATGATAATATGCATTTCATAATGTACATCTCCATTTTAGAACATTTGTTCTCGTTTTTCAACAGTAATTGCAATATTTGAAATAATATTTGACATCTAAATTACCTGCTATGCAGTTTAGACAGCGAACACACGACCTCCACCCCCGCCGTCCACGGAAACTGGTCGATCGCCACGCACTTTACCGCCTCATATCCCCGCGCCAGAAAGACCTCCAGATCCCGCGCCAGACTGCTCGCCTTGCATGATATATACAAAATATGTTCCACCCCGTAATCTATAATCTTCGTAAGCGCCTTCGGGTGCACGCCGTCTCTGGGCGGGTCAAGGATAATCACATCCGGCTTTTCCGCAATCCCGTCCAGCACTTTCAGCACATCCCCGGCAATAAATTCGCAGTTATGTAAACTATTTAATTCCGCATTCTTTCTCGCCGCCTCCACGGCTTCCTCCACGATCTCCACACCTATCACTTTCTTTGCCACGGGCGCCATAAGCTGGGCAATCGTACCCGTGCCGCTGTAGAGGTCGTAAACGATCTTTCCCTGCACGGGTTCGACGTTTTCCTCCTGCCCGGTTTTTTCTGCCGTCCCCCGCGCCGTTTCATCCGTCGTCCTGCCAGACGACTCTATATAGTCTGAAATGTATGCCCGCGCCGTGCTGTAGAGCAGTTCGGCCCCGAGACTGTTGGTCTGGAAAAAGGAAAACAGCGATATTTTAAAGCGAAGCCCCAGAAGTTCTTCATAAAAATAGTCCCGGCCGTACAAAACCGCAGTCTCGTCGCTTTGCACCACATCCGCCGCGGAATCGTTTCTCACATGCAGAATGCCCACAATCTCCCCGTCGAGTGGCAGCGCCAGAAGCCGCCCCTTAAGTCCGTCCAATATCTCCCGCTCACGCCTGCCTCCTTCGGATGTCTTGCCGTTTTCCTGCACACCCTGTTCCACTGCCGCACCCTGCTCATAGCTCCCGCTGTTTCCCTCCGGCTGGCCAGACAGGACGCTTGCCTTCGCCTTCTGTCCGGGCACCTGGGACGTGGTCACCAGCGCTAGCAAAATCTCCCCGGTTTTCGACGCCCTGCGCACCACGAGATGCCGCAGATACCCCGTATGCCGCAGTCTGTGATAAAAGGACACATCCACCCCCTGGCCCTGCAGCTCCTCAAAATAGTCCCTGACACAACGCAGGATTTTCCGGTAATCCTCCTCCACGATCTGGCAGTCCGTCACGGACACAATATCATAAAAACTTCCCCGCTTATGCATCCCGAGAGACAACGGCCCGTCCTTCACCTCATCCCCGAAGGTAAACTCCATCTTATTCCGGTAGCCGAAAACCACGGGGGAAGCCTTTGCCGTCTCAAACAGGCACTCCCCGTCCTGCTTTTCCAGCACGGGCGCAAGCAGACGCCTCACCTGTCCCTCCTTGATTTTCAGGCTCTCTTCATAGGGAAATGACAGGTAAGTGCAGCCGCCGCAGCTCCCGAAATGGGGACAGGGGCTTCCCGTCTCCGCCGGGGAAGGCTGTATCACCTCCAAAAGCCGCCCTTCGTACCTTCCGTTTCTCGCCTTATTGACGGCCGCCCGCACCTTTTGTCCCGGAAGTGCGTTCTTTACCGTGCAGACGCCCTCCTCGCAGGCCACGATCCCTCTGTTCGGGAAATCCATACGCTCCACGGTTCCCTCTATAATCTGCCCCTTTTTCATACTATTCTCCATTTCTCACTCTGTCTACTCTTCGCGTACAACAGCCGCAAGATGCTTCGCAGCTCCCGTTCACACTCTCCGATCCGCTTTCCGGCTCTTCTTATAAGCGCACAAAGAGAACCGCCGGGAAACTTTTCTCTCCCGCCGGTTCTACAATTTTCTCAACGAAAAACTTTATACGCCTGTGTCCTCGTCGTCATCCTCATCCTCGAAAAAGTCATCGTCAAAATCGTCGTCGAAGTCGTCCTCAAAATCTTCCAGATAGTCAGGCGTCAGGTAACGATACACTGCGTATGCAATGGCAGCCACCGCCGCAACAGCGCCGATCACGGCAAATATCCACAAAATACTGTTTTTCTTCTCCTCCTCATGTTTCCTGCCAAGAAGCTCATTCACTCCCGCATTGTCCATGATCTCATCCAATTTATGCAAAATCTCCATCTTGCTCATCCTGTAACCCTCTCTTTCCCTTCATTTTGGCCGCGTACAAATCTTGATCCGTGCTTACTCGGCAAACCTTCGGTTTCCCTCGTTCGCGGGCTTCGCCCTATACATCCGTAATCCGGAAAAACTGTCAGCGAGCTGCCATTTTTCCTGCTTACGGCTTCGCCTCACACCCGCCGTGCTTACTCGGCAAACCTTCGGTTTCCCTCGTTCGCGGGCTTCGCCCTATACATCCGTAATCCGGAAAAACTGTCAGCAAGCTGCCATTTTTCCTGCTTACGTATGTGCACGGCTCATTGCCATCGCGTACATTATACCACGCCTTTTCAGATTTTACTATATCTGAATATCTTATTTTATGAAAATTCTGTAAATTTTATACCAGCAAATAAAAATTCACACCTTTTGCAGCTTCGCAAATCCCGCATACATGATCTTCTGCCCGGCCTCATCGAAAACTACCGTCACCTGACTGTCCCTGGGGCCGGGTTCAATCTTTAAGACCGTTCCTTCCCCGTAGCGGGCGTGGCGCACCCGGTCTCCCTCTCCATAGCCGATCCTGCAGGATGCCGCGGACCCGGCTGCCACTTCCGTCCTGCCGGATGGCACATTCCCCGCGCCGAAGGGATTACCGCCCACCGTGACCGGCGCTTTCCCTACGCCGCGCTTTTTCGGCGCCGCGTAAGCCTTTTTTCTCTCCGTGTACGCGCTTGGCGCCGCCGCATATGGTTTGACCGGTTCCGTGTAGGATTTTGCCCCAGCTCCGTAAGGTTTCGCCCGCAAAAGGCTTCGCTCCTGCGAGTCGTCTTCGTAGACTTCCTCCATTCTCCTCTTCACAGCAGCAGGCGTGCCATCTAACAACATGGGGGGAATCTCCCGCACAAAACGGCTGACGGGATTATACTGCGTCTCCCCCCTGATCATACGCTGTTTCGCACAGGTGAGGGTCAATTCTTCCTTGGCTCTGGTGATTCCCACATAGGCCAGCCTCCTCTCCTCCTCGATCTCCATGGGATCATCCGAGGTGATCGTCATGTAGCTTGGAAACACACCGTCCTCCATGCCCGCCAGATAGACATGCGCAAACTCCAGTCCCTTGGCGCTGTGCAGGGTCATAAGAAGCACACGGTCATCGTCGCCGTCCACCCGGTCGATGTCCGCCACCAGCGCCACCTCTTCCAGAAACCCGCTTAAAGTCGGCTCGTCGTTTTCCTCCTCATAAGCCACCACCTTGCTGACCAGCTCCTCTATATTTTCCACACGGTCAGCCGCGTCCTCCTCGTCGGACTCTTCCAGTTCCTTCAAATACCCCGTAAGATCCAGTACATCCTTCAGCAGCTCTTCCAGACTATAAAACTCCTGCTTGCTGCGAAAGCTCTGTATCATAGTCACAAAGGGTTTCAGCTTGGACGCGCTCCTGCCGATGGTCATGATCTGGTCCGCCTCCGTGAGTGCGTCAAAGAAGCTGATATTTCTCTCGTCCGCGTACTCCTGTACCCGCACAATGGTGGCCGCGCCGATGCCGCGTCTGGGCACATTGATAATGCGCTTCACCGCTACGTCGTCCCTGCCGTTGTCAATGGTTTTTAAGTAAGCGAGCACATCCTTAATTTCCCGTCTGGAATAAAAGTTTGTGCCGCCGACCACGTCGTACGGTATGCTTTCCATGATAAAACGCTCTTCCAACAGACGTGCCTGCGCGTTGGTGCGGTAGAGCACGGCACATTCCCCATAGGAGACCGCGCCCCGCTTTTTCTTTCTCGCCACATCACCGGCAATGTACTCCGCCTCCTCATAAGCCGTGTCAAACTGCTTAAAGCCGATGCGCGCCCCTTCCGCCTTGTCTGTCCAGAGTGCCTTCTCCTTGCGTCCCACGTTATTTTTGATCACCGCGTTGGCCGCATCCAATACGATCTGGGTTGAGCGGTAATTCTGTTCCAGCTTGATCACGCAGGCGTCAGGATAAACTTTTTCGAAGTCCAGAATATTGCGGATGTTCGCCCCTCTGAACTTATAGATGGACTGATCGTCGTCACCCACCACACAAAGATTCCGACGCCCCGCCGCCAAAAGCCTGATCAGCTCAAACTGGGCGGTGTTGGTGTCCTGATACTCGTCCACCATAATGTAGCGGAATCTGTCCTGATAAGAGGCAAGCACCTCGGCGTCCGCCTTGAAAAGCTCCACCGTTTTCATAATGAGGTCGTCAAAATCCAGCGCATTATTTTTCTTTAATGTGGCCTGATATTCCCGGTACGCTTTGGCAATCTTGCCGCCGTTAAAATCGAAGCCATTCTGCATCTCGTACTCCTGCGGGTCTATCAGCTCGTCCTTGGCGGAGGAGATGGCGCTCATAATCGTGCGCTCCTTGAGCATCTTCGTGTCGATCTGCAGTTTTTTGCAGACCTCCTTCATAATGCCTTTCTGGTCATCGGTATCGTAAATCGTAAAATGATTGTCGTACCCGAGACGGTCTATGTAGCGGCGCAAAATCCGCACACAGGTGGAATGGAACGTGGATACCCAGATCTGCTCCGCGCCGAAGCCCACGATCTTGTCCACACGCTCCCGCATCTCCCCCGCCGCCTTGTTCGTGAAAGTAATCGCCAAAATGTGATAGGGCGCCACACCCGCCCTGTCGATCAGGTATGCCACCCTATGCGTCAAAACTCTGGTCTTGCCAGAACCCGCGCCCGCCAAAATCAGGACAGGGCCGTCAGTCTGCATGACGGCCTGTCTCTGCCTCTCGTTCAAAGTATCGTATATGCTCATACTCTATTTTTTCCTCAACTCCTCAATCTCTCCCTATGTTTATCCGGCTTTATATCCTCTGTCTGTTCTGCCCTGAAGCACCTGTCATGCATAGCCCCGTCTCGTCTGTCTCCACGGGCGGAAAATATGTCTGCCATGATGGTCTTCTCTGCCGAATCATAAAAGCTGGTTGCCGCAGTTGCCGCAGAACTTAGATCCCGTAGTCGGCGTGCCGCAATTCGGGCAGAACTTCGGCCCCTGTCCGCCCTGCGCCGCGGGCTGTCCCTGCATCTGAGGCGCCCCGTTCTGACCGCCCATATTCATCTGGTTTACCATCTGCTGTCCGATCGCCATGCCCATCTGTAAGCCGACCATATCGGAAGCCATGCCCGCGCCTCTTCCGCCGCCCTTTCCTATGGAATCCGCCGCCGCCATCTGAGTGTACTTATTCATATCACCCACCATAGACTGTGCCGCCGCCTTCTCCTGCATCTTCCTGATCTCTTCCGGATAGGAAAAGCTCTCGATCGTAAAGCCTGAAATCGCGATGCCCAGTGTCCGCATATCCGCGTCCAGCTCACTCTCAATGCCCTTGGCGATATTTCTCGCATCCGCCTGCAGGTTGAACATGTCCCTGCCCTCTTTGCTGATCCAGCTCATCAGAAGCTGGTCAAGGCTGGCAATGATGCGCTCTTTCACGTCTCCTACGGTATAAGTCTGTCTGATGCCCGCGAGCTTTTCAATCAGCACATCATGCGCCGCCACCCTGCAGTTGAACGCGCCGAAGGCACGGATCGGCATACCGCCGGGAAGTCCGGGGGCTGGCAGATTGATTGCGTTTTTCGTGCCCCACTTTACCAACAGCTCCTTCGTGTTGATAAAGAGCACTTCCGCGCGAAGCGGTGTGCTGAATCCGAATTTAAAACTCTTTAACGTTGTGAGGAAAGGAATAATATCTGACTCGATATCATAGTCGCCGTCCTCCGCGAAAATGCCTTCCACCCTGCCGTTATACAGGAAAATCGCATCCTGCCCCGGACGGATAATCAGACGGGAGCCTTTCTTGATCTCCTGATTCTGAAACTTATAAAACAAAACGCCCTCGCCGTTCTCATTCCACTCGATCACGCTTGAAAACTGATTCTTTAAAAATCCCATTTTACCCTCCGTTTTCTATAAAAAATCTTTACCCTCTCTCCAGTATATCTCATATTCCATAAAGTTTCAATTCCTGCTCTGATTAAGCTGCTTTGCCTGATCGCTCAAACCGTCCACCAGACCGTCCACTTCTCCCACTATCTTCGTGTTGTTCTCGCTCACCCGGAATGTCTCCTGCGAATGCGCGGACACCTCCTGCATAATCGCCGAAATCGTTTGAATGCTCTCCACAATCACCCGGTTGGCCTCCGCAAGCTGTTTCACGGAACTGTCCAGCCGCCTGCTCTGTTCATCCACCTGATCGGTGTCAGCCGCAATCTTCTCAAAGCTGTCAGCCGCCTGCACCGCCGATTCACTCTGCCTGCGGTTACTCTCCTGCAATTCCTCCACCGTACTGGCAGCGATCCTTAATTTATCAGAAACACTGCGGATCACATCTGTGATATTCACCGTCGCACCCTGCGTCTGATTCGCCAGATTGGAAATCTCCGACGCCACCACGGCAAATCCCCTGCCCGCTTCTCCGGCGCGCGCAGCCTCAATGCTTGCATTCAAGGCGAGCAGGCTGGTCTTGCTGGCCACACTTGTAATCATATCTATAATGGTCTGCATATTGGACGTGTGCTCCGCCAGCGTCTTCATTTCTGCCACTGCCTGCGCCGCCGCCTTCTCCGAATGCTCCATCTGCGTTGTCAATATCTGCAGGTTCTCCCTGCCAAGCTGCACGCTGCCTTTCGTCTCTTCCATGTGCTGCGTGATCACTCCCATCACGTCCACCATCTGACCGATATGGTTTTGAATCTCCTCTGTCTTCCCAAGCTGATTCTGAACGGACTGCGCCGCCTCATTGGTACCGGAAGAAACCTCCTGCATGGCGTTTCTTGTCTCCGATACCGCAATCCCCAGCTCGCGCATCTGCCCGGCCACATCCAGAATGCCCTCTGACATCTGACCGGATATCCGCATTACCTTTTCAAGCAGGCCGGAAACGTTATCTTTCTCCTGATCCAGCTCTGCCAGCTTAACCGCATTGATTTTTGCCAGCGTCTTTGTGGACAGTCTGAGGAAAACCGCCGCAAGCAGAAGAAGCGCCATACGTATTTCATAAGTCGCCATATCCTCGGCCTTAATGCCGCCGGATGCGCCCTGCCATCCCAAAAACACCAGATTGATGGCAACGCCTGCCCCGCCCACCCATGCGCAGAGCTTCACGTCAGAATATAAAATAATTACTAAATAAAGCGGTATAATATAAGTAAAAGCAATCATATTGACCGTAGTAAACACCACGAAAAGATAAAACAGACTATAACTCACACTTATCACATATTTCAGCCTTTCGTCCGAAGGCTTCTGTCTGTAAAGAAAAAACTCAAGCGCCACCGGCAAAATCGCAATCAGCGAAAACACTGCATAATATCCCATGGTTCTGCTGCCCTTTAGCACCTCGACCAGATATGCGGCCTCCAGCACTGCGACAATCACCGTATGGCAGGCAATGGCCATTTTATTCATCGCTCTCGCCCCGTCAAACACACTATTCTTTCCCATGCTCCGTACCCTCCGTATGTATAAAAATGCAAATTATGGATTAGTATAGCATACCGTTTGTACGGCGACAATACCCCTGCGCGCGTCTTCCCTCTATATGGTACACTCTGTCATTTTTGGGGTATACTTTGCAATAGTTAGTTGACATAATATATGTCTGTCGTGGCAAAATCCGCTAGTTCACCCCGATCACAATTCCTACTATAATAATAGCGGCGCAGAAGAGCTTATGCGTGGTGTTCTTTTCCTTAAACAGAAACCGCCCGGCGAGAATCGTCACCACACAGCCCGCCTGCTTTAAGAGCGTCATCATGGTTACGCGGCTTCCCTCCATACCGTTTGCCACAAAGAGCGCCCTGTCCGCAACCACGATCAGCAGACTCAAGAGCCACACCCACTTATTGCAGACCGCCCGGCGCCAGTTCACCGGCGTACGGGAAATGAGAATAAAAAGCAGATAAAACAGCGTCAGAAACAGCAGATACCAAAACTGAAGCTGGGAGCTTGTGATATCCCGCATCAAAATCTTGTCAAGCAGTCCCGAAACCGCATTCAGCAGGCAGGATGCAAAGGCCATCACCACATACTTGATCTCCACGGACTCCCCCGCACACTTCGCCGCATCCCGCACACTCTTCGGATGATACTTTAATAAAAGAAGCCCGGCCGACACGAGCAGCAGGCCCACCACCTGCAATGTACCGAGCGCCTCCTGCAGCACGATGACACCCAGCATGGTCGCAAAGAGCACCCGGGACAGATCCAGCACACCGTACAGGCTGATCGGCATCCTTTTGATGGCGCGAAAACTGCACATCCAAGCCAGAAAAATGACGAAAGATTTCATGGCAATATAGAAATAGAAGCGCGGTTCCACCCCCATTGACACACCGGCAGACGGAAGAACCATCGCAAAAGACAGAAAAGTGTACATAAACAATACCTCTATGGTAGAGTTTTTCTCCAAAGCCTTTTTCTTGACGACCTCCCGCACGCCCTTTAAGACACCGTACAGTAAAACCAGCCAGATCCACATTTCTTTCGTACCCTCCTGCCTTCCGGCTCTGTATCCGCATAAGCAGACTCGAAACGCTTCGCGTTTCTCGTTCGCGTTGCTCGCCGTAAGTCCCCCGAAACATCTGCTCATGCAGGCATGGCATCTGTTTCGTGTGCCTTTCGACTCTGCTTATGCGCGAAAAAAATAGCTGTAAAGTTTATGCACTTTACAACTATGATACTGAGAGCAGGCGAGGGGAATCGAACCCCCCTCCCAAGCTTGGGAAGCTTGTATTCTACCGATGAACTACGCCTGCAAACTTACGACTTAATTAGTATACCATTTTATCTCCAAAAAGAAAAGCACTTTTTTTTCTTCCGCATAGACTATAGTAAAATGTCTTTTATGGATTGCCCGAAAAAAGCGGCAATCCGAGGAGGAACATGAAAAAAACAGGCAGCATATTACT
>CARUOB010000046.1:25625-25871 GCA_949076555.1 uncultured Lachnospiraceae bacterium | reverse complement strand
GATAATATGATGTCCGCAGAGGAGCTCGATACGCTGTTTGCTGAGGTGGGAACGGATGATCTGGATTATGATCCCAGCTTCCAGGAGGCGAACTCCCAGCATGTGGAGAATACCGGAGAGGAAGCCGGCCTCAGGACAAGACTTTCTCAGGAAAAAGAAAATGATAAAAAGGATGAGAAAGATGAAAAAGAGGTGACCGAGAAAGAGGATACCGACAAGGAGAAAAAGGAATCGGCTAAAAAGAGT
>CARUOB010000046.1:0-25591 GCA_949076555.1 uncultured Lachnospiraceae bacterium | reverse complement strand
AAACGAAACAGGATAAGAAGAAGGAAGAGGAAGAGCCGGAAGAGGGGATGTTTGACGAGACAGTGGATACGGCTATGAGCGGTGATGTACAGGCGGAGGCTATTTCCACCACAGTACAGCCCGATTTGGATTTTCAGGAAGAGGAGGGACTGGTGTGGCCTATTGTTGGAGATGTGCTGATCAATTACAGTATGGACCGGACGATTTTCTTCCCTACATTGGAGCAGTATAAATATAATCCGGCCATTGTGATCGCGGCTGCGCAGGGAGAGACCATTTCCGCGGCAGCAGACGGACGGGTGACCTCGGTGTCTTATGATCCAACGATAGGCAATACAGTGGTGATGGATCTGGGAAACGGATATGAACTGACTTATGGACAGCTGGAGAATATTACGGTGTCTGAGGGCAGCTATGTGAATGTGGGCGATGGAATCGGAACAGTGGCAGCTCCTACCAAGTATTACAGTATTGAGGGTACCAATGTATACTTTAAGCTGACAAAGGATGGAGAACCAATCAATCCTATGAGCAGGCTGCAGTAATCTTTAGACTGCATTGTGCGGTTGTGTACCTACTTGCACTTCGCAATTTGCGTAACAGCACTAAGGGCCTGAGGGACAGGCTCTTGGTGCTGACGCAAATGAAATACCGTTTCCATACTTGCTGCCTGTGTTGAGGGATTCTATGTACATATGGTAAATCAGGAGGATACGCAATGCTTATTATACATGGCAATCTTAAGACGATGGAAGGGAAGGATTATGCGGACGGCTTTATCAGGATTGCGGACGGGAAGATTGCGGCAATTGGAGATATGGGAGAGTGTCCGCAGGATTTGTTTAAGAAGGGCAGTGAAGAGAAGATTCTGAATGCGAAAGGAAATCTGGTGCTGCCGGGAATTATTGAGGCGCATTGTCATATGGGTATCACCGAGGAGAAGAAGGGCATGGAGGGAGATGACTGTAATGAGAATGTAAATCCGATTACGCCGTATCTCCGTGCCATTGATGCGATCAATCCCATGGATGCGGCTTTTAATGATGCCCTGCAGGCAGGCATCACGTCTGCGATGATCGGACCGGGAAGCGCTAATGTGGTAGGCGGGCAGTTTGCTTTTGTAAAGACGCATGGCCGGTGTATTGACCATATGATTGTGAAAGCTCCCGCCGCTATGAAGGTTGCGTTTGGAGAAAATCCCAAGGTAAACTATTCCGGGCAGGGGACTTCACCTTCCACACGTATGGCCATTGCCGCCATGCTCAGGGAAGAGCTGAGTAAGGCTGCGGCTTATCGGAACAAGAAAGAACAGGATCCGGATATGGACACAGACTTTCGGTACGAGTGCTGGCTGCCGGTGCTGTATGGTGAAATTCCTTTAAAAGCGCATGCGCACAGGGCAGATGATATTCTGACGGCGGTGCGTATCGCGAAGGAGTTTGGACTGCGTATGACGCTGGATCACTGCAGTGAAGGGCACCTGATCATGGAAGAACTGCAGGAAGCCGGATTTCCGGCTATTGTGGGGCCGGATATGGCCAGCCGCAATAAGATTGAGGTGCAGAATATGGCCTTTAAGACGGCGGGACTTTTGGCGGGGCATGGGATTCTGACAGCCGTCACCACGGACCACCCCGTCTCAAAAATCCAGTTTTTGCCGATTTGTGCAGGTCTGGCGGTGAAGGCGGGAATGTCCCCGGAGGAGGGGATGCGTTCCATCACGATCAACGCGGCGAAAATTTGTGGTGTGGATGACCGGGTGGGGAGCCTTTCGCCGGGGAAGGACGCCGATATTGCGGTCTTTTCCGGAAACCCTATGGAGGTATTTACCAAAACACGGTATACGCTGATTGACGGTGAAATTGTGTATTCGTCGGAGAAAAGCGACACCTCTTTCTAAATGCTTACTTACCGGAAAATGCCATCTGTTACTGCGGCTGAAAATGTGTTAAACTGGATAAGTAATGAGTGTGAAAAGAAAACAGATAATCGGGAAATCAATTATGCAAAAAAGTGGTATGTTTCAAAATATAACAGGCGGGATTCTCGTCCTTGCCCTTCTGCTTATGACGATGACAGGCTGTGGCAGTCTGCAGGATTTTCAGGTAGATACGATGTCAGGCAGAGAGGATACGGACGAGTTTACCAGTCTCGGGCTCTCGCCGGAGTTTGACTATGAGGTGCCGGAGAGCCTGCCGAGCATTTTGGTGGATCAGGTGGGCTATGATGTTGACAGCAAGAAGGTGGCGATGATAAATTGCGAGACGCCGCCCGAAACCTTTTCGGTTCTTGATGCTGACACCGGACGGGAAGTCTATACGGGGCAGATTGAGAGTAAAGGGTTTGACTCTTCCGTAAATGCTTATATCAGTTATGCGGATTTTACGGAATTTCACACAGCGGGGACATACTACATACAGGCGGCCTCGATCGGCCGTTCCTATGTCTTTGAGATTGCCAGGGAGCCGTACAAAGCGCTTTTGAACAAGGTCTTTAAGCAGTACTATTTTAACAGGTGCGGTCTGACGATTTCTTCTGAGCTTGCCGGAGACGCAGCGCACAACGCCTGCCATTCCAGAGAAGCCCAGATGAAAGAGGAGGCCATGATCAAACTGGATGTGTCGGGCGGCTGGCATGTGGATGAGATCGGAAGCCGGGACGTGGCAAGAGGCTGTCAGGCAGTCAATACGCTGCTGCTGGCCTACGAGCTTTACCTTGATGATATGGGCGACGATATGGGAATACCGGAGAGCGGGAACGGGATTCCCGACGTGCTTGACGAGGTAAAGTATGAGATTGACTGGCTTCTCAAAATGCAGGATACGAAGAGCGGGGCGGTCTATGCGGCCGTCAGCTCCGTGGACAATAAGAATACGGGGTATCTTCTCTATATAGACGGAATCACTATGGAAGCGACCATTCACTTTGCGGCGACCATGGCTAAATTCAGCTATCTGTATCAGAACTATGACAGGGAGTTTGCGACGCTGTGTTTACAGGCTTCGGACAGGGCTTACCGGTATGCGGAAAATTATCTTGCGGACGTATCGGAGAAGCAGTATTTCTTTGCGGCGGCGGAGCTTTACCGCGCCACGGGAGGCTATCAGTATCACAGCGTGGTCAAGTCCTATCTGACGCAGAACCCGGACGTGGATCTGGAGGATGATTATGCTTTCTGGGGATGTGTGACTTACCTTTCCACGAAACAGAAAGTGGATATGAATCTGTGTGAAGCCGTGACGCAAAATCTCATGCGCAAGGGAGAGACCATTTCTTACGCCTCCAAGGATTCCAAACTTCTGGTCAATACGGACGAAAAGCAGGGCGGCAATGCAGGCCTCTTGCGGGATATGGCAAGACTGGCCGTGGTGGATCACATCATCACCAATCATGAATATGCGACGGTGCTGGAAAATCATGCCCACTATATGCTGGGACGCAATCTGCAGTCCATATCCTATCTGGACGGCGTGGGCGGGCGCAATTACCGCGATGTGGATGCGAGCCTGGGAATTATGAATCAGGTTGACCAGAATGCGGAACTGCTGCTTTTGTTTGCCGCTATTATGGATGAAGAGCTGGTGGTGGCGGAAGAATAAATAATAAACAGCAAAGGGCAGACCTACACGAGCGATTTGTTCTTGAAGTACATTTCCTTGATGACAGCAAGTACGGTGTCGTCGATGCGGCGCTTTTGGTCTTTGTCGAGGTCATTTATGTAGATGGGTTTGCCGTACTCGATGACGACGTGGGTTTTCTTAATTTTTGGCAGATGGGCCTCCCAGACCTGATCGGCGTTGTTGATGCTTATGGGTACGATGGGACAGCCGGATTTCTCGGCGATCTTAAAGCTGCCGCCGCGGAAGGGCAGAAAGGTGTCCGGTTCGGTGCTGCGGCTTCCCTCGGGGAAGATACAGATGGAGATGCCGGATTTTACTTTTTCTACCGCCGTGAGAATGGTTTTCATACCCTGTTTGATGTCTTTTCTGTCAAGAAAGAGGCAGTGCAGGTTCTTCATCCAAGTGGAGAGAAGCGGCACTTTTAACATGCTGATTTTTGCGATATACCCTGTAGGTCTGGGAACGCGCACGTAGGTCATAACGATATCGAAATAGCTTCGATGGTTCCCGATATACAGTACGGGCGTATCTTTGGGCACATTTTCCTCGCCGATCACCGTGACGGTCACGCCGGAAAGAAAAAGGACGCTGCGGAACGCCCAGTTGACAATGGCCAGAGAGCTTTTGTCTTTGGCGCTGGGATTCCATTTTCCGAGGAAATATTCAATAATCAAAAGGGGAATGCTGAAAATCAGGAACAGAACGACGAAGGTGGCAACTAATATTAGACGTATCATGGGGTAAACCTTTCTGTGTTTTTGTAATTTTTAAAATAAGTATAGCATTATTCTATAGGAATAGACAATGCCTTCGCATAATAAATTAGATAGTAAGAGGATATGCGGAGGAAATGATGGCCGGATTAAGAGAGTATCAGAGGAGAATGGTGAGCATAGGACTGGTATGTCTTTTGTGCTTTGCGGTGTACGCCTGCGGACAGAAACAGAACCCTATGGAAAAAATTAAGGATTTGGAATACACGGTGATAGCGGAGGATAATATACCGGAGGAGCTTCTTTCAAAGATTGAGGAGCGGAAGGAAGATACCTTTAAACTGACGTTTGAAGATCAGGGTTTTCTCTATATCTGTGTGGGGTACGGCACGCAGCAGACAGGCGGTTACAGCATTGCGGTGAATGCCCTGTATGAGACGGCGAACGCGGTTTATATTGATACAAACCTGATCGGGCCGTCGCCGGAGGAGAAGAGCAAACCGGTGGCGAGTTATCCCTATGTGGTGGTGAAGACGGAGTTTTTGCAGAAGCCGGTGGTGTTTGAATAAACACGGCGTACATATGAGAGCGGTCTGACAGCCGGTGTCTGGCCGCGGAAAGGATGAAAGATGCTGTTATTAAAAAACGGATATATGACAGACCCGGCGTCGGGGACGGAAGGATATCGAGATATACTGATTAATACAAAAAGCGGGATGATTGAGAAAATTATGCCGCAGGGGACAGCTATACCGAGTGGCACTTTTGGACAGGAGACACAGGCTGATTCTGAAAATATGGGGAACGGCCAAATGGCCGGGGAACCGACGAATATTATTGACTTAAACGGTCAAACCGTAGCCCCGGGTCTGGTGGATGTGCACGTACATTTCCGCGACCCGGGATTTACCCATAAGGAGGATATCCATACCGGGGCGGCCGCGGCGGCAAAGGGCGGCTTTACCTCCGTGGTACTGATGGCGAACACGAAACCGGCGGTGGACAATCCTGAGACACTTGCCTATGTGCTGAAAAAGGGGAAGGAGACAGGCATCCGCGTCTATACTTGCGCCAATGTGACGATGGGACTTCAGGGAAAAGAACTGACGGATATGGAGACGCTTGGCGGGCAGGGAGCTGTAGGATTTACCGACGACGGTATCCCGCTGATGGATGAAGCGCTTTTGCGGATGGCGTTACAAAAGGCGGCGAAATGTGAAAAACCTGTCAGCGTTCACGAGGAAAATCCGTCTTTTATCGCGAACAATGGGGTGAATGCGGGGAAGGCGGCTGCCCATTTCGGGATAGGCGGCTCGTCCAGAGAAGCGGAGATTTCCATGGTGGAGCGGGATCTGCGGATAGCCGTGGAGGAGGAAGCCGATCTTTCCATTCAGCATATCAGCACGAAGGAGGCCGTGGAGCTGGTGCGGCAGGCGAAAAAGAAGAGCAGTCACATATTCGCGGAGGCGGCGCCCCATCACTTTACGCTGACGGAAGATGCGGTGATAGAGTACGGAACGCTGGCAAAAATGAATCCGCCCCTGCGGGAGGAGGCGGACCGTCTGGCGATTATAAAAGGACTGCAGGACGGCACGATTGACATGATTGCTACCGATCACGCGCCTCACAGCGTAGCGGAAAAAGCAAAGCCGATCACGGAGGCGCCAAGCGGCATCATCGGACTGGAGACGGCCCTGTCGCTGGGGATTCGGGAACTGGTGGACAAGGGGTACCTTTCCATGATGGAGTTGGTAGAGAAAATGAGCCTTGCCCCTGCGCGGCTGTATCAGCTTGAGGCGGGGTATTTGAAAGAGGGAGGACCCGCGGATCTGGTTATCTTTGATCCGAAGAAGGAATGGGTGGTAAAAGATTTCGCTTCAAAAGCCGCAAATTCGCCTTTTGTGGGGGAGACGATGCCGGGGGTGATAGGATATACCATCTGCGGCGGGAAGATCGTGTATCGCGGCGAAACTGTCTGAGGAGGCGGCTTTTCCCTATATTGTGGAAAAGCCGCTGTATTTTACTGCCGGATAGATTTTTGCATTTTCGCGCGGTGCGCGTATTAAGTTTTGAACGCTGGAATGTTTATCTTGTAATGAAAAATAGAATGTGTTAAAATCACGTTAAGCAAAGAAAAATCTAAGATTCTAAACGTATCTTAACGGATTTTGTCTAAGATCCGTATCCTAGCAGAGTTATTTCTGCAAAACTCCTTGCTTACAACTAAATAACTGCAGGGAGGGCGGATGACGGCAGACCCTCTCTGGCCATTATGAGAAAGAGAGGAAACTGAATGAGGAAGACAAAAGAAGTGCCACAGGGTTTGAGGCATAGACTTAAGGAGACAAGACGGGAAGAAGGACTGTTTTCTAATGAATACCAGATAAACTTAAGCGATTTTGCCTTATTTTTGTCGGTTATGAAGGTGAAGACGGCATATGAAGATGTGCTCAGCATTATTTTGGATGAAGCTGATTTGAAACTGAAAGAAGTTAAGGTGGAGCAGGTAATTTTAAATAAATCGGGTAAACGGGCAATCCGCTTGGATGCATGGGCGCAGGATGTACATGACAGACAGTTTGATATGGAAATGCAGAATGATACAGAGAGTGATGACGTTAGACGACGGTCGAGATTTTACCAGAGCATGATTGATACACCAATTTTAAAATCCGGTAAGAGAACCCGGTACAGGAATTTACCGTCCACTGTGATTATATTTATCACGCAGGACGATATTTTCGGAAGAGATCTGGCGATGTATACATTTACAGAGAGGTGCAGGGAAGTGCCGGATTTGCTGCTGGAAGACGGCACGAGCAAGATTTTTCTGAATATGACAAGCAAAGTCGGAAGACCGGAGCTAATCAGTCTGCTGCAATACATGAAAGACACGACGTTGGATAATGAAAACATTATGGTGAAGGATGAACGCATCCTGCACTTGGACAGAATTGTCAATGAAGTCAGGCAATCGGAAGAATGGGAGGATGTAGAGATGAACATTTTTGAGATTGGTGTGGAGCGGGGAAAGGAACTTGGGATAGAACAGGGAATAGAACAAGGAATAGAACAGGGAAAGGCATTGGGGCTTGAAGAGGGAAAGAAGGAAAGTCTTCGTATTTTGGTCAAAACTGTAGAGTCGAGTATGAAAAATTTTTCTATAAATCAGCAGGAGGCGTGCAGAGGACTTGAGATTTCCGCAGAGGAATATGAGGAGGCGAAACGGCAGATTGCGGAGTGGGAAGAGAAGCATAACAGCGTGTCCATAAACATGGGAAAGGAGTGAATGAGCGTGCAGGACATATATCATGACATCAGGATTGAGAACGAATCGGTGAGGGATTTCGAGGAAGTGGAGGCGATGACGAGAAAAGCCTTTTGGAATGTGCATGTACCCGGATGTGAGGAGCATTACCTCGCGCACATTCTCAGGGAGCATGAGGATTTTATACCGGCGCTTGATTTTGTGGCAAAAACGGCGGATGGCAATATCGTGGGAAATGTAATGTATACGAAAGCAAAACTCGTTGGAGAGGCAGGAGAGGAGTTGTCGGCTCTTACGTTCGGGCCGCTCAGCGTTCATCCCGATTATCAGCGCAGGGGAATCGGAAAGCGGCTGCTGGAACACAGTTTCCAGAAGGCGGAGGCGCTTGGATACAGTGCAATTGTGATTTTTGGAGATCCCGGCAATTATACGGCGAGAGGCTTTCAAAGCTGCCATAGGTTTCATGTCAGCGCACCGGACGGAACATATCCGGCGGCCATGCTCGTGAAAGAGCTGCGGGAAGGGGCCCTAGACGGCGGCAAATGGATTTATCGGGGAAGCCCGGCATATGAATACAACAGTGCCGATGCGGCGGAATTTGACGAACGGTTTGAGCCTATGAAGAAGGAATGGCATCCGAATCAGGAAGTATTCTATATTTTAAGTCAAGCCGTGATAAGGGAGGCGTAAGTCAAAACAGGAGCGGCAAAGCAGGACAACACGAAAAAGCGGTCAGGATATGGATGAATTTTTAATCCGGCCGCTTATTATGAAAATAATGGGCATGCATTATGACATGTTCTGCCAGAACTTTTAAGTCATGCGGTTGACAGAGTTTCTGAGTGTCAGCAGTTCATAGTAGTCCAAAAGTGCCGCAGTGTTTTGACGGTCAAGCTCCAGTGTTGCATTCATAAGGTCGCTGACGGTATAATCTGCGGAAAGACGCTTGTTCAATGTGCTGATACTTGCGCGATACCGTGTACGCTGTAAAAGAAAATCTGTGGATACGTCGTAAAAGTCCGCAAGCTTAATAAGTGTGTCGAGATCAGGCGTATGTACGCCCTTTTCATAATTGGAAACAGTTGCTACCGTTACATTCAGATAAGCGGCAACTTCTTTCTGCAGGCAGCCTTTCTCCTTTCGCAATTTAGCCAAAAATGTACCAAATTCCATTGTTCTCTCCATACCAAAGTAAGACGCTTCGGTCCTTTTCTGAAAGTAGGGCAGACCTGTAAAGGTCTGCATGTCAGTGTGCTTCTAAAATAGTTATAACGATATTTTAACTGTATCGCATTTTAATGTAGAAAAAAGTAAAATAAACGTACCGCATAAAATATGGAAAATATTGGGCGAAAAATTAAGCGTTAATTAATTGTAAGAAATAATAAGTGGATTTTGGAAGGGAAAATTGTTTATTTGACAGCACTATGCTAAATTTAAGAGGATACATGTAAAAACTGCCTTAAATTGTGCAGATATTTCGGGAGGACGAAATGATTTTTTATGGCATGGCAGATATGCAAAGTGTGTTTCGATGGAGGAGGCGTTAGAACTGCTGGCGGAGGAAAAATAGTTTCATCAGGGGATAGAAATGCTTAAGATGTGAAAATTTGCCGCTTCTTGTTTGATTGTAAACTTGATTTTGAGGGGAAAAATAGATATAAATAAAGTGGAGGGAACAGCGTATGTGGTTTTTATTTGCAATTCTGTCCGCGGTGTTTGCGGCATTGACATCGATCCTTGCAAAAATCGGTATAGAGGGCGTTAACTCCAATCTCGCCACGGCAATACGGACGGTCGTGGTTGTCATTATGGCGTGGGGGATGGTGTTTCTGACAAACACGCAGGGAGGCATTGCCGAGATCAGCAGAAAAAGCTGGACGTTTCTGATCCTTTCCGGGCTGGCGACCGGCGCGTCATGGCTGTGCTATTACCATGCCCTGCAGATTGGAGAGGCATCCAAAGTGGTGCCGATTGACAAACTGAGCGTGGTGATCACCCTCATATTGGCTTTTGTTTTTCTGCACGAGCAATTTACCGCGAGGTCGTTGATCGGCTGTGTGCTGATCGGGGCGGGGACGCTAGTTATGGTGATATGATTGTGCGGAGATCGAAACGCATCAGACAGCCGGATATGAAATCTGCGGGGAAATACCAATACCCGGATGGCGGTATCGGAGCGGGATGGTTTTTGTCTATTGTGGTATGGATATAACAGGCAGTCATAGGTTTCCTACAAAGGAGATGGCAAATGGAATATACGAACGAATATAGTTCCCCTCTCGGAAAGATAGTGCTTGCGTCAGACGGACATGCCCTTACGGGATTATGGTTTGAGGGACAGAAATATTTTGCGGCAAAACTGGATCGGGAGCACGAGGAGAAAAACCTGCCTGTCTTTGCCCAGACGGAAGAATGGCTCGCTCTGTATTTTAGCGGGGAGAAGCCTGCCTTTACGCCGCCGATGAAACCGAAAGGCACGTCCTTCCAGAAAGAAGTGTGGGAGGAACTGCTTGCGATTCCGTTTGGCCACACGACCACCTATGCGAAAATTGCGGTGGGGATTGCCCAGAATAGAGGGCTTGCATCCATGTCGGCGCAGGCGGTGGGCAGTGCGGTAGCCCACAATCCCATCTCTCTTATTATTCCGTGCCACAGGGTTGTCGGGTCGGACGGCAGCCTGACGGGGTACGCGGGCGGTATCGAAAAGAAGGAATGGCTTCTGGCAATGGAAAGACAGGCGTCAGAGATTGTGGTATAATGTACGTGATGGCAATGAGCAGTGCGCAGACCGAGGAAAAACGGGGAGGGGAGCTTGCTCGCCGAGACGGTTATCCGAAAGGATGCATAGGGCGAAGCCCGCGAGCGAGAGAAACCGCAGGTTTTACGAGCATGCACTGCGGGTATAAGAAGCTGAGAAGGAAGGAACCGTATATGGCGCAAAAGAGAAAAGTAACGGCGACGGTATTATCGCAAAAACAGATAGGAGAACAGATTTATGATCTGTGGCTTGAGACGAAGCTCGCAAAGAACGCCCATCCCGGGCAGTTTGTGGCGGTCTATCCCCGCGGTGAGAGTATGCTCCTGCCCCGTCCTATCAGCATTTGTGAGACGGACAGGGAGAGAAACAGGCTGCGCTTGGTGTACCGCGTGGCGGGAAAGGGCACGGCTGAATTTTCGACCTGTAAAGCAGGCGACCGTCTGGACATACTAGGCGTCCTCGGAAACGGGTTTCCTGTCGATAAGGCGAAAGGGAAACGAGTCTTTCTGATGGGCGGCGGGATCGGCATTCCGCCCATGCTGGAGCTGGCAAAGGCTATGGATGAGAAGAAGCAGATTCTCCTTGGCTATCGGAACAGGGATCTTTTTTTGGAAGAGGATCTGGCGGAGTACGGCGACGTTTATGTGGCGACGGAGGACGGCAGCGTGGGCACGAAGGGAAACGTGATGGATATCATCAAAGCCTACGCGCTTCATGCGGATGTGATTATGGCGTGTGGGCCGATGCCGATGCTTCGGGCGATTAAAAAGTATGCGTCGGAGAACGGGATTGAGGCATACATTTCTCTGGAGGAGCGTATGGCGTGCGGTGTGGGCGCGTGTCTTGGCTGCGTATGCCGCACGACGAAGGTGGACGCCCATTCCCATGTACACAATGCGCGTATCTGTACGGAGGGGCCGGTGTTTGAAGCCGGGGAGGTGGATCTATGAATACAGAGGTAAAAATCGCGGGAGTTACCTTTAAGAATCCTGTTATGACGGCATCCGGCACCTTCGGTTCCGGCATGGAGTACTGTGATTTTGTGGATTTGAACAGACTTGGAGCGGTGGTGACCAAGGGAGTGGCGAACGTGCCGTGGGAGGGAAATCCGACGCCACGTGTGGCGGAAGTGTACGGCGGCATGTTAAATGCCATCGGCCTGCAGAATCCGGGGATCGACGTTTTTATGGAGAGAGATCTGGAATTTTTAAAGAATTATGACACCAATGTCATTGTAAATGTCTGCGGCAAAACCGTGGAGGATTATCTGGAAGTGGTGGAGCGTCTTTCGGATACGTCCGTTTCCATGCTGGAAATTAATGTGTCCTGCCCCAATGTGAAAGAGGGGGCGATCGCTTTTGGGCAGAAGGCGGATTCCCTCTACGATATCACATCGCAGATTAAGAAAAAAGCGAAACAGCCGGTGATTATGAAGCTGAGCCCGAATGTGACGGACATTACGGAGATGGCAAAAGCGGCGGAGGCAGCGGGCGCCGATGCTCTTTCCATGATTAACACGATCACGGGCATGAAGATTGATATTCACAAAAAAAAGTTTGTGCTTGCCAATAAGACGGGCGGCATGTCCGGCCCTGCGGTCAAACCGGTGGCTGTGCGCATGGTCTATCAGACGGCGCAGGCAGTGAAGATTCCGATTATCGGCATGGGCGGCATCGGAAACGCGGAGGATGCGATTGAGTTTTTGCTTGCCGGAGCCAGTGCAGTGGCGGTTGGCGCGATGAATTTTGTGAACCCTTACACGACTGTGGAGGTGGTGGAAGGAATTGAAGCTTACATGAAACAGTACGGGATTGAGAACGTGACGGAGTTGATCGGGGGCGTAATGTGACAGGGGGGGGGAATCGTTTGGCCTGCGCCCATTCGCAAAACGCACCTTCGGCGTTCTTCGCAGTTTACTGGATTGACATATCTTGCTCTTCCTGCGCATAGATTTATAGTAACTATACGCAGGGATGCAAACTATCTGTTAAGCAGTAAAGGCGAGATCATAATGGAGGAAATCCGCCTCGGTGAAAACGTAGTCAGCCTGAAGGGCAGGCTGGTGGTGTCCATACTGTATCTGACGGACATGGAGGGGATGTGCGCCAGCATGGAGGCGGTGATTCCCTTTGAGGAAAAGGTTAATATGGAAGGGGTAAACAATGGCGACACGATCCTGACGGAAAGCTGTATCGAGGATCTGACGGTGGGGCTTATTAACTCGCGCAAATTCAGTGTACAGGCGGTGGTTTCCCTGTCGCTTGCCAGAGAGGAGCAGATGGAGTGTGAGACGGCGGTTGATCTTTACCATGAAGAACCTGTGGAGTACCGCAAGTGCGTCTATCCTGTGATAGAGCTGGTGCTGCATAAGAAAGATATTTTCCGTCTGAAGGAAGAGATGGAGCTGACGGGAAATCTGCCCAATGTATTCCAGACCATATGGCATCATATTAGTTTTGACCATGTGGAATTTAAGGCACTGGAGGAGAAACTTTCGATTCAGGGTGAGATGCGGGCATTTTTCCTTTATGAGGGGGAAGGGGATAACGATAAAACACAGTGGTATGAGAATACCGTACCGTTCAGCGGTATTATCGAGTGCCACGGATGCCGGGAAAATATGATTCCCGATATTCAGTATCACTTGGGACAGTGTAACGTGGAAGTGCGTCAGGATTTCGACGGCGAGGAGAGAGTGTTCTGCGTAGAGCCGGTGCTGGATCTGGATATTCACCTCTACGAGGAGGAAAATCTGGAGGTGATTTCCGACGTTTACGGCGTGGATAAGGAGATTGAGGCGCTGACGACACAGATGCCCATTAAGAGTCTGCTCCTTGCCGGAAGCGGAAAATGTAAGATTGCGGAGCATACGAGGATACAAAATCCGGAGATGCCGATGTATCAGCTCATTCATTCCGACGGGGAGATCAGAATCGATGAGCAGACCATTGTGGAGAACGGCATTGCCGTTGCGGGAACGCTTTTAGTGACGACGCTTTATTTGAGTGCGAGCGGCGCGAAGTCCATTTATTCCACGGTCAATGAGCTGCCCTTCCAGTATGTGATCGAGGCGGAGAACATTCTGCCCGCCTGTGTCTATAAGCTGCGAAGCAGCATCGAGCAGTTGACGGTGACCATGCTTGACAGCGATGAGCTGGATGTGAAGGCGGCGTTACAGTTTAAGGTGATTGTATTTTCCGTGCAGAACCGCGATCTGGTGACGGACATCAGGGTGGAACCGCTCGACTTAAATAAGCTCAGTGAGCTGCCGGGCATGGTGATCTGTATTGTGGGGCAGGGAGAGACACTGTGGGACATCGGTAAGAAATATTATGTGCCGGTGGCGCAGCTTAAGGAAGTGAACGAACTGCCGACGGAGGAGATTTCGGCGGGGGATAAAATTTTGGTCGTTAAGGGCGGGATTTAGAGTAGAAAGGGATGCGAAGGCGTGAAATGATTCTATGTCGCCGCTCTTTCGCTCCGTAAAAAGCGCAGCAGGTGAAATCCGAATTGTAAAATGAAGGGTTATCGTATATACTATGAGATAGGCTTTGTGAGTTTGGCGGGGCCGAAATACGAAAAGGGACGAATTTATCATGAACACATCATCCATTTTAAAGAATAAAATATTTCTGTACTTGACGGAATTTTTCGCCGGTATGTCCGTGATGGCGGTGGAGCTGGGGGCGAGCAGGCTGCTCGCTCCCTATTTCAGTTCTTCCCAGATTGTGTGGACGATCATCATTGGCACCATTATGATCGCTATGGCGCTTGGCAATATTTACGGCGGGAAGAGTGCGGACAAAGATCCGAACCCGGACAGGCTCTACACGCGGATTTTGATTGCTGGAGTGTGGATTGCGCTGATTCCGGTGGTGGGCAAGTATATTATTATAGGCATTTCCGCGCTGCTTATTTTTGCGGTGAATACGAATTTCCTGATCTGGGCGGCTTTTGCGGCCTGCATGGTAATCTTTGTGTTTCCGCTTTTCCTGCTGGGAACGGTGACGCCGTCTCTGGCGAAATATACGGTGCAGAGCCTTTCGGACAGCGGCAGTATCGTGGGGACGCTTGGCGCGTTTAACACGATCGGCAGCATCATCGGTACTTTTGTGCCGACTTTTGTATCGATTCCGGCGGTGGGCACTTCGGTCACGTTTCTGATTTTTGCAGCGATTCTCCTGGGGCTTGGCATCATCTATTTTGTCAGCAAAAGAAGCGGGCTAAAAAGGAGCGCAGCGGCGGCGGTCATCTTTATTCTGTGCTGCATTTTCGGGGCGTCGAACAGCTTTGCTTTCTGGGAAAAAAATCTGGCTTACGAAGGAGAGTCTGTTTACAATTATCTGCAGGTGAAAGAAAACGACAGAAATGTCGTATTATCTACAAATGTGCTTTTCGGGGTGCAGTCTATTTTGATCAAGGACGAGGGGCTGACGGGCATGTATTACGACTATGCCATGGCGGCGCCGCTTATGACGGGAAAGGATGATCCGGCGGACTGCAAGACGCTGATCCTCGGTATGGGGACAGGCACCTATGCGCATCAGTGCCGCGCCTATTTCGGGGACATGCCTGTGGAGGGCGTGGAGATCGATGAGAAGATCACGGAGCTGGCGCGGACTTATTTTGAACTGCCGGGGGATGTGCCGGTGGCCACCTATGACGGCAGGGCCTATTTGAATGCGATCGACGGCAAATATGACGTGATCATGGTGGACGCCTATCAGGATATCACGATTCCCTTTCAGATGTCCTCTGTGGAATTTTTTACATTGGTGAAGGAGCATCTTGCCAAGGACGGCGTGATGGTGGTCAACATGAATATGCGCGGCAGCGGGGCGGACAGCATCAACGCCTACCTTTCCGATACCATCGGCAGTGTTTTTGGGGAGATTTACACGGTGGATGTGAAGGGCTCTACCAACAGGGAACTTTTCGCCTCCGACAACCCGCAGATATTAGAGAACCTGAACAAACACAAGGAGACTGTCGCAGACGAAAGTCTCTTTGCCATGATGCAGACGGTTTCTGAAAATCTCCTTCCCTATGAAGCGGGAAATCTCATTATGACGGACGACAAAGCGCCGGTAGAGCTTCTGGGCATGCGCGTCATAGACGAGCTGATCAGAAACGAGGTCGCCTACTACAAATCCGTTTATGAAACACAGGGCATTTGGGGTGTGATCGACGCGCTGTAATGCTGCCTATGAAACAGGTAAAGAAAAGGAACCGGGCGTAACCCGATTCCTTTATTTTTCTTCATTCCTGTTTAGTTGGAAGCGATCTGTCCGGCGCCTGCCTGATTTAAAATATCCTGCGTGGCATTGTTCTGTGCGGCCGCATCCTCAGCCATCTTGTCAAAGCCTGCCATAACAGCGTCGTAAGTCTTCTTGGAGATTTCGGGAAGCTCGCCGCCCCAAGTCTTCTCAGCCTGCTCGTAGCCTTTCTTGAAAGCTTCGCGCATGTCTTCAATCTTGCTCGGGTCGCCGCCCGTCAGAGCCGTTGCGAAATCAAGGATTCTGCCGGAAGTCTGCTTTACGCCCCAGTAGCCGTCCTCGGAAACATCCTCCTGCGCCTGCAGTTTGGTAGCCTCATCCACTTCAAACTTGCCGCTGGCAAGGAATTTCCACATATCGCCGTTCGCAATGCCGGAGGCCTGACTCTGCTTGGTCATCAACTGCTGCACAATGTTCTGCAACTGCTTTGTGTGTGCGTCAGCGTCGGCTTTCATCTTATTTACAAGTTCTGTGTTCTGTACATACTTTTTCACAGGTATGTTGACACTGTCCTTTGAAGGCTCGTAAACCACACCGTTTTCGCCCTTATTGGCGGTGTTGTCCTTTACCTCTTCAACAGGCTTGTTTTCTGTCTGCGTGGTAGTAAGAGCTTCGTAAGCGTTAGTGCCTGCTCCTGTAATTCCATTTACGCCCATGGGTATCCCTCCTTGGAAAAATTTGTATATTTGTGGTTGCGAAAAGACTGCCACATGGGCAATCTCCTTTTTCTAATATTTATATCGTACCATTTTCCTAATTAAATTAGAAGGAAAGGCACAGAAAATCAAAAAATTCCATAAAAAGCCATGCCTTGCGGTGAAGCCCGTGTGTGTGGGGAGGTGGCGCTTGACATTTTGTACAAAATTAAGTACAATCCTTGTATACAAAGTACATTGACTGTTACAGGAGAAAAACAGAGAACAGAAAAAGGGCTGACAGCGGGGTCAGCGAAACATAGGGAGCTGCTATGATAAGACAGAAAGCCTACGCGAAAATTAATCTGGGACTGGATGTGCTGCGGCGCAGACCTGACGGTTATCACGAGGTAAAGATGATTATGCAAACCGTGGATATCTGTGATGACCTGACGTTTGAGAAGCGTGAGGAGCCGGGAATCGGTTTCCTGATAGAGGGGTCAGATCTTCTGGCGGACGAAAACAATCTGGTTTACCGGGCGGCGGCGCTGTTGATGGGGAGAAGACAGATCCGTGAGGGTGTTTCTATCACCTTGCAGAAACGGATTCCCATTGCGGCGGGGATGGCTGGCGGCAGTGCGGATGCGGCGGCGGCCCTGCGGGGACTGAATGAACTTTTTGAGATGGGATATTCCGTGGAGGAACTAAAAGAGATTGGCGTGGCGCTGGGGGCGGACATTCCTTACTGCGTTCAGGGCGGGACGATGCTGTCGGAGGGCATCGGGGAAATTTTGACGCCGCTGCCTGAGCCGCCGACCTGTCATCTGGTGATAGCAAAACCGGATATCGATGTGTCCACGGCGTTTGTTTACGGACATTTGCAGGCGGACAGGCTGCCTTTTCACCCGGATATCGACGGGATGGCGGCGGCGCTTGCGGCGGGAGATTTAAAAGGGATCACGGACAGGATGGGAAATGTGCTGGAGACGGTTACCGTAGAGGAGTACCCCGTTATCGACAAACTGAAACGCAGGATGTGTAAGCTGGGGGCGGAAAATGCGCTGATGAGCGGCAGCGGACCCACCGTGTTTGGCATTTATAAAGAGGAGGAAACGGCTGAGAAAGCGGCGGCCGCCATAAAGGAAGAGGAAACGGCGTGCGCGGTTTTTGTGACAGCGTTTTGGAACGGCAGACTGCTCTGATAAGGGGGGCGCGTATGGATCATGATTTCACTGTGAATATGGATGAATTTCTTCCTTTGCGGGATGTGGTATTTAACACACTGCGCCGTGCCATTTTGACGGGCGAACTGAAACCGGGGGAGAGACTGATGGAGATCCATCTGGCGAACCGTCTGGGGGTGAGCCGCACGCCGATCCGGGAAGCGATCCGAAAGCTGGAACTGGAAGGGCTGGTGACCATGATTCCCAGGCGCGGCGCGGAGGTGGCTCAGATCACGAAGAAAAGTTTACAGGATGTGCTTGAGGTGAGACGCGCGCTGGACGCGCTCTGCGCCGAGCTTGCCTGCGACAGGATTACGCCGGAGGGAAAGGTGGCGCTAAAAAAAGCCTGCGACAGCTTTGAGGAGGCCACCAGGACGGGAGATGTGGTGACCATCGCGGAAGCGGACGTGGCGCTGCACGATATCATTGTGCAGGCGACGGGAAACCAGAGGTTGATCCAGTTGATCAATAATCTGTCCGAGCAGATGTACCGTTACCGCTTTGAGTACATCAAGGATGAGAGCGGGCATGAAAATCTGGTCAATGAGCATAGGATGATATATGAGAGTATTATGAACGGCGACAGAGAGAAAGCGGCGGCCGCGGCGAGGCTTCACATTGACAATCAGGAGCGGTCTATTATCAGGCAGATCCGCATCGATCCCGGAGGAAAACAGCACAGACATTAAAAAAGCTGTATCAGGGCGGCCCAAAGCGGGAATACTCCCAATGTCAAAGAAAATGACAGACGGGAGTGTGGATCATGAAGAAAAAGACAAAAACGTTGGCGGCCTGCCTCTTTGCGGCAGTCTGGTGGGGGATATTTTATCCGGAACTGTGTTTTACGCAGGAGACCTGCGAGGCGGTAATGCCGGAAGGAACGCAGACGGACGCTGTTTTAGAGCAGACCGGGGCGATGGAGGTCTGGCATGCCTCCGGGGATGAGATTGTGATAAGCAGCAGGTTTTTGGAATGGTTGGAGGAAAATCTGTCTGCCGGGAAGGATTAGGAAGGGTCGGGAACCATGAACGGACAGGAAGAGTGGCATAACAGTCCCATAGGCGTGTTTGATTCGGGGGTGGGAGGGCTGACTGTGGCCCGTGAGATCATGCGTCAGCTCCCCAACGAGCGGATCGTATATTTCGGAGACACGGCGCGGGTGCCCTACGGAAATAAGTCGAAGGAGACGGTGACAAGATATTCCGGGCAGATCGTGCGTTTTTTGAAAACGCAGCAGGTGAAAGCTATCGTGGTGGCCTGCAATACGGCCAGCGCTTACGCGTTGGAGGATCTGGAAAAAGAGGTGGATATCCCGATGATCGGAGTGGTGAAGCCGGGGGCCAGGGCGGCTCTTGCGGCTACCTCGAATAAGAAAATCGGCGTCGTGGCCACGGCGGCCACCATAGACAGCGGCATATACAGCAGGTACATAAAAGAAAACGACAATCGTGTTGACATTATCGGAAAAGCCTGTCCGCTCTTTGTACCACTGGTGGAGGAGGGGCTTTGGGAGGACCCGGTGACGGACGAGATCGCCCGCCGCTATCTGACGGAGCTGATCGACAGTGGAATTGATACCTTGATTCTGGGCTGCACCCATTATCCGATGCTGCGCTCCACTGTGGGAAAAATAATGGGGGAGGGTGTGACTTTGGTCAACCCTGCCTATGAGACGGCAAGGGAACTGAAGGCGCTTCTTGCGGAACACGGTCTGGAGAGTGAGCACAGACCGGGGCTGGGGACGGAGCTGTACCGCTTTTTTGTCAGTGATGCCGCCGATAAATTTCGGCAGTTTGCCAACTCCATTTTGCCTTACGGCATTTTGTCCGCAAAGGTGATCCGGATTGACGAATTTTAAATGCTGCCCGCGTCCTCGGCGCAAAATGCTTCGAAACGGAGGGAAATATGACGAAAGAAGTGTTGTTGACTTTACAGGGACTCCAGTTTGATCAGCGTGAGGAGAACGCCGATCAGATCGAAATGGTCACTGTGGGCGATTATTATAAGAAGAACGACAAACACTATGTGGTTTATGAGGAGGTCACGGAAGGGTTTGACCGCGCGACGAAGAACCGTCTCAAATTTGGAGGACAGATGGTGGAGCTGACACGTCACGGCCTCGTGAATGTACATATGGTTTTTCAGGAAAACAAAAAGAATTTGTCGAACTACAATACGCCTTTTGGACAAATTTTGGTGGGAATTGATACGAAACGGATAACGATTGACGAAAAGGAAGATAATATCGTGGTGGATGTGGACTATGCGCTGGACATCAATTATGAGTTTTTCTCGGACTGCCACATCAAAATCGACATCCGCTCAAAAGAAAACAGCAGTTTTACGTTATTATCGTAAAGCTGCTGTGCTATGTTTGCGAAGCGGTGCGCACGGCGTATATTGAAGCCATTTACGCCGGTTATTTAACGGGCTTAGCCCCTGCTTTCTCCTGCATTCTTTCAACCATTTGTTTGAATTTGCTCTTTTTCTTCTGCTCCACAACCGGCGCTCTGCCGTGAAGACCCTTTACGTCCGTGATGTAGATGCCGCTGACAACGGCCTTCACTTCCTTCTTGACGGGAACCGCGTCGAAAATTTTCTCTTCGCAGATAAGGGTCATGATCTGCGGTCCTACTTTAGCTTTCACTACGGGAAGTTTAGAGCCGCGCAGGAGCTTGGGCGTCTGCTCCAATATGACAGGGGGCAGTCCGGCATCTTTCAGCTTCATCCGCTTTTTATCGATGATGAGCATGGATACGGTCTGCTTCATCGCATCGATCTGTGCCTGCTGCTCGGCCTGTTTTTTCTGGGCCTTCTTTCCTAAGAAATATAATACGACTACGGCGATCAGCATAACCGCCAAAATCACCAGTAAGACAATGGTAAACGTACTCATGGGAATGCCTCCGTTCTCAAAATATATGTAAAAAATATTTTATCATTGATCTGCGTGTAACGCAAGCGTCAAAATACGACTTTGGAGCATTTTGTGTGCATCAGACGTGGCAGTGAAGGCGAAGGCTGAATTACGGTTTTATGCGCGGCAGGTTTTACAAAGAGGCTGACGCTGGCCATGGTGGCGCTGCGCGCCGCGAAATAGAGACGGCCGGATATAGACAAATGAAGGAGGGCTGTGGTAAGATAAGGGTTGAATTTACAGCAGGTGTGAAGATACCGGGCAGCTATCATTTTGATTTGAGAAAAGAGGAATTGAGGAGATATGAAAAGAAAAATCGGTGTTGTCGCAGCGGTGTTTGCCTCATCGCTGTTTCTGACTGCCTGTGGCAGTAAGGAATATTTAAAGGATATAAAGGCAGAGAAATATGTGACGCTCGGCGCTTATACGGGCATTGAGGCCGCGGTCAGTAAGCTGGAGGTGCCGGAGGGCGCGGTGGACAGCTACATTTACGATAATTATCTGGCGCCGAAGGCGGAGAAAGTACCGGTGACGGACAGGGCGGTACAGGAAGGCGATGTGGCGAACATCGACTTTGTGGGGTATCACGATGATGTGGCATTTGAGGGCGGCACGGGAGCGGACTTTGATCTGACGATCGGTTCCGGACAGTTTATAGAGGGCTTCGAGGAAGGGCTGATCGGGGCGGATATCGGGGAGACACGGCGCTTAAATCTGACGTTTCCCGACCCCTATACCAATCCCGATCTGGCGGGAGAGGACGTTGTGTTTGAAGTGACGGTGAACAGCATCAGCGAGAGTCAGGCGCCCGAACTTACGGACGCGCTTGTGAAACAGCTTGGCGAAGAGGGCTATAATATGGGCGGCGCGCAGACAGCCAAGGAGCTGAACGACTACGTTTATCAGCTCTATGACCAGTCTGTGCAGAGCACTTATGATAATGAGATTGAGACTGCTATGGCGTCTGCCATTATGGAAAACAGTACGTTTCAGGACCCGCCGGAGGAGATGGTGCAGCGTTTTATCACAAGCATAGAGAACAATATGAGTGTAAGAGCGGCCTCTATCGGTATGTCCCTTATGCAGTATATGCAGCTTTATCAGGGACTTGACGAGGCGGGATACCGTGCGCTTTTCGATGAAGAGGGCCTGAGGATGGCAAAGCAGTATATCATGTATCAGGCGATTGCGGACAAAGAGGGGCTTATGCCGACAGAGGAAGAGGTGGCCGAAGAGACTGCCTCGTTGATGACGATTTACGGCTACGCCTCCGAAGAGGAATTGAAAAAGAGCGTGGACGTGGAAGCGTTGAAGGAAGATCTGATGCGCAAAAAAGTGATCGCATTTTTAAAAGAGAACGGAAATATTCAGGAAAAGGCGGCAAGCGCGGACTGAAAACAAGAAATCATAAGAGGAGGAAACGAAAATGGATTTGACAGATATCAAAGATTTGTACCGTAACAGCGAAGCGTACATTGATAAGGAAGTAACGGTGGGCGGCTGGGTCAGAAGCATCCGGGACTCCAAGACTTTCGGTTTTATCGTGGCAAACGACGGCACCTTTTTTGAGCCGCTGCAGATTGTCTATGCGGACGGCCTTGAAAATTTCGAGTCGATTTCTAAACTGAACGTGGGTTCCGCCATTGTGGCGCGGGGAAAGATCGTGGCTACGCCCCAGGCGAAGCAGAAATTTGAAATGCAGGCGGAGGAAATTATCGTGGAGGGAATGTCCACGGCGGATTATCCGCTGCAGAAAAAGAGACACAGTTTCGAGTATCTGCGCACCATTTCCCATCTGCGCCCCAGAACGAATACTTTTCAGGCGGTGTTCCGCGTGCGTTCTCTGATCGCTTACGCGATTCACACGTTCTTTCAGGAGAGAGGCTTCGTCTATGTGCACACGCCCATTATCACGGGCAGCGATTGTGAGGGCGCGGGCGAGATGTTTCAGGTGACGACCATGGATTTGAACAATCTGCCGCAGACGCAGGACGGACAGGTTGACTACAGCGCGGATTTCTTCGGCAAGCCCACCAACCTGACGGTGAGCGGACAGTTAAATGTGGAGACATATGCCTTCGCGTTTAAGAATGTATACACATTCGGGCCTACGTTCCGTGCGGAAAATTCCAATACGACCAGACACGCGGCGGAGTTCTGGATGATTGAGCCGGAGATGGCTTTTGCCGATCTGACGGACGATATGATGGTGGCGGAGGCGATGCTCAAACATGTGATCAGCTACGTGCTGGAAAACGCGCCCGAGGAGATGAACTTCTTCAACCAGTTTGTGGATAAGGGGCTGATCGAGCGGCTGAACCATGTGTTACATTCCGACTTTGCCCATGTGACTTACACGGAGGCAATCGAGATTCTGAAAAAGAATAATGACAGCTTTGAGTACAAGGTGGAGTGGGGCTGCGATTTACAGACCGAGCATGAGCGGTTCCTCACCGAGCAGGAGTTTAAGCGTCCTGTATTTGTGACGGACTATCCAAAGGAAATCAAGGCTTTCTATATGAAGTTAAACGAGGACGGGAAGACCGTGGCGGCCATGGACTGTCTGGTGCCGGGCATCGGCGAGATTATCGGCGGCAGCCAGAGAGAGGACGATCTGGAGCTTCTGGAGCGCAGAATGGACGAGCTTGGACTGAACAAAGAGGATTACGGGTTTTATCTGGATCTTCGCAAGTACGGGTCAGCCAGACATGCGGGATTCGGGCTTGGCTTTGAGCGCTGTGTCATGTATCTGACCGGCATGGGCAATATCCGAGACGTGGTTCCCTTTCCCAGAACGGTTAACAACTGCGAACTATAATCGTGTGAGAAGAACTTCTAGCCACTCACAGCATAGGCTGTATTCGCCAAGTCAGCATAGCTGACTTGGAAGTTCTAAGTCTCACACAGGAGAATGCCCCAAAATCGGCATTCTCCGCACTGATTTTCGAAACGACAGCAATAGGGCAGAGAGATGAAAAAGTACAAGAGACGGCTGTACGTCATATTATCTTTCATACTGTTTCTTTCCGTGGTAGATCCGATTTCGGCTACCACTATTTCCGAACTCCGGGATAATGTGAAGAAAAATCAGTCTCAGTTGAAAAATGCACAGCGGCAGGCGGACGAAGCGCAGGAAGCGCAGGAGGGCGTGGAAGAAGAGATTGAGGAGATCGACGCGGAACTGGTGAATCTGATCACGGATATCAACCTGTGCGAAGAGGCGATCAATGACAAGGAGGAGGAGATTTACAGGACGCAGCTTGACTATGACGCGGCGGTGGCGGAGAAGGACGAGCAGTATGAATCCATGAAAATCCGCATCCAGTTTATGTACGAAAAGGGCGATTCCTCCTACCTGCACATGTTTTTCGGCGCAGGCAGCATGGGCGACATGGTAAATAAAGCGAAGTATGTGGAAGAGCTTTATGATTACGACAGGAGGCTTCTCGCCGAATACGAGAATACGGTAAAGCGTGTACAGGAACTTTGGGATACGTTAGAGGAGGATAAGTCGGAACTTGAAACTTCCAGAGCCGAGCTGCAGGAAGGGCAGGCTTATATGGAGGAGCTGCTTGCCCAGAAAAAGGAAGAGTATGAGAATTACAGCGTGATGCTCACCAAGGCGAAGCAGGAGGCGGCGACTTACACTGCGCGGATCAAGCAGGAGACTGCTCAGATCAGGAAGCTGGAAGAGGAAGAGCGCAAACGCCGGGAGGAAGAAGAGAGAAAGCGTAAGGAAGAGGAGGAAAAGCGCAGGAAAGAGCAGGAGGAGCTGCTGGCGCAGGGTGACGAAGACGCCGACCCGAAGGAGAAGCCGAAGAAACAGGAAACGCCAAAGCCCACGTCGTCCGGCGGCGGAAAAGGGCAGGATATCGCGAATTATGCCTGTAAGTTTATCGGAAATCCCTATGTGGCGGGCGGCACGAGCCTGACAAACGGGGCAGACTGTTCCGGCTTCGTGATGTCGGTCTACAAGAACTTTGGCATCAGTCTTCCCAGAAGCTCCTACTCGCAGTCAACTGCGGGCAAAGGTGTGTCCTACTCCGACGCAAGGCCGGGAGATGTGATTTATTACGGCGGCCATGTCGGTATTTATATTGGAAACGGACAGATTGTACACGCCAGCACGGAGCGGACGGGGATTAAAATCACCTCGGCTACTTACCGGAATATCATTACGGTGAGGCGGATTGTGTAGTCGGTGTATTACTGCGGTTTGAACGGATGCGGATTCATATGGAAATGTACACGCTAAATCAATATTTGCACGATACGTTTGGCCAAAAACTGTACAAGATCGCTTTGGACGGCGGATTTACCTGTCCGAACCGGGACGGCACGACAGACACCCGCGGATGCATTTTCTGTTCCGGGGCGGGTTCGGGAGAGTTTGCCGGGGATTGCGCGATGAGCATCACGCAGCAGATCGAAAAGGGGAAGGACCGGGTAGCGGCAAAAATAAAGAATGGCAGATACATTGCGTATTTTCAGGCTTTTACAAATACGTATGCGCCTGTGGGGAAACTGCGCTCTCTGTATATGGAGGCGATCAACCACAAGGATGTTGCGGTGTTGTCCGTTGCAACGCGCCCGGACTGTCTTCCGGACGAGGTGCTTGACCTGTTATGTGAGTGCAGGCGGATAAAACCGGTCTGGGTAGAACTCGGACTCCAGACGATACACCCTGCGACGGCTGCCTACATCCGCCGGGGCTATCCGCTATCCGTGTACGACGATGCCGTAAACCGACTGAAAGCGCGGGGCATCGAAGTGATAACCCATGTGATGCTCGGACTGCCGGGTGAGTCAAGACAGGATATGCTTGACACGGTATCTTATGTGGGGAAAAGCCGCGCGGACGGCATAAAACTGCAGCTTTTGCATGTGATCAGGGGCACGGATCTGGAAAAGGAAGTTCGAAACGCTCACCTTCGAAAGCTATGTGGAGCTGGTGGCGGAGTGTGTTGCCCTGCTTCCGAAAAATATGGTCATCCATCGCTTGACAGGCGACGGGGACAAGCGCACGCTGGTGGCGCCTATGTGGAGCGCCGATAAAAAGCGTGTGCTCAATGCGATTCATCGGGCGATTTCGCAGAAAGGCAGGATAAGGGATTGACTTTTTTGCCGTGCATAAGATAGAATAGAAAAAGAAAAAAGCGGGCACGAAGCCTGCATGGG
>CARUOB010000045.1:20572-27576 GCA_949076555.1 uncultured Lachnospiraceae bacterium | reverse complement strand
CGTTTGTCACGGTCACCTTCCTGACAAGGGCGCCGATTTTCTCCCCGGGCAGGATAAAATAATCCACCTCTGTCAGAAGTTTCTGCTCCTCATTCCTTTCCCGCAGGGACAGGCTGTTCATGCCAATCTCCATCTCCTGTTCCCACTTTTCCTGCGAGAAACATTCCAAATAGTTCCCGTTTTTCCGAAGAAATGTGCGGAACCCCGTCCGTTTCACATTCTGGTAAGCCGTGTGCGCCGGATAAAACTCCATGATCGCGCCGTCCTTATTGTCCACGCCGAAGCTGACAACTCCCTGACCGCGGTTTACATAATAGCACCAGATCGGTATGCCCTGCAGTCCCGCAATCCCCGGCAGAAAACTTGCGAAAGTTGATTTTCTGCCGTAGTCTTTCATTCTATATTTCTTCTGCTCCTGTCTCATCGCTGCCCCTCTGCTCCTTTCCCAAGCAAAATCTCTATCTCATGCACGCCGTCCGATAAGTTTTCTATATCGGCCCGTGAAAGTACCGCCTTACACCCATTCGGGATTTCCCTGCCATCCACCGAAGCAGACTCGACGCGGTAATCGCCATACGCCAGCTTGTGGGGATTCTTTATGCTGATACGGAATCGCTTTCCTCCAAAGGGCAGTTCCAGCACAGCCGTCCCGCTTTCGTCAAACTGTTCGCGCATCAGCGCCGGGGCAATCTCCAGATCACCCGTCTTTCCCCTGACGCCAAAAGCCTCCGTCACAAAGGTGAGCATATACCAGCTTGCCGCCCCCGTCAGATAATGGTACATCCCCCGCCCCTCGTTGTTGAAATACTCGGGAATGCCCGGATAAATCCGACTCGTCCCGAACCGCAGAGCCGTATCCGCAAGCGTCTGCAGCGCCCTGTGTCCCTCTTTCGCAAATCCTCTGCGGTACAGGGCGTTGGCGTACATCACCGCCATGTGGGAAAATACCGCGCCGTTCTCCTTCTCCCCGTAGGCAAACCCAAACATTCGCCCAAGATCTGTCTTCAGCTCTCGGAAATCGGTATTCAGCCGGTAGCCGCCGATTTTGTCGTCGTACAGGTAAGTGTCCGCGCTTTTGACAATACTGCGGATCTGTTCCGAATCGGCGGTGCCTCCCATGATGGCAAAGACCTGTCCCGTCAGCATCATGCGCACGTCTTTTTCGCCCGCTCCCTCCACCTGTCTGCCGTGGTTGTCATAGTAGCCGTTAAACCAGCCGTTTTCCTCCCGATCCGTCACCCACTCGGTCTGTCTGATATGGGCCGCCATCCAGTCCGCCTTCTCTTCCAGATTCTTAGCAAGCGCATCCAGACCCACCGCAACGGTCTTCCCACTTACGCTGTGGCGGCATGCTTTCACATACTGCCAAAGCACCTGTCCTTTTTTCTCCGGGCTGTCATACACAGCCTTGTCTGTTTTGAGCAGGCAGAGCAGTTCCTCCGCGACGGCGGTCTCCTTTTTCCCTGTCCTTTCCCGGTAAAGCCGCAAACACTGTGCCAGTTCCCGCAGATTTCCTGCATAAGCGTTCGTAAACGCCACGCTCTCCCCCTGATCCGGCGCCATATCCAGCGCATCGTTCCAGTCCGCGCCCCGCAGCCTGCAATGATTGTGTGCGCCCACCTCATAGAAAGCGCAGAGGTTTTGTACCAGCAGATGCTCCAGCACCGTTCCACAGTATGTGTGCCCGTCCGCGGTCTTCTGCAGACTGCCGTAAGCATCGTTCCACGCCTCGTCGGACGCCGTGCCCCGCTCTGCCTGCCTGTCCTTAAAGTAAGGCACCTTGTTTTCCAGAATTTCCAGATCCCCGGTCTGATCCATATACAGCTTCGTCGTCATAAAGGGCCAGACGCCGTGATCCATCCACACCCTTGTAATGTTATTCCGGTCCGCGACGAACTCTCCCTGCTTCGCGCCGATGATCGTGGCGTTGGTCCCGTCCATGCGCACCCCGCCAAAATTGTCGAGAAGCATCTGCCGCACCCCGTCCGGATTCATCAAAAGCAGCGCCAGACAATCCTGCCACAGATCGCGCCATCCCCGTCCGCCTTTGCCGTAGTCGTGGTAGGGCAGGAAAGAGCAGCCGTAAATCCTGCGAAGCGTAGGCTGAAAACTCACCCACCGCATAAAGCCGTCAAAGTTCCTGTCTCCCGTGTGATACCGTATATTGACCTTCTCCTGCCAGCTCTCCTTCGTTTTGACAAAGGCTGCCTCCACCAGTTCTTCGGTCCGATACGCCGCCACCGTCTCCGCGATGGTTTCCGGCTTCTCCGTAATGCCCAGCAAAACGGTGAAGGAAGTGCGCGCCCCGGGCAACAGCACCGTCTTTTCGAATTTCAGGCCGCCCATGGCTTCCTTCCCTTCTACGGACGTGCCCGCCGAAACGCCCGGCGCATTCTCCATAACGGCGCGGGGCGCGGTATAAGTGCCGCCCTCCCCCAGAAATGCTTCCACGGTCGGAAAGAATGCCTGCGGCGCGCTCCCGTCCCCCGTCATGCCGCACACAAAATAACTGACCTTGTTGACCCGGTGTCCCCTTTCGTCAAAGGAGAGCGTGGGCGTAACCACCACCCCCTCCTGCCTGACATGTATACGGTGAAGCAGCGCCGTGACATGCCTGTGATCCCGTAGATTGTCCGCGCTTCTGCCATAGAGCGGCACCGCCGCCACAGGCACAAACGAAAGTTCCCGATCCCCGCAGTTTCTAAGCTCCACCCGCATAAGTTCCACGTCGTGATCCACCGGCACGAAGGATGTGACCTTCGACTCCAGCCCGTATTTTTCCGAGATGCGCGTCACGCTCTGCCACATCAGCCCCGCCGTGAGAACGCTCTTTTCCTGTCTGTCCGTAAATTTCGCCGCTTCCGCCTCCGCCGACGCGCCCGTCGCAGACCAGCTTCCCTTCCCCTCTATATGGCACCAGAAATTTCTGGAAGAGCGGTTGTTGTGCAGATTTTCCACATTGACCGGCTCAAGCAGAAACGCGTTCTGGTCCCTCTTGCTGTCGCCGCCGAAAGTCGGCGAAAGCGCACTCTTTAACCCCTTTTCTCCCGCTATGGGAAAATACTGGCAACTGTAGTTTTCCGGCTGTTCCAGTGCAAAAGTTCCCTGTTCATCCAAAAACTGATATCCTTCCATACGCCCCTCCCTTTCCGCTTCCTCGAAGCGCTGTCTTTCAGACTGTTTCTTACATCCTAATAAACAAGGCAGCGGGAATGAAGGTATCTTTTGTTATTTAGGTATCATTTTTTTAGAGACGTCTTTCCCGCCCTGCGATTCGGCATCTGGTATGGTTAAAAAAATGCAAAGTGGTACTTTTAAAAGAGTTATTTTGGTATAAGATAAGTCTATCGGTAAACGCACTGGAAATTTTTGATAGAACGCAAAGAAAGGACAAATCCATATGAAAAACGAAAAACTGTTGAAGATTGTATTTACGGGCATCTTTGCCGCACTATCCTACGTGGTGTTCACTTTTTTACAGATCAAAATTCCCCTGCCGGGAGGAGACGCCACCTCCATCCATCTGGGGAACGCGGTCTGCGTGCTGGGCGCACTGCTGCTTGGCGGCGTGTACGGCGGACTTGGCGGCGCCATCGGCATGACCATAGGCGATCTCTTTGATCCGGTCTATGTGGTTTACGCCCCGAAAACTTTTATTCTGAAACTCTGCATCGGCCTGATCACCGGACTGATCGCCCACAAAATCGCGCACATCAGCGCCGAAACCGACACCAAAAAAGTATACAAATGGTCTCTCATCGCCGCTGTGGGCGGGCTTTTATTCAACGTGATTTTTGACCCGCTGTTCGGCTACTTTTACAAGCTGGCGATTCTTGGAAAACCCGCCGCGGAAGTGACTCTGGCGTGGAATGTGATGTCCACCTCCATCAACGCGGTGACCTCCACGATCGTGGCCGTTCTGGTGTACAACGCGGTGCGGCCCGCGCTGAAAAAGTCGGGACTGTTTTTTACGATATGACAAAAAGGTGTCCAATAAGGAACGAGAAATCGCCGTGAAAATCCTTTCGGACCGTTTTCATTAAAAAATCGAGCGTCAGCACGCTCGATTCAGAGAATGCTTCGCATTCTCCTTGCATGTTTTACACTATCGCAATTTCCTATTATTTAGAAAGAGGGCGGGAGGTTTACATAACACAACCTCCCGCCCTTCGTTTCCTGCTATGACAGATTTTTACATATAGGCATCGTTGTTCTCAGGCATCACCACCGCCGCCACGAAATAGACGAGCAGTCCCATGCCTACGCTGGCCACAGAGCAAATCGCCCAGATCAGACGCACCAGCGTGGGATCTATGTTGAGGTACTCCCCGATTCCCCCGCAGACGCCGCATATCATTTTATTTTCCCTTGATCTCATTAATTTTCTGATATCGTTATTCATGTTTTTCCTCCATTTCTGTGCTATCTTATTTTAGTTTTCAAAGGTCACAGTCACATTACCCATATTACAGTTTATATCAAAATAGCTGCTTTTTCCAGCATTCCATGCTTTATGCGACGCAACACCGCCGTGGCTGTAGCTCCCCACAACGACATTTCCCATGCCACACTCCACATAGTAGCTGTGGTCGTCCTCGGAACCGGCAAGGTTCATAACGATTTCACCCATACCGCACTCCACATCCAGATCTCCCGATATGGCGCCCGCAACCTCAGCCACACCCATGCTCACATCCAGATCCATCTCGCCGCTGACGGAAAGCTCACCTATACTCATATGCCCGGCGCCAATCTCAAAATCCGCCTTCCCCGCTGTGATGCGGTCCGCGAGAAGTTCTCCCGCGCCCACAGCGACACTGATCTCCTCTCCCCAAAATCCATCCGCCTCAACCATCCCGGCCCCCAGATTCATATTTACCTGCTTCGCTTTTATGAAAATGCTGTCCATATAGCCGGCGCCCATGTCTATTTCACACTCCTCCAGCGCACAGCCCTCCGGCAGGCGCAGATAAACGGTATTATTTGGCCCGTTGCGCCAGTGCCCGAGACGGCGCTTCACCTCGTTTTCAATAGTCAGTTCACTTCTGCCGTTCTCATTCTCAACGGAATAATGCGGTCTGTTGGAATCACCGTCCACATAAATCCACACATGCGCATCCTCAGATTTCCAGATCACCACATTGCAGTCCTCCACGTCAATCTCAAGACTGCCGAGGGTGTCGGCCGTGAGCGCAAGCTGCTCCGCTTTCCCTTCCATTTCTTTCAATTTTTTCTCCGTCACACGATCCATTGTCTCGCGCAGCTCCCCGATATCTTCTATATCCTCAATATCTTTAATTTCCTCGATACGCTCCAAATCATCCTCGTCATAGCCCCAAGACCGCAGGTAGCCAATCCGCCAGTCGCCGTCGGCATTCCTGTGCCAGATGAACGGAATGCCGCGCAAACTGCCCAGGCTTCCCATCTCCTCCAACTGTCGGAACCCGCCAAGCAGTCCGCACACAACGCTGAGAGCAAAACCTATAATAAACAGAACCAACGCCGTCATCAGACAGCCCTTTGTAAATCTTTTCATGCTTTCCTCCATTCCGAAGCATTCAATGCTGAGGAACGCGAGCAAAATCTCCAATTCTGCTCTGCGATCAAGGGAATTTGTGATGCTTCTGCACAAATTCCCAGTTGAATAAATTGCTCTTCAGAGAATTTATTCAACTTTAGCACCTCCCCCGTGAAACAATCTACGGCACAAATTCACGCATCCCCTGAACAGGGCCGGGATCGCCGTACCTACCACAAGCACCATCAGCCAGACGAAAACCAAGCCGACCGCCACCATAATCAGACCGCCGCCAACCAGACACAAACCTCCAAGCGGCGCGCTAATCAAGGCTGCAAATCCCGCAATCACCAGTGCGATACCTGCCACCGTCAGCACAATGCCCACCACCAGAAACGCAATGAAAACGCCGAGCAGACCGGCCAATATGCCCACGCCGCCTCCAAAAAGCCCGCCCAACACGCCGATCCAGACCGGAGAGAGCACAACCGCCAGCACGATGATCAGCGCGATCTGTCTGCCCGTCATAGGTTCCTTCTGCGGTCTGCCCTGTCCTGCTGCCTGCTGGCCATAGCCGCCATACGTGTTTCCCGCACCGGCTGTCTGCCGGCTGTAACCGCCATATGTGTTTCCCCCGCCGGCTGCCTGCTGCCCGTAACCGCCATATGCACCGTTCCCCGCATTCGTCTGTCTGCCATATGCACTGTTTCCCCCATTCGCCTGCCCGCCGTATGCGCTTCCTGCGCCGTCCGCCTGCTGGCCATAGGAACCCTGTGCACTGTTTCCTCCATTCGCCTGCCTGCCGTATGCGTTCCCTGCGCCGTCCGCCTGCGCGCCGCCCTGCTGCGTGGTTGACATAATTTGATTTTTAGTTCTCTGCTCATATCCGTGAAAGCCGGACTCCGTAAACTCGCCTCCGTTCCCGCCGTCGAAAAGCCCCGCCTTAATTGCTCTGGCAAGCTCCTCCGGTGAGCCAAGGGCCGCGATCACACCCGCTTCGTTTCCCTCGCCCGCATCGTCAAAGTATTCATTATAATAAGTGATCGCCTCCTCCCGCTCCGCAGGCGGCACATCCTGTAGAAGCGCGGTCAGACTGCTCATAAATTCCGTTCTGTTCATTTTCTCCTCCATTCCGAATCCTCACAAATTTCCAATTGAAAAATAAGGTCATCGGACTTATTTTTCAATTTTCAGTCCTCCCTCAAAAATACTGTTCAATTTGGCAGAATATCGATACCATTCGCTGACGTAAAGATTGAGCTGTGCCCTTCCCTTCTCCGTGATCCTGTAATAACGCCTGTTTCTTCCCGCGCATTCCATGTCGTAAATCTGCAGGCATTCATCCTTCTGCAGTCTTCGCAGAACCGGATACAGCGTTGACTCGGAGATCTCTATGACCAGCCGCACTTCCTGCGTGATCTTGTAGCCATAGGTTCCTTCCGTCTCATGGGACACAACAGCCAGCACGATGGCGTCCAGCAATGCC
>CARUOB010000045.1:15171-20562 GCA_949076555.1 uncultured Lachnospiraceae bacterium | reverse complement strand
CCGCACCTGTGTTAAAAACCATGTAAATGACCCCTTTCTTCTTGTTTCCATATTTCATTGTCATCGCTTTCGGAGTTATCCTCCCTTCAATCACCTCTGTTATCCTATAATATTATTTAAATATACAATATTATATTCCGTATAATATTGTTTCTACACATAATATATGACATATAATATTGTTTGTCAACAACTATTTCTATTTTTTGTGTTCTCTTTCTTATTTTCATTGACGGGAAAGGCAGATGGTGAAGATGTTCTTAACTATGGGTTGGAAAAAAGGAAATACAAAGAACAAAAAAGAAGCAGCGATTATCCGATCAGACAATCCGCCGCCTCTTTTATTCCATCAGCCACCCACACAGCACAGGAACTTTCTAATACTCCTTCCTCCGAAACACCCTCGCCGCGACCGGACAGGACAATGCGAACGCCGCTGCGCCGCATGCAATCATAAAAATACCGCTAAAAACGATCTGACGGGACGTCATAGTTCCCGGATATCGCTTATTAATCAAAGCGGTCAATCCCATAAGCATACCCACCCCGCCCAGCAGGCTTACCACCAGAATCACTTCGCTGCGCTCCTCCCCGCTCAGAAAATAGAGTGGAACAAAAAACGCTCCCATAAACAGACTGATCCCGATTCCCACCACAAACAGCATAAAAACATCCGTGCTCCTGTCGAAGGGAAAGCCATGCAGCGCGACAGACAAGGCGACTGCCGTAGCGGCAAACCCGGTTCCCACGGCCAGCCACAAAAGCTGGCTGACAAAAAAACTTTTCACGACATCCGCTCTTTTGACCGGTGCAGTCAGCTTGTATTTCGCCCATTTCGTGGCGCTGTCCTTCCTGATACTCGCTATGGAATTGAGGGAAAACCCAATCATTACCAGAAGCGCGTAGCTGATAATCAGCGTTGGAATGGCATTATCCATGGCGACCACAAAAACGCCCAGCAAAACCGCGATCCCCGCGAACGCTTTCGCTCCCGCAAGCGTCCCGTAAAAATTATTCCTCAAAAGACCTCTCATATCCTCTCTCCCTTCATTAACAGCAGCATAATCTCGTCCACCGAAGTGTGATCCACCACCACTTCCTTATATTTATGTCTCGCCTTACTTCCATCTGCCACCAGCACATCGATCTGCATATCCCGCTTCCGGTATGCCAGAATATCCTCCTTGTCCAATGTCCGAAACTGGCTTTCCTTACAACGCATCACCGCGTACCGATAGATCAGCTCATCTTTCGCCTCCGTCAGAATAAGCCTGCCTTCGTGGATAAACGCGATCGTATCCGCCACCTTTTCCAGATCGCTCGTAATATGGGACGACAGGAGAATGGCATGGTTTTCCTCCTGCACAAATTCCAGAAAAACGTCCAGCATGTCATCCCGCATCACAGGGTCAAGACCGCTTGTCGCCTCATCCAGAATCAAAAGTTCCGGATGGTGCGAAAGCGCGGCGGCAATGGCCAGCTTCATGGTCATTCCCTTGGAATAATGCCTGATCTTTTGCTTTGACGGCAGATGAAATTCCTCCAGATATTTCCGAAACAACGCCTCATCCCAGTTCCTATAAAGTCCCGCCATCACCTTCGACAACTGCTTCGCCGTCCAGAATCCGGGGAAATTATCCCCATCGTAGACCACGCCTATCCTTTCCCGGATATCCGTATCCCCGTCACCCATTTCCTTACCGAAAAGTTTTACCGTGCCGCTGTCCTTTGCCGCCGTATTTAAAATACAGCTGATGGTCGTCGTCTTCCCGGCGCCGTTTTCCCCCACAAACCCGAGAATCGACCCGTAAGGCAGAGAAAAAGTGATCTGTTCGAGTGTAAACTCCGATTTCGGGTACGACTTGGTAAGATTGTGCAATTCTAATATATTTTCCATATACTTTTCCTTTCTCCGGCAGTCTCCGGCACGTCTTGTCAAAATGTCTCTGCGCCGTATGATATAGGTTCCTCTCACTCTACGTCCTCATAAAACAACGCCAGTATTTTCGTCAGTCTCTCCAGCGGTATATTGCTCGTCCTGCCGATCTCGGCGGCGGCCTGTAAATGCGCCTCGGCAATCCGCTGCTGCTCCTCCTGATACAGTTCTTTGTTCTGCGCCGCCACAAAACTGCCCCTGCCCACTGTGGTATCGATAAATCCGTCCCGCTGCAGCTCCTCATAAGCCTTCTGTACCGTGATGACGCTCACATGAATGGACTTCGCCAATGCCCGCATGGAGGGAATGGATTCCCCCGGCTGCAGCTCCCCGCTCATTATCATTGCCTTAATCTGCGACGTGATCTGCTCATAAATCGGTTTGTTGGCATTGTTGCTGATAATGATCTCCACGTTTTTCTCCTTCCAAATTGTACTTAATGTACTTATTGAACAAGTACATTATAACACTTTTTTCCTCCTTGTCAACCCAAAACTTAAAATGCCAGTCGCCACTTTCTTCCATATTTTTTACCCGTTCACGTTTTTCCTTCCGCCCTGTCCCCATATTGCGTTCTGCCCCCGCTGGTGCTATACTAAATCGAGCATAAAGCGCTCGATTTGACCAGTCATTTACTATAGGACGAAGAACGAAGGAGTGTTCGATTACCATGACAACACAAAATAAAATCTACTTCCGGCACGGCATGCGGGACGGCAGCCCCATCGCGCTTGGATATTTTGCGGTGGCATTCACGCTTGGCATTGCCGCCAGAAACGCGGGACTCTCCTCCATACAGGCGCTCATTGCAAGCGCGTTGAACAACGCTTCCGCCGGAGAATACGCCGGGTTCGCCCTGATCGCCGCGGGCAGCAGCTATGTGGAAATGGCTGTGATGACTTTAGTGGTCAATGTCAGATATCTGCTTATGTCCTGCGCCCTCAGCCAAAAGCTGAAGCCGGACACGCCACTGCGCCACCGGATGCTGATCGCCTACGACGTGACCGACGAGATCTTCGGTATCTGTGTGGCACAGCCCGGGTATCTGAATCCGTGGTACGCCTACGGCGCCATGGCGGTGGCGATTCCCGGATGGGCTTTCGGCACTTTTTTCGGTGTGATTATGGGAAATGTGCTGCCGACCAGAGTGGTCAGCGCATTGAGCGTAGGGCTTTATGGTATGTTCTTAGCGATTATCATCCCGCCCGCCAGAAAGAACCGGGTGATTGCGGGTGTGGTGGCCGCCGGTTTTGCCGCCAGCTATCTCGTAAACCGCCTGCCCTTATTTAGCGGTCTTTCCACAGGAATAAAGACCATCGCACTCACTGTTACGCTGGCCCTTCTTGCGGCGGTTCTGTTTCCGACCGATATGGTCAATTCCGGAGAAAAATCATCGTCCGACAACGGCGAATCAAAGGAGGTATCTTAGAAATGGAACATAATATCTGGATTTATCTTCTGGTGATGGCAGCAGTCTCCTATCTGATCCGCATGGCGCCTCTTGTGCTGATCCGTAAGGAAATCACCAACAAGTATCTGCGTGCGTTCCTCTTTTACGTACCTTACGCGACTCTTGCCGTCATGACATTTCCCGCCATCATGGAGGCCACGCAGACGCCTGCGGCCGGACTCCTCGCCCTGATCGCGGGCATCATCCTTGCATGGAAAGGCTGTAGTCTCTTTCAGGTGGCCGTGCTGTGCTGCGCTGTCGCGTTTTTGGTGGAGCTGCTGCCTGTCTTCTAAACAAACGGCGGAATTTCCAATGATGATAAATATGCGGCGGCATAACGCCGCCAGACGGCTGTTTAGAAAAGACTTACTTTTCCCACCACGCCGTCATTGATCACATAGTAGGCCGTGAAATCCTCGGGCTTTACGTAGATCTGCATGTTCTCGATGGAATCTGCCTTAAAGCCCTTGGCCATGTAATGTGCCTTGACCCGTTCGGTCACATCATCCATATTTACCTCGTAATTGCGGTATTGTAATATAACTTCCGTTTCGATTTCTTTCTTCACCTCTGCATCTGTCTGCGCCGGTGCGTTTGTCTGTGCTGTTGCTTTTGTATTTTCCATTTTACTCCCCTTTCTATATTGGCCCTTCCGGCTTTCCCTAAAGGGTGGTTACTGTAAAGTTCTTTTACTAGTGTACCACAATCAGAACCATCTCTCAATACGAAAAACGGTTTCCACAGCATTGCGAAAATTGAATTTTCGAGAGCCGCCCCTCGGCGTTTGACATCCTCGGAGGAATCTGTTACAATAAAAACATCAAAAGAGGTACTGCCGATAGACGGTCAGTCCAAGTTTAATTACCTAAAAAGAAAGTAACCGTTTCCTTGGGCTGGGGCGGTTACTTTTTTGTGTGGTTTATGTACGCTATCAGAATCGACACAATGATTCCAAGAATCATCAGAACAACCGTCAGCAGTTCATAGTCACTCATAAGCAATCCCTCCTTTCCCGGTTTTATCCGTTGTCAGAGGGATAGTCCCTCTGCGAAGAAGGACTGACCGCCTATCCCGTTATGGCAGTACCCCGTTAATGTATTTTAACAGAAAGTATAGAGCCGCACAATACCTCCCCGGCATATTTCTGCATTGCGCATCATTGCCGCTGTGCGGATTTTATGCTATACTCCTAAAACAGGTAATTTCGAAACTCTTTGAAGGGTATTGACTTTGCACAAATAAAAGCAGCAATTTGAAGAGTTTCGCAATTGCCTATAACAGTGACAGGAGAAACGGGAATGAAAAACAGAGAAGAAAAGACCAACGCCATACGCTCACTGGAACAGAAGAAGCTGCAATTTCAGGTGCACGATTACTCGCAGTCCGATGCGCTAAGCGGTTTAGAAGTTGCGGATTATCTGGGGGAAAATCCCGGCCGGGTCTTTAAGACGCTGGTTACCGTCGGGAAATCCGCCGGACACTATGTCTTTCTTGTCCCGGTAAACCGGGAACTGGATCTGAAAAAGGCGGCAAAAGCGGTGAATGAAAAGAGCATTGAAATGATAAAAGCCAGGGAACTGCTGCCGCTCACAGGCTACATCCACGGCGGCTGCTCTCCTGTCGGTATGAAAAAATTCTTCCCCACCGTGATCGATGCCAGCGCGGAAACTTTCGGAGAGATCTTTTTCAGCGGCGGCAAAATCGGCCTGCAGATCGAGATGAGCCTATCGGAGCTGCAAAAAGTCATAACATTCCGTATAGCGGACATTTCCTCCGAAGGCTCTGCCGCCCTCTGACCGAAACGCATAAGCGCTGTCCGGCCCGGTTCACGTCCCTATCTCCCGCTCCACGTACTTCTGGAAAACAAAATCAAGATCGGAAAAATTTCCAGACGTCCCGCCAGCATATCCACGATGAGGAGGAGCTTTGACAAAAGCCCGTAATCCCCAAAATTGCATGTCGGTCCCACGCTCTCAAGTCCCGGTCCGATGTTGTTGAAGCAGGC
>CARUOB010000045.1:1704-15161 GCA_949076555.1 uncultured Lachnospiraceae bacterium | reverse complement strand
ATGAATTTGAATATTGGTTGTTCATGACAAAACTCCTTTTAGTCTTTTTAGTATAACGTATGACAAAATTCGTCATCGGTGAAAAGCCGTCTATGGAAATCACGATAAAGCTGAATACGATAATAAAGGCGTAAGCCGCCAAGTACGCGTTTGTATTGTCAAGCACCCTCTCGGTCACCATCTGGCCGTTCACACGCACCACCTGCACCTTTTGCGGGTGAAGAATCTGCCGCACATTGCGCCGCAGGCTCTTGATCAGAAGAAGTGTGCGTCCGCACTTAAACCCACCGCCCGTACTTCCCGCACAGGCGCCCACGATCATAAGCCCCAGCAGGATCGCTTTGGAAAAGCTTGGCCACAGATCAAAATCCGTGGTGGCAAAACCCGTGGTCGTCATAATGCTCGCCACCTGAAAGGCGGCATGCCGGAACGCTTCCTCAACCGTCGCGTAAAATCCCCGCACATTCCAGGCAATCAACAGAATGCTGACAAGCGCCGTCCCCAGATAAAACCGCAGTTCCTCGTCCTTAAACACATTTTTTACCTGACGGATCGCCAGCAGATAGTAACAGCTAAAGTTCACGCCAAACAACATCATAAACACGGTGCAGACATTTTGCAGATACGGGCTGTACCCGGCTATGCTGTCGTTCTTGATGCCGAAACCGCCTGTGCCCGCCGTCCCGAACGCGGTACAGACCGCATCAAACAGGGGCATCTTTCCAAGCAGCAGAAAAAACACGTTGAGAATCGTCAAAAAGACATAGATGAAATACAGGATTTTCGCCGTATCCTTCATCTTCGGCACCAGTTTTTCCACCTTGGGTCCGGGGCTTTCCGCCCGCAAAAGATGCATGGTATAACCGTCGCTCTTCTCCCGTCCCCTGCCAATGGCTAACACGAACACAAGCACACCCATGCCGCCCAGCCAGTGCGTAAAACTGCGCCAGTAGAGATTTCCCATGGACAACGGCTCCACCTCCGCTAAGATGGACGCCCCGGTCGTGGTAAACCCGGAAACCGTCTCAAAAAGCGCATCCACAAAATGCGGAATCTCCCTCGAAAAATAGAAAGGCAGACAGCCCAAAAGACTCATCACAATCCAGCTCGCGCCCACACATACAAGACCCTCTCTCGCATAAAAACCCTTTTTTGCCTTTCTGCAAAGCAAATACAGAAACAGAGCCGTCGCCATTGTAATGACTATGCTGGTCAAAAAACCGGACACCGCGTTTGACTCCTTATGAAAAACACTGATCAGCAGCGCCGGAACCATAAATATCGCTTCCACTATAAGAATCCGGCTGATAAATTTTCCCATCATTCGATAATTCATACGACTCACCACAATTCCAATCGTTACGGAGAATATCCGTTTTATGCAAAAATATCATTGAGCTGGTAGATCACTTCGTCCCTGCCAGTCACGATAATCACGGCATCCCCCCGTTGATAAGAGGAGTCGCCGTTTGGTATCTCAAAGCTGTTGTGCCTGTTAATACCCGCCACACGGATATTCTTCTTCAGCTTTAATTTCTTCAAAGGTTCCCCGCAATGTCTCGTACTGTCATCCACAATAAACTCTATGGCCTCCGCCTGCCCGTCCGCGATCACATTGACCGCCTGAGCCGCTCCCGTCTGGTTGCGGATCGCCCGCACATACCGCACAATGTCATTGCAGCAAAGTTCCTTCGGGCTGATGGTGCTTCCCACAGGCAGCTTATCCAGAATCCGGTTGTTGGACAGTCTGCCGAGTTTGGTGATGATCTGGGGCACCTCTGTATTGCTGCCGATCAGGGAGATAAACAGGTTCATTTCGTCCACTCCGGTCAATGTGACAAGCGCATCACATTCCCCGATCCGCTCCCGCTCCAGAAGGAACTCATTGCTGGCATCGCCGCACACCACCGTCACATCGGGAAGCTGGTTGGCCAAAGACAGGCACCTGTCATAGTTCTGCTCAATAATCTCCACCATGATGCCGTCCTGATTGAGAAGCTGCGCCAGATAGTAGCTGAGCCGCCCGCCGCCGCACAAAAGCACCCTTTTTGCTTTGTGGGTGATAATTCCCATATTTTTGAGGAATATGGTCAATTCTCTCGTGGAGGCCGTCACGAAAATCCGGTCCCCGGCCCGCAGCACAAAATTACCGTCGGGAATGACCGCCTTGCTGTCCCGCAAAACGGCACAGACCAAAATCTTGCATTTGACCACGTTGGACAAATCGAAAAGTCCCACATCGCAAAGTTTTGAGTCCTCCCCGATCTTTAATTCCACAAGCTCCACTCTGCCCTTGGCAAAGGTGTCTCTCTTTAAAAATCCGGGATACTTGATCAGACGCTCCATCTCAATGGCAGCCTGTCTCTCCGGATTGACCACCATGGACAATCCAAACAAATGCCGCATCTGATAAATCTGATCCTTGTATTCCGGATTACGTATTCTGGCTATCGTATGAAGATTGGGATTCATGCCGTGCGCAATCGTACAGCAGAGCAGGTTAACCTCATCCGCTCCCGTCATAACGATCAGAAGCTCGGCCTCCTCTACGCCCGCCTTGGAAAGTGTCGCCATGGACGCGCAGTTTCCCTGCACCGCCATTATATCATAGCGTTCCTCGCTCACCTCCAGAACCTCCGCTTTCGCGTCGATTAGGGTAATGTCGTGTCCTTCCGCGACTAGCTGTCTAGTCAGCGTAGAGCCTACTTTTCCGTCCCCCGCTATTATAATCTTCACTGATAGTTCCCTCCGTCATCGTAAAAATACTCTTATTACAGTATAGCACGCTTATCCCAAAAGGCAATCTTCGGATTAACAACAGAAGACACCCGCCTTTACGGATGTCTTTTTCTTTCTCATGTGGGAATCCGCAGCACTTGCCCGATCTGCAGATTGTCGTTTGTCAGTCCATTCAGCCGCCTGATCGCGTCGACCGTGGTACCGAACCGGTTTGCCAAAAGCCAGAGCGTATCCCCCGAGCGCACGGTATAATCAAAGTATGACGAAGACTGCTGTGCCGGAATCCGCAGCACCTGCCCGACCTGCAGATTGTCGCTTGTCAGTCCGTTCAGCCGCTTGATGGCGTCAACCGACGTGCCGAAACGATTTGCCAGAAGCCAGAGCGTATCTCCCGCCCGCACAGTGTAGGCAAAGGAACTGCCCCCGGTGTCCGGCCCCGGGTCCGGCGCAGGCACATTCTGTCCGATTCCCTGATAAGTCCGGTACAGCGCGTTCCACGTGGCAGGCCCCACAATGCCGTCCGCCGCCAGTCCCATCCTTCTCTGGAAAGCTATGACCGCCTGCCTCGTCCCCGCACCGAATATACCGTCCTGCGCCACAGCCGGAATATCGGGGTAGTACTCGGAAATGACATCCAGCAGATATTGCAGCGTGATCACGTCCTGCCCTCTCGCCCCCTGTCTGAGCACAGAAGACGGCGGCACGGTCCCGATTCCCAGATTGGTTCCCTCGCTGTTCAGCTCCGCCAGCCTTGTGACCGCCGTGTACAGACTGGACAGCTTATACCAGGTGGATTTTCCCACAATCCCGTCAGGCGTCAGCCCGAAAATGCTTTGAAATTTCACCACCGCCGCCCGGGTGCTGTCCCCAAAAGTTCCCACCGGGTCGGTGATCGCCGGTATGGCCGGGTAATTCTGCCTGATCCGTTTCAACCAGGTCTGGATCGTCTGCACATCCAGTCCTGTGCTCCCCACCCTGAGAGGCGTCCCCGAATAGGAAGACAGCATATTCGTTATCACATTCGTCGCTGCGATCTCCACGTCATTCGGATAATAGTACCGCAGAATCCGGATCGGCGTGTAGCCCTGATCTGCCAGCGTCACCGTGCCCCACTGGGACAATCCTCTGCAGGTCGTCGTCGTGCCGTTGCAAAAGGATGTGAAATAGGGCGCCTGCTGCCCCTGTCTGCGGACATACTCATTGAAAATCTCGTCTACGATCCTGCTTATGGAATCGTAGATGGGCCTGCCGTAAATGAAAGCCTGATCATACGCGGTACTGTTTGTAATATCAAAAGGATACCCTTTCGCCCGGTACCACTCCGTGTAAACCCGGTTCAGCGCAAAGGTGATGATGGCGTAGATATTCGCACGAAGCGCGTTCTGGGGCCATGTCGGATAGATCTCGCTGCTGGCCACATTTTTCACATAGTCGGGAAATGACACCTGCACGTTGGAAGCATAGGCGTCCGGCGTCCCCAAATGTACCGTGATCGGATTGGGAATGACGACCTGGCGCAATACCTGCCCGGACTCTCCGCCCTGAAAAAAACCGGCAGGCTCCCGCTCCCCCTCCATGGATACCGCAGGCGCACCCACCATGATTTCCGTCTGCATCCCGTTCCTCTCCTGTCCCTGCATCGGGATGAGAACAAGCGGAAGACGGGCCGATTCACCGTCGAACACCGGAATATCAGAGACATATACCGGTTCAAATCCTTCCGCCTGTGCGGACACATTATACGAGACATAGGGCGTGCCCGTAAAATTCTCGTTCTGTGAGTAGCTTTTGTCCATCGTTTCAAGCGACACTCTTCTCGTCTCGCCGTTTTCGTCCGTCGTCAGCTCGTAAATCCGGTTCTGTTCATCGTCCAAAACCGTGACCTTTACACCGCTAAGCGGCAATGCATCGTGGGCAGTTCTCGCCTGCATGGTCAAGTATCCGATCGCCATAGTCCCCTTCTCCTTCACAGCCTTGCATCAAATTCGCCTATGTTATAGATTATGCGAAAGCGGCATTCCCGTACCATCTCCGCCGCCGAAACACCTGACATAATGCTCCCACGAAAAAGGACACCCGTTGTCTGATCAAACGAGTGCCCCGCAATATAACTATGAATTTCTAGTCTTTCTTCTCCACTTTCTCGATCGCGCACGCATGCGCCTTGTTTTCCTTGTCATAATTGATCCCCACAAGCAGAATATCCCCCACATACCCTTCTAGCGCCTGCGTATACTGCCGGTCTTTGATCTGCTGTATGGCCGCCTGCGCGGTCTTGTCGTATTTCAGTTCTACCACGAGGGCCGGTCTGTCTATATGGGGCAGAGGCAGGAACACCACATCCGCAAAGCCCCGTCCGGTGGGAAACTCCCTGACCATCCTGTAATCCTTTCTCGCGCTGTAGTACGCAAGCCCGACGGCACAGCTCAACGAATTTTCGTCATTGTAAGAAAGAATAGACGCCGCCTCCGTATGCGCCCTGTCAAGCCCCTCGGCAACACGCTCCTCATCGCCGCGAAGCGTATCCTCAAGCAGCCTTTCCGACGCCTTTAAAATGCGCATAATTTCTGTCCAGCCGCCCACGCTCATGGCGTTCTCAAACTCCCGGACAATCTCCTTGTTGGGAATAAAGGCTTCCTCCCTCTCGCAGTCATAACCGAGATAGCCAAGATGAATCAAAAGCGTCAGCACATCGTCCCTATTCTCCAGATTTCGCATATCATTCCGGAAACTGTACGTGTTCACCTTTACCCGTCCCCCGCCGAGCATATGCACAACATCCGTCCGCAGCCCGTCAAAATCCATGTCCATATAAATTTTCAGCGCCTCATAGGTTTCTGTTGTCGTCCAGTAATTGGAGAAGGCACGATTCTGCATCGCCATCACAACCGAGCGCGGATTATAGATATGTCCGGTCCGCCGAAACTGATAGCCGTCATACCAGCTTCCGGTCTGCACAAAGTCCATATCATACCGTCCGCATAGTTCTTTTACCTCTTCCTGCGTAAATCCCGTGTACGCTTCCAGATCAAACTGGTCTGTCATGGAATACTCTTTGAACATATTGAGAGCGGAATGTATGCCGTACTTCTTTACCGGCAAAATCCCCGTCATATAGGCGAGCGCAACATACTCCTGATCCTTTAAGAGATTCCGCAGAAAGTCGAGATACTGCTTCTGCATTTCCTCCGACTCCTGCCGCTCCCGCATCACGCAGTCCCACTCGTCGATCAGGAAGATAAACTGTCTGCCTGTCCGCGCATATATCCTCTCAAGCGCTTCCGCAAGTCCCGTAATCCGCTCTGAAAGCAACTCTCCATACTCTTCCCTGATTTCCTCCATAACAACCTGTTCCAGATATTCCGTGACTTCCTGCATCTTCGTCCGGATCAAAAACTGCTGCATATTCAAAAAGATCACATCATACTGATTCAGATGCTCCCTGAATGTCTCCTCCTTTTCAATCTGAAACCCATGAAACAGTTCTTCGGAGTCGCACCCTCTGCTGTAATAGGCCGCAAGCATGTACAGCGCCACAGATTTCCCAAAGCGTCTCGGCCTGCTGACACAAAGGTACTGCTGTAATGTATTGACATATTTATTCGTCACCGCAATCAGTCCTGTTTTGTCCACATAAATCTCAGAACGGACTGCCTTCCAAAAGTTCCTGTTTCCCGGATTCAAATAAATTCCCATGGGCCACACCCCGCTTTCAAAAAACCGTCTATATGTCTATTATACCCCCGTTTTCCTCTCCCCACAACCCAAAAAGGGGCTGTCGCACTAAGAATTCGTTAAAGCGACAGCCCCTTTTTATGGGAGATTAGAACATTCAAAGAAAATCTGGAAACAAATAAATGGCGATGTTGGCCACGCACGTAAAGCATGCCCTGGTAATTGTATGTGTATGCGCAATCATCTTGTAAGCCGGAATCCATTGATAATATCTCGCAATTCAAGTATAATATAAACAGTGCAACAGGAATTTTTACGATTTGAGAAAATCTTGCTATGATAAACGTATACAGAGGAAGGAATAAAGATGGCAGACACTAATTTAGCACAGGCGGTTGAGGCAACACATGACTCAAGCGCCTATGATACAAATATTAAATTCCTGCTTGCAGATAAACAAATACTGTCTCGGATTTTAAAATATGCCGTTCAGGAATTTAAAGACATGCCGATTGAGGATATTATGGCCAGCATTGGAGCGGATATTGAAATCGGGACAAAGCCACTGGATGCAGGGCTTTCAAACATGGGGCGCATAAACGCATCCAGCACGGAAGACAATATTCCCGGAGAGGGAAAAATTTTCTTTGATATCCGTTTTACTGCATATCATCAGGAAACAGAAATGAAGTTTCTGATTAATTTGGAGGCTCAAAGATCTTCAGATCCCAGTAAACTAGGGTATCATTTGGAAAACAGGATCATATTTTATCTTGCCAGGATGATTTCTGCACAAAAGCAGGCCGAATTTTACCATAGTGATTATGATAGTTTAAAGAAAGTCCGGAGCATATGGCTATGTTTGAACAAAAATGAAGACGGTGACTCCATCGAGGAAATATATCTTGACAGAAATACCGTTTATGGAAATAAGAGAGATCCATATGACATAGACTTGATGCGGGGCATCATTATCAATGTAAGAAACGGAGAAACCGTAAAAGATTCCCAAAACGTATTAATTTCCATGCTGGAAAAGCTGCTTTCCAAATCGAGCGTGGAGGAAAAGAAACGTATACTTACAGAGAAATATGGAATGATAATGACAACCGAGCTGGAAGGGAGGATGCAGACTATGTGCAATTGGTCGGAAGCTATTAAGGAAGTAAGTTTTGAAGAAGGCGTTAAAAAAGAACGCCTTAATGCTATTGAAAGGATGATTCAGGCTAATTTAACAAAGGCTCAAATTATATCCTGCGGTTATACCGAAGAAGAGTTCACAGAAGCGGAACGCCTTTTATGCGCAAATGCATAGGAAATTGTAAATACAGAACATAAAACTGTAGCTTACTGGACTTTAGGCTTGTGAAAGCCGCCTCCCCTACATAAAGAATTGAATATGGGCAATCGCCTATGATTTAACAGTTTAAGAAAGTCCCTGGCGGCTCCCATACCACACAGAATAATTTCTGAATTTCCGTTTTCTTTGCGTACTGTCTCAAAAATATAGTGATTGTTTCTAATCTTTTCCGCCGGGCGGAAATTCTAAATCCTCATTCTAAGTTAACAAGGGGCTGTCGCTTTAACGAATTGATATGCTCCCTTCTAGGTAGACAAGAGAAATAATAAAAACTTGTCACTTAGAAGGGAGCATATCATTCTTAATGCGACAGCCCCCTTTCCCTTTTTCTATTTCCATTTCCTGTTTTTCCGGATCCGCACCATCAGATCCCACAGACAGTTTTCCCGCGCAGAATCCTTTTATCTGATCCCGATTTCCGTATCGGACTCTGTGGTATGGCTGTGCTCTTTGATGTAATCCACGATCTCGGAAAGGTTTGTGAACGCCAGTCCCACATAGCTGTCCGCACAACCGTAGTAGAGCGCGATCTTGCCGCTCTCGGAGTCATGAATGGTGGCGCATGGGAAGCACACGTTGGGAACGAAGCCTCTCTCCTCGTACCACTCCTCCGGGGTCAGCAGGAAGTTCTCACAGCGGTACAGCACTTTGGACGGATTGTCGATGTCCAATATCGCGCCGCCGATGGAGTACACCAGACCGTTGCAGGTGCCGGTCACGCCGTGGTAGAACAAAAGCCAGCCCTCCGTGGTCTCAATGGGCGCCGCGCCGCCGCCGATCTTGACGGACTCCCACCACTCGGAACTTCTACCCATCACATGCCTGTGTTTCCCCCAGTACACCATATCCGGGCTTTCGCTTAAGAAGATATCGCCAAAGGGCGTGTGCCCGGAATCGGAAGGACGGCTTAAGAGCATATACTTGCCGTTTATCTTTCTCGGAAACAGCACCGCGTTTCTGTTAAAGGGAATGAACGGATTCTCAATTCTCGTAAACGTCTTAAAATCCGTGGTTTTCGCCATACCGATGGAGGCCCCGTAAAAATCCTGACACCAGATAATATAGTAGGTGTCCTCCACCTTCACCAGACGGGGGTCGTATGCGTATACCGGCATAAAGTCGTTGCCCTCCTCATCCTTAAAAGGAATCTTCTCCTTCTCAAACTCCCAGTGGATCGCATCCTTGCTGTGGCCCAGATAAATATACGGGATGCCGTTTGTCTGTTCCCCTCGGAACACGCCGATGAACGCGTCGCCGTAAGGCATCACCGCGCTGTTAAAAATTCTGGCAACGCCCTCCACCGGATTTCTGCCGATGATCGGGTTCTCGCTGTATCTCCAGATCGGCGCACCGGTCAGTCCCTCCGGCTTCTCCTGCCAAGGCACATTCCTCACAACAGGGCTGATCATTTTTACTTCACTCATTTTCTCTTCCTCCATTTTCATTGTCTGTCGTTCAGCACACGCCATTCGCAAGACCGCGCCATCCGCGTTATCTGTCTGCCAACTACTGCTCCGGCTGAACTGTTAGGATAAAAATTCCAGATTTTTCTTAATAAACTCACACCTCTGGGCCACACACTCCACGGAGCGGTAAGGATCGCCTGGCGTGTGGAACACATAGTCTGTCAGCTTGTCGATGGTCGTCGCTGCCACATGCATTCTCGTATCGCTGGCCGCATAGTAGATATACACCTCGCCGTTATCCTTCGCGATGGCGCCGTTTGTGAACACCACGTTGGACACGTCGCCCACCCGCTCCCAGTTTCTCGGGCCAATCAACATGCCGGAAGGCTCCGCGATCACCCTGGAAGGATCTTTTAAATCCGTGGCAAACGCGTAGATCACATAGCGCAGCCCTGCCGCCGTGTTGCGCACGCCGTGGGCAATGTGGATCCAGCCCTTGTCTGTCCGGATCGGCGGCGCGCCCGCACCGTTCTTCGCCTCGGTGATGGTATGGTATCTGCGGATGGAGGTCATCTTCTCCTCGTCCACCACCGCGTGGGTGATATCGTCGCACAGTCCGAAGCCGATGCCGCCGCCCGACCCTGTCTCAATAAAGTCGTCCATAGGCCTTGTGTAAAAGGCGTACTTGCCGTCCACAAACTCCGGGTGCAGCACCACGTTTCTCTGCTGGGGAGAGCGCTTCGTCACCAGATTGGGCAGTCTCTCCCAGTTCTTTAAATCCTTCGTCCGCACGATGCCGGCCGCCGCCACCGCCGCGGACAGGTCGTTCACCGTGGTGTCCTTGCTCTCGGAGCAGAACACGCCGTAAATATAGCCGTCCTCGTGTTTCGTCAGGCGCATATCGTAGACGTTCGTCTCCTCCGGGCAGGTGTCCGGCAGAAGGATCGGATAATCCCAGAATTTAAAACCGTCGATCCCATTGTCGCTCTCCGCCACGCCGAAGAAAGATTTTCTGTCATTTCCCTCGATTCTGGCCACCAGATAATATTTCCCGTCCAGCTCGATGGCCCCCGAGTTCATCACCGCGTTGACGCCAAGGCGCTCCATGAAGTAAGGGTTCGTCTCCGGGTTTAAGTCATACCGCCAATACAGCGGAATATGCTCCCTCGTCAAAACCGGATACTGATACCGGTCGTAAATCCCGTTATAGTCGTCCGACTTTACATTCTTTCTCCCGATCAGCTTATTATATTTTTCTAATTCCACGTAATACTGTGGATGCAGCATACTCACCTTTTCCTCCTTTTTTCTTTTTATTTATCCCTTGTCTGAAAGTCATTCTCTTCCTGTCATTACACGAATACATTTCTTTGTGCTGTGAACATTGCCGATAACCAGCGGGAGCGGACACGGTTATCTTAAGAAGCCCGTCAAAAAACGCCGGCACTTGGCGAGGTCTTGAGTTGCCCCGCAACTCACGAGCTTAGTGTCCGCTGCGTCTTTTTGCCGAGCGGGAGCGCGGCGACGTAGATAGCCGTGTCTGCTCCCGCGTCCGCAACACTAACCACTTCAGTCAATCCCTCTTTTAATGACTTCCAGACACATCCTCCCGTTATGGTACGGGCACTTCCAGGGCTCCACAATCGGTTTCCCGCTGACGGACTCCCCGTCCTTATTCACATCCCAGAACCACTCGGAACCGGGCCGCTTATCGATCACATGATCCTTGATAAACGCCCACTCGGCTCTCGCCGCTTCCAGATACTCCGTGTGCTCCGGCGCAAGCTGGTATCCGTTCAAAAAGCCCACCAGCGCCTCCGCCTGCACCCACCAGATGCGGTTTTCATCCACCACACCTCTCTCGCACTCGTTGGCAAGGGACTTTCCGTCGAAGGCTGTCCGATATACTTGACCAGTCAGGTCAAGTATAATCGGCAGCATCTTCTCCGCGTAGGTATCATCCCCTAGTACATCCGTTCCTCTTCTGATCAGCCATGCCGTCTCGATATCATGCCCGTAGGAATGCAGATCCAGAATCGTGTGCATCTCCCGGTCAAAAAATACTTCCTGCCTGTGCAGCTTGGGGTTATAAATCTTTTCCGCGATGGTGTCGAGAATCCACATAAGCCTCTCCCTCACCGCCTCATCCCCGCTGACCCTGAAAAGCTCCGTGTACGCCTCGAACACGTGGAGCAGGGTGTTCATGGTTTTATCCGCAATCACGCCGTTCTCCGAGAGCTTGTCGTTCTCGATCTCGTGAAACGCCCTGTCAAACGCCTCCTTGTAGCCAACCTCGTCCATGCACCGCTCCTCGATGATATGGAACAGCTCCATAGCCAGCTCCAGCGCACTCCCATCCTTCGACGCATCGTAATAAGAAGAAAGCGCATAGATGGAAAACGCCTGGTTGTACGTGTGCTTCGTGGTGTCCTCCGGTGTGCCGTCATGGCGTACGGACCAGTACACACCGCCCCTCTCCTGATCCACGCAGAATTTTTTCATAAATTCGTAACCGTGCCGCGCCTCGTCAAGCAGCGACTCGTCCTGAAGCGTCATGTAAGCATTTGCGAAAAACCAAATAATCCGGCTGTTTAAGATACAGCCCTTCACCGCCTTTTCGTCCCGTTTCAGGTCATAATCCATGTAGCCCACAAAGCCGCCGTTCTCATCATCCCGAAGCCCTTTCCAGAAAGGGATGATGCAGTCTGTCAAATGGCTTTTGATCTCTTCCCCCATCATGATTGGCAATCCTCCTCTGTAATTCTCCTGATACCCGCATATACATTTGGCCCGCCGTTTGCTTCCTGTTTCGCAGAAAGCGGACTTTCCTATCCTTTGACGGACCCGGCGGTCATGCCGCTGTAAATCTGCTTCTGGAACAGGACGAACACGATCAGCGCCGGAAGCAGGGATATAATCACGCCTGCGCAGATCAGATTGTACTTGCTTCCCAGCGGACCCACAAAGGTGTAAAGGCTGGTGGCCACGGTGGGCAGCAGCTTCTTGTTCTGTAAATACAGGTTCGCGCAGTAATACTCGTTGTAAGTGCCAACGCCTTTTAAGATACACGACGTCACGATGGCGGGTTTTAACAGGGGCAAAAGAATCTTATGATAAATCGTAAAGTAGGACGCCCCGTCGATGATCGCCGATTCATCCAGCGACACGCTTATGTTCTCAAAAAACTGAATGTAAATATAGATCGAAATAACGTCCGTGCCGCACATCATAATAATGTAACCCGGCAGGGAGTTTATGAAGTTTAAGGAATCCATGATCCCGTAAACCGCGATCTGCATGGCGATGCCCGGAAGGAGCGTCGCAAACAGAAACAGGTTCCGGATCAGACCGTTGCCCGGAAACTTAAAGCGGTTCAGGATGTAAGCAAGGGAAGTGCCCACCAGCACCGAAACAACCAGCACACTCACCAGAATAATGGTCGAATTGATAAACGCCCGGCCCATATTCGCCCTGTCAAAAGCCTGTAAAAAGTTATCCACATTCAGCCAGCTTTGGGGCAGGGTCATGACATTCGTATTCTGGTACTCCTCCTCCGACTTAAACGCCGTAATCACACAGGAAACGACCGGCAGTACCGCCATGAAGGAAAAAAACACAAGTGACAAATATTTAAGTACAATTGCTAAATAGTGTACGATTTTCTGCAATGTCGTCATTTATCTGCCCGCCTTTCTAGCCGCGTATCTCGCAAGCTGTTTTTCACGCTTCTTTGCCGCGCCGAAATCCTCGTCCTCCGCGCTCCTGAACACATATTTAAAGAAGAGTTTCTGTAAAATCGTGGCCGCAAAGATGATCAGCAGCAGCACCACCGCCATGGCCGAAGCCAGACCTACTTTTTGCTGGGTATGCGCAATCTCGTTCATTACCACGAAATAAGTGCCCGTTCCGTTGGCGCCGCTTGTGATGACATAAGGCGGCTCGAACGCGCTCAAGGAGCCGGTGATGGACAGGATCACGTTCAACGTTACGATGGTCTTGATGCTCGGCAGAATAATGTAGCGGAACTGTTCAAGCCGGTTGGCGCCGTCAAGCATCGCCGCCTCATACAGCTCGGCATCCACCGACATGATGGCGCCGATAAAGAGCACCATATTCTGTCCGAAATAACGCCACACGGACGTGCCCACAAGGGATATATTATTAATACTCTGGTCTTTCAACCAATAAGGAAGATTGTCTAACTGAAATCCGCACCACTGGAGAACCGTGTCAAACACGAACCCTCTGGTGTAGAAGAATTTGAAAATAAAACAGAT
>CARUOB010000045.1:0-1694 GCA_949076555.1 uncultured Lachnospiraceae bacterium | reverse complement strand
TCTCTTTCCCACATATTTCATCTTATAAAAACTGAATCCAACCATCTCCCCGAACGGAAGATATGTAAATGTAAATAACAGAGCCAGTGGAATAATCATAAACGCAACAATGATAATGATCTGCTGCCCTCTTCTGCTCCTTGCCCACTGCAGGAATCCCTTTTTCGTCCCCGCTGTATTTGCCTGTGCCGCCATATGCTACCCTCCTGATAGTTGGGGGCTGCCACTTTGATTTTTCCTGTGCCAGCCCCGGTTAACCATGCAAAACTTATAACAACTTACTTATACACATCTTTAGAATGCTTCTTCCCGCTTAATACAGAACCTCAATGCCGCATTCCTCCTGCGCCATATTCCACGCTTCCGTCCAGTCAGCCATGATGTCATCGTAGGTCTCTGCACCCGTAGCCGCCGCTTCAACGATTCTCTGTACCTTCGCGTCGCCGCCTGCGTTGAAGGAAAGCTCGGACTCCGCGTTTAACTCGTTCATGAAATCTTCCTCGCCGGGCAGGGAAGTCACGTTGTTTACAACGTTTACGCCGTCAAATACGAAGGAAGTGGGAGCTGTCTTGGAAATCGGATAGCCGCCTTCCAGATCGCACCAGCCGGACTCCTCTACCATCCACTTAACGAATACCATAGCTGCCGCCTTGTTGTCGTCGGAAGCGTTCACGTTAATGCCGTAGCAGTAGTCAGGACCCGCCGTCGCATACTGCTGTCCGTTTACGGTGATCGGGAAAGGCATATAACCGATATCGTCCGGGTTATCGCCTGCCGCCTTCATCTGTGCAACCGCCCAGGAGCCGAGCACCATGGTGCCGATCTCGCCGTTGTTGATCATGGGCTTGCAGCCCTCCCAGTCTGTGGTAGTGTAGTCGTCCTCGATCAAACCCTGCGCCGTCGCATCGTAGAGAATTTTATAAAGTGCGTAAGGGCCTGTGCCGTCTCCGTGATCCTTGAAAGGCTCCGCCTCGTGGATGAATTTCTGGTTTAACCATGTCTCGTCACCGTTTGTGATCGCGCCGAGATAGCCGTCCCATGCGCCGCCCATCGTCCAGCCTGCCGCATAGTTGGTATAAAGCGGAATCGCGTCAGTCTTTTCCTTGATCGCCTGCAAAGCTGCGATGAACTCATCGGGCGTCTTGGGAAGGGTTGTCACGCCCGCGTCGGCGAACACCTTCTTATTATAGAGAACGCCCTGCGCGTTACCCATGTAACCGATGCCGTAGCAGTTGCCTGCCGTGTCCTTCCACTGATCCGCAAAATTGATATATTCGCTCATCTCTTCCACAGTGCCGTAAGGGACAAAGTATGTAGGAAGCTCAGCCGCGTCCACTGCGGGAATGAACATCACATCGCCCCAGTCCCCGGCAGAAAGACGAAGCAGGGAATCTTCCTGATAATCCGTGATGCCCTCGGTCTCCACCGTGATACCGGGATATACTTCATTGAATTTAGCGATCAGATCAGGTATCGTTCCATCCTCCTCACGGTCGGTTTTGTGATGGATGAACTTGATCGTGGTTGTCAGATCCTTATAGTCCTGCCCCAGATTGATCGATGCGTAAGTGATGCCCGATGCCGCTGCGGGCGCTTCCGCGCCGTCGTCTGCCGCGTCATCCGCTGCGGGAGTCTCTGTCTCCTCCGCTGCCGTATCATCTGCCGCTGCCGGAGCTTCCGCTGCACCTTCATCG
>CARUOB010000044.1 GCA_949076555.1 uncultured Lachnospiraceae bacterium | reverse complement strand
CTGATGAACCTTCTGTTGTGCTTTTTCGTGTTGTTGTTCTCGATGTCTACGGTCGACGAGGTGAAGCAGGAAAAGGTTGTGGCTTCCTTTAATCAGATGTTTTCCGTGTTTGAAGGGGGTGCGCAGGCGATCGGAGACGGTATGCTGATCAGTAACGGCGTCAGCCAGCTCAACGAGCTGGATGAATTTATAAACAGCACCGGAAAGATGGACGACGGTGAAATTATATCCGAGGATGTAGCCGATGGCGCGGCTGCCGCAAAAGAGCAGCTTGAGGAAGCGCAGATGGAGGAATCCGAAACGCTTGCCGAGAAGGTACAGGAGGCGGTCGACGAGAGGGATATGGCGGATGAGGTGGAGGTACAGTTTACCGCACAGTTTGTCCAGCTTACCCTGAAAGGTTCCCTGCTTTTTGATTCGGGGAGCACGCTTTTGAAGGAGGAAGCCAAACCGGTTCTGGATCAGGTGGGACTGATTTTGGAACGCTATGCGGAAGGTACGATTGAGATTGAGGGACATACAGATAATGTTCCCATGTCGGGCGCTAAGTATTCCAACAACAACGAATTGAGTTCGGGGCGTGCGTTATCGGTATTTGACTATATCCTCTCGATCACAAATCTGAACCCGGCGAACGTCAAACATGCGGGCCGTGGGGAATATCTTCCGGTGGCGGACAATGCCACGCCTGAGGGAAGGGCGAAGAACAGAAGAGTTGAGATTAAAATATATAATTCTCTCAGTTCTTATTAAGAAGATAAGTGTAGAAGGAGAAGACGAAGATTATGAAAAAGAATCTGATTTCCGTTATTATTCTGGCGTTGTTGATTGTAAACATTGTATTGACCGCCATAATGATGTTCAGTGTGACGGGCGCTTCTAAGAAGACTGCCGCGCTGGTTGACAACATCGCTACGGCTCTGAATCTGGAGTTGGCGTCAGGCACGGAGGGCGGAGGGGAGGAAGTTGTCTCCATGGCTGATACCGAAACCTATTCTTTTGCTGAGAATATGACGATTCCGCTGAAGAAGGACGAGGGGGATGACAAGGATCACTACTGCATCGTTTCCATTACCCTTTCCATCAACAAAAAGGCCGACGGCTATAAGGAGTATGGCTCTGCTGAGAATCTGGCTGCCATGGAAGGCCTGATCAAGGATGAGATCAATAGCGTTTTTGCCCAGTATACGACAGAGGAAGCGCGTAATAATCAGGAAGCGATTAAGAAAGAAATTATCGGTAGAATACAAACCATGTTTGATTCCAAGTTTATCTATAACGTGTCCTTTGGCGACATCATGTTTGGATAGTACTTAGACTAAATGACACTGCCACAGGAGGTGAACTTTCGTGGGTGAGGTACTATCACAGAGCGAGATAGATAATTTGCTTGCCGCCCTGAGCAGCGGTGAGCTTGACACGGATGAACTGAATGGCGCGGATGATAAACAGATTAAGGACTACGACTTTAAACGTCCGACCAAGTTCTCGAGAGAACATCTGCGTACATTGGAAATTATATACGAGCATTACGGACGGCTGCTCTCCACGAGCATGCAGGTATACCTGCGAAAGAATATACAGGTATCGGTTACCAGTTCCGAAACGGTTATTTTTTCGGAGTTTTCAAACTCCCTTTCCAATCCGGTTATTTTGGGGGTAGTCAATTTTCATCCGCTGGGAGGAATGATTCTGATTGAGCTGGCGTCCCAGTTGGGATTTACCATGATAGACCGGATGCTGGGTGGGGCCGGTGATCCGCTTGAAAAAGGCAGGGAGTTCACCGAGATTGAAATGACGATCATAGAGAAAATGATGGTAGTCTGCATGCAGCTTATGCGAGAGCCCTGGAAGAATGTGGTGGATATCAATCCTATGATGGAGAGAATTGAGACCAATTCCCAGTTTGCGCAGATCATTGCGCCGAGCGATATGATTGCCATTGTCACCTTGAATATGAAGATCGGTGAAGTGGAAGGATTTATGAATGTATGTCTCCCCTTCTTTACGTTGGAGAGCGTCATGGATAAGCTCAATACGAAGTACTGGTACGCAAATCTGCAGGAGCAGGGAGACGAGGACTTCGAGGAGTATATCGAAGCTCTTATCAAGAGAGTGGATGTTCCTGTCAAAGCGGTGCTGGGAAAGACGAGCATATCGGTCACCGATTTTGTAAATCTGCAGATCGGAGACATTATACGATTAGATACCGAGGTAGAACAGGATCTTACGGTGTATGTGGGTAATATCAGAAAATTCACCGCACTTCCGGGAACCAGCCGGGAGAAGAACGCTGTGAGAGTCACTTCGGTGATCAGAGAGGGGGAGTAAAGAAGCATGGACGGAATGTTATCACAGGATGAAATAAATGCGCTTTTGAATGGTACAGACGATTCTTCCGGGGATGCCGCGGATGAAAGTACCGCAGGTTTCGACGGAGATGAAGCGGATGATTCGCTTCTGTCGGATATCGAGAAGGACGCTGTCGGCGAAGTTGCCAATATCAGCATGGGCGCATCTGCTACCACCCTGTTCTCCATTGTAAACCGCAAGGTCAATATTACGACGCCTGTGGTTAAGATGGCAACTTGGAAGAATGTGCTGGAAGATTATGAAAAGCCCTGCGTATTTATTCTGATTAAATATACCCAGGGACTGGATGGATCGAATATCCTGATCTTAAAGGAGCATGATGTAAAGATCATTACCGACCTGATGATGGGCGGTGATGGCAGCAATACGGACGGGGAGTTGGGAGAGCTGCATCTCTCCGCGATCTCAGAGGCGATGAACCAGATGATGGGTTCCTCTGCCACGTCACTTTCTACCATGCTCGGAAAGATGATTGATATCAGCCCGCCGGAGGCAAGTCTGGTAGACCTGACGGCGTTTAAGTCAGGCGGCGATATCGCAGAGTTCCTGAGCGGCACTTTCGTAAAGATTTCCTTCAGGATGCAGATTGACGAGCTGGTGGATTCCACGATTATGCAGTTGTACCCAGTGGAGTTCGCGAAGGAAATTTATGATACCTTCATTACCAGCCAGGGTGGCGATGAGACACCTGCACCTGCCGCGGCTCCCGCACCTGCACCAGCGGCGCCAGCGCCGGCTCCTGCACCGCAACCAATGCCGCAGCAGCAGATGCCGCAGATGGATATGAGCCAGATGCAGATGGGAATGCCACAGATGGGAATGCCCCAGATGATGCCGCAGATGCAGATGATGCCCCAAATGATGCCGCAGCCTAATATGAATGTGCAGCCTGTTCAGTTCCAGAGTTTCGCCAGCGATTTCAACCCGCTGCAGAGTCAGGAAAATATCGAACTGATCAAGGATGTGCCGTTGGAAGTAACGGTAGAGCTGGGCAGAACATCCAAGTCCATTTCGGAGATTCTGGAATTTGCACCGGGCACGATCATTGAACTGGATAAGATTGCCGGTGAACCGATTGATATTCTGGTCAACGGCAAGTTCGTAGCAAAAGGTGAAGTAGTAGTTATTGAGGAAAGCTTTGGTATTCGGGTAACCGAAATTATCAAATAATATGTGATAGGAGAAGAGAGATGGCAAAAAATATTTTAGTATGTGATGATGCAGCGTTTATGCGAATGATGATCAAGGACATCCTGACAAAGAATGGCTATAACGTGGCAGGAGAGGCTGAGAACGGCGCAAAAGCGGTTGAGAAGTACAACGAGCTGAAACCCGATCTTGTGCTGATGGACATCACGATGCCTGAGATGGATGGTATCCAGGCTCTCAAGAAGATTAAAGAGGGCGATCCCGGCGCTATGGTTATTATGTGTTCCGCCATGGGTCAGCAGGCAATGGTTATCGAATCCATTCAGTCCGGCGCCAAGGATTTCATCGTAAAACCTTTCCAGGCTGACCGTGTCTTAGAGGCTGTGAAGAAGGTTGTCGGATAATGCTTCTTACCGCTGCATTATCAGACAGGACTGACTCCTATGTGCAGTTTATGACGGTATTGCTGCTGTTTGTGTTTGTGCTGGCGATCACCGCCCTTGTGACCAGATGGATCGGGGGTTACCAGAAGAGCAGGTCTGTGGGCGCGAACATGGAGCTGATTGAGTCGCTCCGGCTGTCAAATAATAAGTACGTGCAGATTGTTCGGATCGGACGGAAGTATTTGGCAGTTGCAGTCTGCAAAGATACTGTTACAATGTTATCAGAGATTCCCGAGGAGGATTTAAGCTTTCCCGAGGGGTCTTTAGGTAGTGCATCCACTTTTAGGGATGTACTCGCAAAAATACAGAAAGAAAGAATCCTGGAAAAAGAAGACGGGCGAGACGAATGAAGAGATATTTTTCCGGATATCATTTGGCAAAATTAATATGCCTGCTGATGGTGGCAGGCATATTGTATCTTAGCTGGGGGCAGAACGCCTATGCAGTGGAGGATAACAGACCCGAAGCGGTGACGGAATCAGTGGTGACTGATACCCCTTACCGGGACTCCAATCTCACCGGTACGGAAAATGAGAGAACCAATGTGGACCCGCCCGGTGCTTCTGAGAGCGCTGAAGATCTGGCTGAACTGAATATCGCCAATACGGTGACGGTTACGTACAACAATGGTAATGGCAGTGTGAACGGTACACTGCGTATTCTGATCATTCTTACCTTGATTGCTATTGCACCGTCATTGATTATTATGTTAACCTCGTTTACGAGGATTATTATTGTACTCCATTTTGCAAGGCAGGCGTTAAACACGCAGACGGCTCCGCCGAACACGGTGTTGATCGGTATAGCCCTGTTTTTGACCTTCTATGTGATGCAGCCGACGATGGCGGCGGTTTACACGGATGCGGTCGTGCCTTTTGAGGCGGGGGAGCTGACGCAGGAGGAGGCGTTGACGGCGGCGGCGGCGCCGATCAGACAGTTTATGTACGGACAGACCCAGAAAAGCGATGTGAATTTCTTTATGGATTTAAGCCGTACCGAGTGGAACGGTGAATTGGATGACATACCGATCAGCGTGCTGGTGCCCGCGTTTATCATAAACGAGCTGCGGCAGGCGTTTATTATCGGTTTTCTTATATATATTCCGTTTATTGTAATCGATATGGTGGTGGCTTCTACTCTTATGAGTATGGGTATGATGATGCTGCCGCCGACTACGATTTCCATGCCGTTCAAAATTCTTCTGTTTGTGCTGGCGGACGGCTGGTATCTGGTGATCAAAGGAGTCGTGGAATCTTTTTATTACTGATATGCCGCTTGGCAGACGTGAGGAATGGAGTGTGGGTAAATGACAGTCAATGACGTCACAGCCATTGCCGGACAGGCAATTTTTACAATTATCAAGTGCAGTGCGCCTATGCTTCTGGTATCTCTTATTGTCGGTCTGATTGTAAGTATATTCCAGACGGTTACGTCGATTCAGGAGCAGACGCTTACTTTTGTGCCGAAGGTGCTGGCGATTTTTCTCTCCCTGATGATCATGGGGCACTGGGTTATGAACGAAATGGTGGAGTTTATGACACTGCTATGGACAGATTTTAATCTCTATCTCCGATAGAAGACATTCGTGCGGTGGGAAAGTGACATTATGTTAGATATCAGCTTCACTTATGCGGATTTGGAATATTTTCTGTTGATTCTCGTGCGGGTCAGTTGCTTTATGTATATTGCTCCGTTTTTCAGTATGCCGAATGTGCCCCGGAGGGTAAAAGCCGGTTTCAGTATCTTTTTTGCCTATCTGCTCTACCTGTCGGTAGATCGGAACGAGGTGGTTTATGACACGATTCTGGGCTATGCGCTCATCGTGATGAAGGAGGCTCTGACCGGTTTTTTGATCGGCTGGGGTGCGCAGATCTGTACCACAGTAACTTCTTTTGCGGGAAGTATCGCGGATATGGAGATCGGTTTATCCATGGTCTCCCTGATGGACCCGACGACCAGAGAGCAGGCCACCTTTACGGGTGTATTTTATCAGTATATGTTTACGCTTTTCATGATTATTTCAGGTTTCTACCAGTATTTGATCAGGGCGCTGGCGGATACCTTTACCTTAATTCCGATAAACGGCGCGGTCTTTAAGCAGGAAGCGCTGCTGGAGTCCATTTTTCTGTTTCTGGGGGATTATATCGCTATCGGGTTCCGCATTATCCTGCCAATTTTTTGTGCTATGATATTTTTAAACTGTGTGCTTGGCGTACTTGCCAAGGTGTCCCCGCAGCTTAACATGTTTGCCGTCGGCATGCAGTTTAAGGTGCTTGTGGGATTGGGTATCCTCTTTTTGTCGGTGCGGATGCTGCCTGCTCTGTCAGACAACGTATTTATGCAGATGAAACGCATGATTGTATCTTTTGTGGAGGGGATGATTTGATTTTAAGGTATAATCTCCAGTTTTTTGCCAAGGATGGGCCTGGCGGAGAAAAAACGGAAGAGCCTACCAGCAAAAAGCTGCAGGATGCCCGAAACGAAGGGCAGGTGGCAAAGAGCAAAGAGGTGACAAACGCTTTTGAGATGTTGGCAGCCTTTTTGATGCTACGCTTTCTTGTGGAGTACATGGGAACGGTTTTTGTGGGAACGATGCAGAGCATTTATTCCCAGATTCCGGCGTATTCGAAGCTCTACGGAGGGCATATCCAGACAGAGACTTTCCGGATGCTTTTTGTGAGCGCCCTGATGCGGATACTGCAGATTATCGCGCCTTTTCTGCTTGTGGGTTTTCTGGTGGCGTTTATCACAAATCTTTTACAGGTGAAATGGAAGATAACGACGAAGCCGCTCAAGCCGAAGTTCAACAAGCTGAATCCGGTAAGCGGCGTCAAGCGGATCTTTTCGCCAAATTCGCTGATGGAACTTTTAAAATCCGTTTTGAAGCTGTCGTTAATCGGGTATGTGGTGTATAATTATCTTGAGGAAAATATGCCCCCGATTTACATGCTTTACGATATATCTTTGAATCAGGGAATCGTTCAGATCGGCATACTGGTAATTAATCTGGGAATCCGGATATCCCTGTTTTATATGCTGATTGCGGCCGCTGACTTCGCCTATCAGAAAATCAAGTTCAAAAAGGACATGAAAATGACGAAGCAGGAAGTCAAGGACGAGTACAAGAACCAGGAAGGTGACCCTCAGGTCAAGAGCAAGCAGAGACAGCGCATGATGGAAGCCTCCAGACGCCGTATGATGCAGCAGCTTCCCGAGGCGGACGTGGTCATCACAAACCCGACCCATTATGCCGTGGCAATCAAGTATGAGCCGGAGCGGTACGACGCCCCCTTTGTGGTGGCGAAAGGCGCCGATTATCTGGCGCAGAAGATTAAGGATGTGGCCAAAGAAAACCACATCGAGATTGTGGAAAACAAACCACTTGCCCGTATGCTCTACGCGAATGTGGACGTGGGAAGCGTGGTGCCGCCGGAGCTGTATCAGGCGGTGGCGGAGGTGCTGGCTTTCGTCTACCACTTAAAGGGCAAGGTCTGAACCAGAATGTTAAGTAACGAGTGTTATTATTGTGAAAGGAGGTGATGCGCGGTGCAGAAGCTGAAGATTGGAGACGTTGGCGTTACCCTGTATCTTTTGGCGGCTTTTATTATGCTGATCGTTCCGATTAAGTCGGGACTTTTGGACGTTCTTCTGGCCTGCAATATCGCGGTCGCCTTTACCATTATGTTTGGCTGTATGTTCGCCAATGAAGTGCTTCAGATGTCTTTTTATCCGACGATCCTGCTCTTTACGACCGTATTCAGGATTGCGCTGAACGTATCCTCCACGAGACTGATTTTGTCGGAAGGCGATGCCGGTAACGTGGTACAGACTTTCGGTCAGTATGTGGGCGGCGGTGATCTTCTGATCGGTGTCCTCGTATTCCTGATTTTGATTATCGTGCAGTTTATGATCATCAACAAAGGTTCCGAGCGTGTGGCTGAGGTAACGGCGAGATTTACGCTGGACGCGATGCCCGGTAAGCAGATGGCCATTGACGCGGACTTAAATACCGGGGCCATCACGGATGAGGAGGCGAAGAGACGCCGGGAAAAAATTCAGGAGGAATCCACCTTTTTCGGTTCCATGGACGGTGCCGTGAAGTATGTAAAGGGAGATGCGACCGCGGGTCTGGTGATCACCTTTATCAATATCGTGGGCGGTATTTCCTTCGGCGTGTTCAGGCAGGGCTTGGAGGCAGTCGAGGCGCTCAACAAATATACGATTCTGACCATCGGTGACGGTCTGGTGAGCCAGATTCCGTCTCTGTTGATCTCTCTTGCCACAGGTATTCTTGTGACGAAGGGCTCCAAGGAGGCGGATTTCGGTACGGTTCTGATCAGCCAGCTCTTCGGTACGCCCAAGGTACTGTATCTGGTGGGTGCGGTGCTGGCCTTTCTGGGAATTGTCACCCCCTTAAATCCGGTGGTGTTTGTGGGTCTTGGCCTGATATTTGTGGTAGTCGGCAGAGTGATGGCCGGTACCATAGAGACTGCCGTGATCGAGCACGAGGCGGACGAGGAGGAAGCGGCGGCGGAGGAAATCAGACAGCCCGAGAACGTTACCTCACTTTTGCAGGTGGACCCCATCGAGCTGGAGTTCGGTTACGGTATCATTCCGCTGGCGGACGTCAATCAGGGCGGCGATCTTCTGGACCGCGTGGTTATGATCAGAAGACAGATTGCGCTGGAGCTTGGTACGGTTGTGCCGATTATCCGCCTGCGTGATAACATACAGTTGAATCCGAACCAATATATTATTAAAATAAAGGGAGTGCAGGTCAGCGAAGGCGAGATTCTTTTCGACCACTATATGGCCATGAATCCCGGTTACGTGGAGGAGGAGATCACAGGTATTCCCACCTTCGAGCCGTCCTTCCATCTGCCGGCCATCTGGATTACGGAGGGGCAGAGAGAGCGTGCGGAGAGCATGGGCTATACAGTCGTAGATCCGCCGTCCATCATAGCGACGCACCTGACAGAGATTATCAGACAGTACATATCGGAGCTTCTGACAAGACAGGATGTACAAAGTCTGGTGGACAATTTAAAAGAATCCAATCCTTCATTGGTGGAGGAGCTTGTGCCCAAACTTTTGGGACTCGGCGAGATACAAAAAGTGCTGCAGAACCTCCTGCGGGAAGGCATTTCCATCAGAGATCTGCTCACGGTGTTCGAGACGCTTGCGGACTACGCAACGACCACAAGGGATACGGATATTCTGACGGAATATGTCAGACAGAGTTTGAAGCGCGCGATTTCAGGCAAGTTCTTCCCGGCCAACGAGACCACCAGCGTGGTGACCTTAGACCCGAAGCTGGAGCAGGAGATTATGGCAAGCGTCAAGCAGACCGAGCAGGGGGCTTATCTGACCCTCGATCCGGCAAAGACCAAGCGCATTATGGAAGCGCTTGGCGTGGAGATCAAGAAGCTGGAGGATCTGGGAAAGATCCCGCTTGTGATTACGTCCCCCATTGTGCGTGCTTATTTTAAGAAGCTGACGGAGGACTACTATAAAGATTTGGTTGTTGTGTCCTATAACGAGGTGGAATCCAGCGTTGAATTACAGTCTGTTGGGATGGTGACAGCATAATGATTATTAAAAAATTTACTGCAAAAACAGAAAAGGAAGCGATTGATAACGCCAGAGCGGAACTGGGAGAAGGCGTGGTCGTCATGAACGTGAAGCCCGTGAAAAGCAAGGGCCTATTCGCGTTTCTGAAATCGCCCATGGTGGAGGTCACGGTGGCGCTTGAGGAGGAGAGCGAGAAGCTGACGGCGGCGGTATCCGCCATTAGCAGCGTGATAGCCTCAAGCCAGAATAAGGAAGAAGAGACAGCTAAAAATACACCTGTTATCGAAACGCCGGAGAAGCGGGATAACGGCAGCGTCGTAAAAGAAAAACGGGAAAATAACAGCGCCATTGAAGAGAAGCTGGACAGTTTGCAGTCGCTCTTAGAGCAGCAGCTCCAAAAACCGGAGGAGGAGAAGGAAGAACAGAGAGAGGGAGAAGCGGAAAAAGAGGAGACGGAGACGGATAAATTCATGCGTCTTCTGCACAACACCATGCTGGAGAATGAGGTGGATGAGAAGTACGCCAAAGAGATCATGGATGAGATCGAGCTGATTAATAAGCCGAATATTCCCTTTGATTATGCGCTGGCGAACATTTACCAGAAAATGATTCTGAAATTCGGCAAGCCCAGCAGCATCGAACCGGCGGCAAGCGGCATCAAACTGGTGTTTTTCATCGGTCCCACAGGCGTTGGAAAGACGACCACGATCGCCAAGATTGCCTCGAAATTCCGTGTGGATGAGAAAAAGAAGGTGGCGCTTCTGACAGCGGATACGTACCGTATTGCAGCGGCGGAGCAGCTGCGCACCTATGCGAATATTCTAGAGGTGCCTTTTCGGGTAATCTATACGGTGGAGGAAATCAACAAGGCGCTGGAGGACTTTAGGGATTACGACTATATTCTGATCGACACGGCGGGGCACTCCCATCAGAACACGACCCAGAAAGATAACATGCGCAATATTATACATTCCGTAGACGACAGGGTGGAGAGCGAAGTGCACCTCGTTTTGAGCGCCACGACGAAGTACAAGGATCTGATCAGCATAGCGGATTCTTATAAGGAAATGTCGGATTACAAGTTAATTTTTACGAAGCTGGATGAGACGACGACGCTGGGAAATCTTTTGAATCTGCGTCTTTATACGGGGGCGTCTTTGTCCTATGTCACGTACGGACAGAATGTGCCGGATGATATAGAGGACTTTAATCCGCAAAAGACGGTCAAAAGACTGCTCGGAGGGAAGAACTAATGAGGAGGCCCAGTTAATGGATCAGGCTGAACAACTGAGAAGGATAATTAAGGGCAGTGCGCCCCCGAAGCGTCCTCTGGCCAGGGTCATTACCGTCACGAGCGGCAAGGGGGGCGTGGGAAAATCGAACACGGCCATCAATCTTGCCATACAGTTTCGCAGGATGGGGCAGAAAGTGATTATTCTGGACGCGGATTTCGGGCTTGCAAACATAGAAATCATGTTCGGCGCCGTTCCGAAACATAACTTGTGTGATTTAATATACCAAGGCAAGAGTATTAAGGATATCATCACATGGGGACCGATGGAAGTGGGATTCATATCAGGCGGTTCCGGCATCACGGGCATGTCGAATCTGGATAAGGATAATCTGGGCACGATTATCGACAATCTGGCGGAACTTGACGAGATGGCGGAAACGATTATCGTGGATACCGGAGCAGGGATTTCCGACGCGGTTTTGGAGTTTCTTGTGGCCAGCGGCGAAATTCTTCTGGTGACCACGCCGGAGCCAACTTCGATCACGGATTCCTATTCGCTGTTAAAGGCCCTTGGGCGCCATCCCCGCTACAGGGAGGACAGAACGCAGGTTAAGGTGGTGGCCAACAAAGTGTCGGGAGAGCAGGAGGCGCTGGCACTTTACGGGAAACTGGAAACGGTGGTGGCGCGCTATCTGCAGGTGCCGATTTCCTATCTGGGCATGATACCGCAGGATCAAATGCTGGCGAAGGCCGTGATGCAGCAGATGCCGGTATCCTTGGATAATCCCAAAGCAAGATCGGCCATCGCCTATGAGATCATCGCGGCGAAGCTGATGAATAAAGAATTAAATAAAAATATTCCGCGGCGTGGTATGGCGGCATTTTTTTCCCATATCATTTCCGGAAAATAAAGCGGCCGGAATCTCGGCCGGGAGGTAGGAGATGTCAGACATTTTATCAAAGTACGCGCTACCGGGAGGAGAGATAGAACTGAGAGCGATAGGCAGTGAGCTAGAGCCGGAGGACAGCAGACAGCGCAAAACCTATCGAAGTCGGGTGCTTAAAATACTGACAGGGAGGCGTTTGGAGATCGGCATGCCGATTGAGAACGGCAAGCTGATTCTTTTGCCGGTAGGCGGCGAGTATGATATGTATTTTTTCGGGAACAACATTGTTTATCAGTGTACTGCCCGGGTAGTAGACCGCTACAAGTTCAACGGACAGTATATGCTGGTGATGGATTTGACGAGCAATCTGCGAAATTATCAGAGACGCGAGTATTACCGCTTCAGTTGTGCGCTGGAGATGGATTCCAGAGAGATTGGCGAGGAGGAGATAGACATTGCGGCGCAGGATGAGCTTCTGCCGGAGCTGCCGCTTAAGAGCAGCGTGATTGTGGATATCAGCGGCGGAGGAATGCGGTTTGTCTCATACTACGCATACGAAGTGAACAGTTTGATTTTGTGTAAGTACAGTTTGCAGATTGAGGGAAAAGAAAAGGAGTACCGGCTTGTGGGCAAGGTTTTGGCGGTGAACGAGCTGGAGAAGGAACCGGGTGTATTCGATCATCGTGTACAGTATGTGAACGTAGACCCGCAGGATCGGGAGGAAATAATTCAGTATATTTTTGACGAGGCGAGGAAAACCCATAAAAAAGCGGGAGGCTGATCTGCCGGAGGTAAAAAATGAAAAATATATTGCTGGTTGACGACTCTGCACTCATGAGAAGAGTGCTCTGTGATATAATTGAATCAGATAAACGATTCCGTGTACAGGACAGGGCGGTAAACGGTCTGGATGCACTGAGTCTGCTGAGCAGAAAAACCTATGACGCGGTGGTGCTGGATGTGAACATGCCGCAGATGAACGGTCTGGAGCTTTTGAAGGAGCTGCAGAAGCGCAAAATCTCGGCGAAGATCATCATGGCCAGCACGGATACGGCGGATGGCGCGAAGGTTACGCTTGACGCGCTGGAACTGGGAGCGCTGGATTTTATCCACAAGCCTACCAGTGCGCTGGACTGCCGTAACGGGACTTTCAGCCAGGGGTTGCTGCGGATTCTCGCTGCGGTGACGGATTTGGAAGATCAGGTGCTAACGACGGCTCCTCTGGGATCTGTATCGTCTAAGCCAGGAGCGGTGAGAACGCCTGCGGGCAGGACGGGTGCGGTTCCGGCTGCGGAAAAACCGGAGAGAAGGGCACCGGCGCCTCCTTCGGGCAAGGCGGTTTACAATCCGGGCACCCAGATCGTGGCGCTGGCCAGCTCCACAGGAGGTCCCAAGGCTCTGCAGTCGGTCATTCCGAAACTTCCGGCGAATCTGAAAGTGCCTGTAGTGGTGGTGCAGCATATGCCGCCCGGCTTTACGGCATCTTTGGCTGAACGGTTGAACGCCCTGAGCGAAGTTACCGTGAAAGAGGCTGCGGAGGGTGACGTGCTTATGCCCGGCACCGTATATGTGTCCATGGGCGGCAAGCATCTCAATATCGTCAATACGTCGGGCAGGTATACGATCCACTATTCGGATGAACCGTCGAGAGAAGGGGTAAAGCCCTGCGCGAACTACATGTATGAGTCCCTGATGGACAGCAGGTTTGACAGGATCGTATGTGTTGTGATGACGGGGATGGGTGCGGACGGTACAGAAGGAATCCAACATCTGAAGGAGAAAAAGAAAATACAAGTGATTGTGCAGGAAGCGAGCACATGCGCCGTGTACGGGATGCCGAAGAGCGTTGTGAACGCGGGACTGGCGGATCAGGTAGTGCCGCTGGAGCAGATCGCACAGGAAATCACGACAAACGTGGGGGTAAAATAATATGGATGTAAGTCAGTATCTTGAGATTTTCCTTGATGAAACCAATGAGCATCTGCAGAATCTAAATACGCAGATTCTCTCTTTGGAGCAAGATCCGGAGAACATGGATACGATCAATGAGATCTTCCGTGCGGCCCATTCCTTAAAGGGTATGGCGGGAACGATGGGCTATAAGAGGATGCAAACCCTGACCCATGATATGGAGAACGTTTTTTCCGAGGTGAGAAACGGCAATATCAAGGTGAAGGCGGATATGATCGACGTGCTGTTCCAGTGTCTCGACGCGCTGGAGGAGTACAATACCAATATCAGGGAAAGTTCTGACGAGGGAACAAATGACAACGGTGCGCTGATTAAGCGGCTGAACGATATTATGGGCGGCGGCTCCGGCGAGACTTCCGCGCCGGCGCCTCAGGAACAGGCGCCGCAGGCGCAGCCGGAGGCTGCGGCAGTCGGAGGCGGTTTTGCGGGTATTAAGCTCAATGAGAACCAGCAGAGCGTGCTGAGTGAGGCGATTAAACAGGGAAAGAGCGTTTACGGACTGACCGTGAAGGTGCAGGAGTCCTGTATTTTGAAGGCGGCCAGAGCGTTTCTGGTGTTTAAGGCGATCGAGGAGACCAGTGAGATTATTGTCTCCGATCCTTCCTCTCAGGATATTGAAGACGAGAAGTTTGATCTGCATTTCAGTCTGATTATCGTATCCGAGGCCGCGCTGGGTCAAGTGCTGAGCGCAGCCGGAGCGGTGTCAGAGATAGAGGATGTTTCCGGCAGTGTGCTGAACCTTGACGATGTAGGGACGGCGGAGCCGGAGGAATCCCATGCGGCGGAGACGACGGAAGCGGTACCGGAGGCGCCCGCAGAGACAACGCCTGCAGAGGCGGCACAGACGCCCGCTGAGACGGCACCCGCAGAGGCGGCGCAGGCACCGGCGCCCGCGGCAGCTCCCGCAGTGAAAAAACCGCCTGTGAACAAGCCGGTGGTGAACCGGACTGTCAGGGTGGATATAGAGAAACTGGATACGCTGATGAATCTGGTCAGCGAGCTTATTATCGCGAAGAACTCTCTCGTGTCGGCTTCCGCCATGTCGGGCAATTCGAGTCAGGCGGTGAATGAGCAGATCGAGTATCTGGAGAGTGTGACCACCTCCCTCCACGAGTCGGTTATGAAGGTGAGGATGGTGCCTATTGAGAGCACGGTAAATAAGTTCCCCCGTATGGTTCGTGACCTGCAGAAGAAGCTGGGTAAGAAGATGGAGCTGTACATGAGCGGTGAGGAGACGGAGCTTGACCGTACCGTGGTAGACCAGATCGGTGATCCGCTGATGCATCTGCTTCGTAACTCCGCCGACCACGGACTGGAGTCCGCTGCGGTGCGTAAGGAGAGAGGCAAGCCGGAAGTCGGCTCTATTTTCCTCGACGCTTATCAGGATGGCAATAACGTTGTCATTGAAGTGAGGGATGACGGTAACGGTATTGACACAAAGGCGGTAAAGAATAAGGCGATCGAGAGAGGCGTCATCACCCCGGAGCAGGGCGAGGCCATGAGCGAGAAGGAAATCATAAATCTGCTGTTTAATGCAGGATTTTCCACCGCCAAGGTGGTGTCAGATGTGTCCGGCCGCGGCGTTGGTCTGGATGTGGTGAAATCCATGATCGAGTCACTCAGCGGTGAGGTAGAGGTGAAGTCCAAACTCGGAGAAGGCAGCACATGGACGATCAGACTGCCGCTGACCTTAGCGATTATTCAGGCTTTGATGGTGGAGATCGGCGAGGAGAAATACGCCATTGCGCTCGGTTCCATTCAGACGATTGAAGATATCCTCCCCAGCGACGTGAAGCTGGTACAGGCGAAGGAAGTGATTCAGCTTCGTGATCTGGTAATCCCGCTGATCCGTTTGAATGAGATTCTGGACATTCCGAGCAAGAAAGATCCGGAGGAAAATCTGGTTGTGGTTGTCGTTAAGAAGGGCGATAAACTGGCAGGTCTTGTGGTGGATGAACTGATCGGGCAGCAGGAGATCGTTATCAAGTCGCTCGGCAAGTATATCAGTAAATGCAAGATTATCAGCGGCGCGACGGTTCTTGGCGACGGTGAGGTGGCATTGATTCTGGATGCCAATTCGCTGATCTGACAGGAGGGAGGAAAAGAGCATGAATAGCATGAATGAAGTAGAAGAATTAAGGCCGGTGGGAGAAACCACACAGTTTATCGTGATAAAGCTTGGCGACGAGCAGTACGGCATCGATATCAAATACATAGATAATATTGTAAGAATGCAGCACATTACCAGAGTGCCGAAGGTGGACGACTATTTAAAGGGCGTGATCAATCTGCGCGGTGAGGTGATTCCCGTTATGAGCATCCGCATCAAGATGGGGCTTGAAAGGGACGTGGAGACGAAGTCCAGCCGGATCATCATACTGAAGCTGGAACAGCAGGGAACCATCGGCGTAATCGTCGATGAGGTCAGAGAGGTTGTAACGCTGGAGAACGACAGAATTGAGAAAGTGGCTTATGACTCGAAAGATGAGAACGCGAATTTCCTCTGTGGAGTCGGCAAAAGCGAAGGGGGATTGATCTCCCTGCTTGATTTGAATTCGGTTGTGCTGGAAAGTGTATAGGAGGAGCGATAGTGGGCGAAATCTGTTTAGACGAAATGTCAAATGAATATTTTGACATTCTGAAAGAGTTGGGAAATATCGGCGCCGGAAATGCGACCACTGCTTTGGCACAAATGATGCAGTGTAAGGTGGATATGGCAGTTCCCAAGGTACAGCTTTTGGAGTTTAAGGAGCTGGGCGAGGCCATGGTCGGCGAGGAGACGGTTATGGCGGGTATCTACCTCGGCATAGAGGGCGATATCAAAGGCAGTATTATGTTCCTGTTGGAAAAGGCGGCGGCAAAGCATCTGGTCGGCAAGCTGATGGGGATGGAGTCGGAGGGCGAAGAGTTTTCCGAGATGGAGTTTTCCGCGTTGAAAGAGGTAGGAAACATCATCACCGGCTCTTATTTAAATTCCCTCTCGAGCATCACCAATCTGGCAATTTATCCTTCTGTGCCGGATTTGACGGTGGATATGGCGGGCGCGATTTTGAGCGTACCGGCGATCGAGTTTGCCGCTCTCGGCGACAGAATGCTGATGATTCAGACGCAGTTTTTTGACGAGATGGTATTAGACGGGTATTTTATCCTGATTCCCGATCTGGATTCCTATGGCAGGATGCTTAATGCGTTGGGAATCAATATCTGATCGGATGGTTGATGTGGATATGGATTTAAAATAGTGTGAACGGGAGAACGCGGTGTTATGGGTGTAGAGATAAAGGTCGGAATGGCCGACTTAAATGTGTGCGTCAGTCCTGACAGGATAACAACTCTGGGATTGGGATCATGTGTAGGTATTGCGCTCCGCGATCCGGTCACGAAGATCGGCGGGCTGGCGCATATAATGCTTCCGGATTCTTCGACGATTCGCAACAACTCCAATATACCGAAGTTTGCTGATACGGGAATAGAAGAGTTGGTGAAGCAGGTGACCAGAAGAGGGGCGAACAGAAGCCGTCTGGTCGCCAAGATTGCGGGCGGCGCACAGATGTTTGGCTTTAACAGTAACAGCGAGATGGTTCGTGTGGGAGAGAGAAATGTGCAGGCGACCAAGAAGAAATTGGCGCAGCTTCGCATTCCGATTCTGGCGGAGGATACCGGAAAAAATTTCGGGAGGACGGTTATTTTTTATCCTGAAACCGGAGATTTTGTAATCAGGGCAGTAGGCAAGCAGGAATACAAGATCTGATCTGAAGGAAGAATATATGTCGGAAGAGGGAAGAAAATAGAAGATAGGATGATAATGGAAGGGTAACGAAGTGGACTGGGAAGAAAAGAACAGCGAAGAAGCGGCGGAAACTCCCGAGACAGGGGAGGAGCTGGAGGAAGGGCTTGGGCCGGAGGAAGAAATTGAGACTGCGGCCCAGCGTGAGGCAAGGGAAAAGAGGGAGGAAGAGGAGAGACAAGCGAAGGCGAGAAAGCGTAGATTGATCCCTCCTTTTGTCATGTTACTTGCCGGAGCGGTTGTCAGCATTACCATGCGGATTTTAGCTTATGATTTGCAGACGATGCTGATTGTTTTGCTGTGTGTGCTGCTCGGGTTTTATTTTGTCGGAAGAATCCTGCAGATCATGCTGGACCGTTTTGAACAGCAGATAGAGGAGGCCCACATGGAGGAGGGCGAGGTTATAGAAAAGGAACCTGAGGAGTAAAATAACAAAAAAACGAGTAGGGACTCAAAATGGACGATACAGGCAAAAAGAAACTCTGGGAGGAGTACGCAGGTAACAGATCCCCGGAGGTACGGGAAAAGATCATATTGGAATACGCGCCTTTGGTGAAGGTGGTGGCCGGACGTCTCAGCATGTACCTCGGCTATAATGTCGAGTACGAGGATCTTGTGAGTTACGGGATATTCGGACTGATCGATGCCATTGATAAGTTTGACTGCATGAAGGACGTCAAGTTTGAGACCTATGCCAGTCTGAGAATACGGGGAGCGATACTCGATCAGATCCGAAAAATGGATTGGATACCGCGAACCATCAGGCAGAAGCAGAAGCGGATCGACGCGGCCATTAAAGAGATTGAGACGCAGTACGGCAGGAGCGCCACAGACGAGGAAATTGCAAAGATTCTGGGTATTACGGACGAGGAGTATCTCGACTGGCAGTCCCAAATGAAAATCACCAGTGTGGTGTCTCTGAACGAGTTTTTAGAACAGGGGAGCGAAGTTTCCAATGAAGCGGGGAGCACGAGAAGCGCGGCCTTCGATTCGCCGGAAGAGATTCTGGAGAGGGACGAATTAAAAAAGATGCTCGTACAGGCTCTTGAGCTTTTGACGGAAAAGGAGCGCAAGGTGATTCTTCTCTATTACTACGAGGATCTGACGCTGAAGGAGATCAGTAATATTTTGGAGGTGTCCGAGTCGAGAATTTCACAGTTACACACCAGAGCGCTGCAGAAAATGAGGGGAAGAATGGGGGACTACATCGGCATTCTCATAGATACGGAAAAGCGAAAGTAAAGACAGGGGGGTATATGAACGGATATTTCAGATTGGTGAACAGGGAGGGGGCGTCGTTGCTTAAGCTGTTTCCACCGACAGGGGAGGGGAAACCGGTAGATATAAGCGATGTGGCTGAGTATCTGGTGATGAAGGAGTATACCTGTGATCTGCCTGCACTTAAGCGGGCGGTGGAGAGCGCGGGGAGAGAAGTGCGGGAGATCCGTCTTGGAAATGAGAAACGGTTTCCGGAGAGAGAATGTTATAAGCTGAGAATCGGGCCTGACAAGATGCAGGCCTTTGCGAAGTTCTATGCCGCTTCCGAGGACGGCGAAGATATGACGGCCGAAGAAATGATCAAAGATCTGGAACTTCGGGGGGTTAAGCGCGGCATCCGCAAGGAGGCCATTGCGGGTTTTTTTGCGAAACGGAATTATCTGGAGGAGATTCTGGTCGCCGAGGGGCGTGAACCCGTTCAGGGGAAAAATGCTTTTATAGAATATATGTTTAATACGGATAAAAGGGCGAAGCCTGCGCTGAAGGAGGACGGGAGCGTAGATTTTTTCCATTTGAATATACTAAACCACTGCAGCAAAGGAGACGTGCTGGCGGTTCTGCATGTGGAGGTGCCGGGCGAACCGGGGGAGGATATTTCGGGCAACCGGATCGCGCCCGCTGAGGTGCGGAAAGAAACCTTGAAATTCGGGCATAATATCGAGATTTCCAAGGATCGCACCGTGCTCACCGCGCAGGTGAACGGGCATGTGGAGCTGGTGGAAGGATCGGTCTTTGTCTCCGATGAGCTTATGGTGGAGAATGTGGACAATTCCACAGGCAATATTGATTATGAGGGAAGCGTGCAGATAAACGGCAACGTGGCCACGAACTTTCAGGTGAAGGCCAAGGGCGATATCGTGGTAAACGGTGTTGTGGAAGGCGCGCAGCTTACGGCGGGCGGCAATATTATCATCGCCAGAGGCATGAACGGTATGGGGCGCGGCATTCTGAAGGCGGGCGGCAATATCGTGGCGAAATTTCTGGAAAACGCCACTGCGGAGGCGGATGGGTATGTGTCATCTGAGTCTATTCTGCACAGCAGGGTAACGGCCGGAGGAGAGGTCAATGTGGACGGCCGCCGCGGATTTATCACAGGCGGAAAGGTGTGCGCCACAGGAAGCATCAACGTGAAAACGCTTGGTTCTGAGATGGGAGCGGACACCATTGTGGAGGTGGGAACCGATCCCAAACTTAAGGCGCGCCTGACCCAGCTTCAGAAGCAGATTGCGGATGATACGAAACTTTTGCAGACGGTGCAGCCCACGCTGCTGTCCGCGAAACAAAAGTTAGCCAAAGGCGCCAAGCTGAGTCCGGAGCAGATTCAGCAGATCCAGTCTATGGCGGCGTTAAATAAGCAGAAGACTGACGCCGTAACGGCGGCGAATCAAGAGATAGAGGAATTAAAGAAGCAGATGACGAGCGCTTCAGGGGTTGCGGTGCGCGTGAAAGGGGAGGTGTACCCCGGTACACGGATCTGTATTGGCGACGTTTCCATGGTGGTTCAGAAGACCACACATTACTGTCGTTTCATCAGAGAGCGCGGTGACGTGAAAATGGCGCCGTTCTAGCATGCGGGAAAGAGACAGAAGGGGGAGCAGCTATGGCAATAGGATTTGTGGAGATGCAGGGACAGATCACAAGGGCACAGGACTTTACGACTGTCAAGCACAATGAAGATACAAAAGGGCTGGTGGATCAATCTAATTTCGGACAGCAGATGACCAGGCAGGTGGAGAAGCAGACACAGCGGGTCAATGAGAAGAACAAGATGGAAAACCGCCAGAAAAAATTCGACGCGAAGGAAAAAGGGAGCAACGAATACCGCGGAGACGGCGGCCAAAGCAGGAAAAAGACGAAAAAGGACCCTGACGGCAAGGTACTTATAAAGGGTGTGAGTACCTTTGAAATTTCGGGGTAAGACCCGGGGTGGTGCGCCGGATTACGAAAGGGAAAGAATGAAAAGAACATTTGTGGCAACAGCTCTGCGCACTTGCTGCGCTGAGCGTATACGCGCCATGCAGCTTGTCTGCATGTGTGCATCTGATACTTGCACCGTATTTTTCATGGGAATTTGTGTCAGAGAAGGTATGGAGGTGCAAGCATGAGTGTAATAGAGATCGTTCTGATTATCATTGGGGCAGGGATATTTCTTTTGGGATATTTTCTGCCGGCAGGGAAGAAGGACGCGGATGAGGAAGTACAGTTAATCAGTGAGGCCGAGATCAGGAAGCTGGTGGAGGGGGAGACGGAAACAGTAAGGGAAAAGGTATCCGATATTGTGGACGAGACCATCGGTTATTCGATAGAGAAGACGGAGCGCGCCATGGAGCGTGTGGCCAATGAAAAGATTATGGCAATCAACGAGTATTCGGATACAGTGCTGGAGGAAATCAATAAGAACCATAAGGAAGTGACTTTTCTCTACGATATGCTCAATGACAAGCATGAGACGCTGATGGCGGATATCGGGGAAGTCAGTCAGGTTACGGACGAGATCAGGCAGACAGTGCGCGACGCGGAAATTACGGCGCAGGAGACGGCGAATAAGGCTAAGGCAGCCGAGGAGGCTGCGGAAGGCGCTCTGATGCGGATTCATCATGCGGAAAGTTCGGCCAGAGAGGCGCAGGAGGCCGTGCAGGAGGCGGTACAGTCCGTGATGGGCGCGGTGGAGGATACCCGGACGGATCTTTTGTCGATCCACAGTGCGGGGACATATTCGCCGGAGCTTTTGGAAGAAGTGCAGGAGTCACGGGTCATTCCGGCAGCGCCGGAGGAAGAACCGTTTTATGAGCCGGAACCTGCGCAAGCGTCGTATACGCCTGTTTCCGCAGAGGCGGAGGCTGATGTGGAGGAAGTTGACTTCCGGCCGATCAATCCCAGACGTGTGGAGATCATCCATGAGCCGGAGGCCGATTATGTGGCCGAGGAGCCGGAGCTTTCCACAAGCGCGGCATTTGCTGAGATGGGTATTTTCGGGAAACGGGAGCCGGAAGTCTTAAGGGAGTCTGGCGGTTTCTGGGGCAACAGAGAATTTGGAGCCAGAGAACCGGGAATCGGCAGAGACTTTGGTGTCGGAGAATCAGGGAGCGGCAGAGAGTTTGGCGGCAGAAGGGAACCCATGGCTGCGCCTGTTTCCGCACCTGTGCAGGAGGAGCCGCGCGGGGTGGACATCCGCTTTGCCAGGGGGAAAGATAACGGGCGTAATAGTAATGAGAGGATTTTGGAGCTTCACAAAGCGGGCAAGTCCAATATGGCGATTGCAAAGGAACTCGGACTTGGTCTCGGAGAGGTGAAACTGGTGATAGACCTGTTTGAGGGTGTGTAGGATGGAGAAAAAATACTATTTCCGCGGTCTCGGTCTGGGAATTATAGTAACAGCCGTTATTATGGGTGTTGCACTGTCGGGCGGCGAAAACAAGGCGAAAATGACGGACGATGAGGTGATTGCCCGGGCGAAAGAACTGGGTATGATTGAAGATTCCCGGCTGCTGGAACCCTCTTTGGAGAAAAATGAGGAGGATGGGCAGGACGATGCGGCGGCGCCTGTGCAGAAGGACAGCGCTGTCAAAAAGGATGATCCAGTGAAAAAGGACGATCCGGTGAAAAAGGATATAGAGGTGGAGAAGGAAGAGGCAAAAGAAAAGGAGACGGTGAGCACGCCGGAGTCTCTGCAGACGGAGACGAACGAGACGGCAGACGCGGCAAAAAAGCCTGCGGAGACCGAGAAGCCGAAGGCGGATGCCGACCAGAAGTCTTCCGAAAAAAAACCGTCCGCCGACACCAATGAAATGACAAAGCAGGATGAGGATGTTCCCGAGCAGGAGGCGGAGACGAAGCCCTCTGCGGGCGGGACAAAGAGCGTCACCATAGCGAGCGGTGACGGTTCTTTTACGGTGGCAAAAAAGCTGGCGGACGCGGGTGTTGTGAGTTCCGCGGACGCCTATGATGATTATTTATGTGCGAACGGGTATGATAAGAAACTCAGACCCGGCACATTTAAGATTCCGGCGGATGCCGATGAGGAGCAGGTTGCCAGAATTGTGACAGGCCAGGAATAACGTGAAGCGGCAGAGAAAAGAGGAGAGACAGTATGAAATCGATTAAGGCTAGAGTTTTGGCGACGGTGATTGTATGTACTCTGCTGACATCCCTTATTTGCGGCGGCGTCAGTATCATCAATTCCAGAAAAACCGTATATCAGGATTCCCAGAAGGAAATGCAGTATGCGTGTACCAATCAGGCGGATACGCTCAACGCGCAGATGAGCAGGGTGGAGCAGTCCGTCAACACGGCATATAATGTTGCGCTGCAGCAGCTTACGGATGTGCAGGCGTTTAAGACGGATAAGGCTTATGTGGATGCTTTTAATGCGATCATGGAACAGATGCTCTATGAGATCGGCGGCAATACGGAGGGCGCTCTGACGGCATATATCCGTTATAATCCGGAATTTACGGAGCCGGACAGCGGTGTATTCTGGAGCCGTGGCAGTGATGCGGAAAACTTCGAAGCGCTTGTCCCCACTGATTTTTCCATGTATTCTCCGGATGACCTGGAGCACGTAGGATGGTATTACATACCCGTAAAGAACGGGAAACCGACATGGATGGACCCTTACCTAAATTCCAATATCAACGTCTATATGGTGTCTTATGTCATTCCCATCGTCATGGAAGGGGAGTCCATCGGTATTATCGGTATGGATATTGCCTTTGACAAGTTCACGGCGACGGTGGATCATGCGACTGTGTTTGAGACCGGTTCCGCTTTTCTGGTGGATGCCCATGGCAATATTGCTTATCATAAGGCGATAGAGGCGGGAACCGCGGTGGCACAGGCTGAAGCGTCCGGTGTGATGTCGGGGGCGCTGGCGGACCCGGCTATGGAGGGACTTCCGGTTAACTATATCTATCAGGGGCAGGAAAAGGACATGTGTTACAGAACCCTGATCAACGGCATGCAGTATGTGCTGACGGCGCCGGAATCCGAAATGAAGAGCGCGGCCAGCCGTATCACTATGCTGATCATGATAGGTATGCTCATCGCCGTGGCGATCTCCGCGGTGATCGGCGTGATTATGGGGCTGGTGATTACCAGACCGATCACGCAGATTAACGATATCGTGTCGGAGACGGCCGAATTTAATTTCTCGAAGAATGAGAACAGCGATAAGCTCTGTAAGAGGCAGGACGAGAGCGGCAGTATGGCCATTTCGCTCAGAGAGATGCGTGCCAGCCTCCGCGGTATGGTGCAGGATATCAAGAGGACTTACTCGGATCTGGATGATACGCTGGAGAAGCTCTCCGATACCACCGAACAGGTGAAGGGCATGAGCGGGGAGAACACGGAGACGATGCTGGGACTGGCGGCGGCGATGCAGGAGACGGCGGCGTCTATGGAGACTGTCAATCATACCGTGAACCAGATTAAGGAACGCGCGCAGGTGATCCGGGATAACTCTCTGGAGGGAGAAAAGACGTCCTTAGAGAGCAGGCGCCGCGCGGACAATTTGAAGGATACGACGGGCGAAGCCCAGAATAAGACCACGCAGATGTACCGTGGCGTGCAGGAGAAGAGCGCGTCGGCTATGGAACAGGCGCGTGCGGTGGAGAAGATCAACCAGCTCACCCAGTCCATTCTGGATATTTCCGGACAGACGAATCTGCTTGCTTTAAACGCGTCTATCGAAGCGGCGAGAGCGGGGGAGGCGGGCAGAGGCTTTGCGGTGGTTGCCGACGAGATCGGCGGACTGGCAGCCCAGACTTCCTCCACGGTGAGCAATATCAACAACATCACCACTGAGGTCAATCAGGCGGTGGGCAATATGGAGTCCTGCTTACAGGAGATTCTTTCGTTCCTTGAGGGGACAGTGCTTAAGGATTACAGTGATTTTATGGGCGTTGCGGAGAAGTATACGCAGGATGCCTCTGATTTCGAGAAAAATATGAAAGCGATTGGCTTCGAGGTGGAAACGCTCCTTTCGGCCATTGTGGAGATCGCGGAATCCGTCGACAGCATTACACTTATCGTTGTCGAAGCGGCCGACAATATCAGCAGCATAGCCCAGAAGTCGCAGGATGTGTCCGACCTTGTGGAGGGCAATTCGGCACTGATGGAGACCAATTCAGAGAATGTGGTAAAGCTGAAAAATATCGTAGATATGTTTCACAATTAATATGCGAAATTTAGTGCTTCCCTGCGAAATGTCCACTGGCATGAGCATTAGAAGCACTTTTCGCGTTTCCCCCTATTGCAAGGGGGCTTCTTTTGTGTTATAGTATCTAAGTGTGCGCGAAGCGCATGAATCCAATTAATCACATATATCCAGCCCATGCCGGTGCCCTTTTATGCACGGAGGCGCAGTGAAACATGATGCAGATGCAGCGTGTGCCCCGGAGCCTGATTGTGGGTGGCAGGGAGGCGCAAGGTATATGGCAGACAACCAAACGGAGGTAGAAGAACTATGAGCGTAATTTCAATGAAGCAGTTACTTGAAGCGGGTGTTCATTTCGGGCATCAGACAAGAAGATGGAACCCTAAGATGGCTCCCTATATCTTCACGGAGAGAAACGGCATCCATATCATCGACCTGCAGAAGTCCGTGGGCAAGGTGGACGAGGCTTACAGAGCCGTATTTGACGTGGTGGCGCAGGGCGGTACGATCCTCTTTGTAGGAACGAAGAAGCAGGCACAGGACGCAGTAAAGACTGAGGCTGAGCGCTGCGGTATGTACTATGTAAATGAGAGATGGCTGGGCGGTATGCTTACAAACTTTAAGACAATCCAGTCAAGAGTAGAGAGATTAAAAGCGATCGAGAGAATGGCTGAGGACGGCACCTTCGAGGTACTGCCCAAAAAGGAAGTAATCAAGATCAAAAAAGAGTGGGAGAAGTTAGAAAAGAATCTGGGCGGCATCAAGGAAATGACCAGAATACCCGACTGTATCTTTGTGGTAGATCCTAAGAAGGAGAGAATCTGCGTGCAGGAGGCTCACACGCTGGGAATCACCCTGATCGGTATTGGTGATACGAACTGTGATCCCGAGGAGCTTGATTATATCATCCCCGGCAACGACGACGCGATCCGTGCGGTGAAGCTGATCGTATCCAAGATGGCTGACGCGGTAGTTGAGGCAAATCAGGGCGCGGAGGCTGACAATTATGCAGCGGAAGCCGAGGCTGAGAAGGTAGAAGAAGAGAACTAAGGGTTCGGTCAGGCGAAAGCGTGTGAAGGACGAGATATATCACAGACAATTCAGGAGGGAAAATAGATGGCTATTACAGCGGCAATGGTAAAAGAGTTGAGAGAAATGACCGGTGCGGGCATGATGGACTGCAAGAAGGCTCTGAACGAGACCGACGGCGACATGGATGCGGCGGTAGAATATCTGAGAAAGAACGGTCAGGCGAAGGCGGAGAAGAAGGCAGGCAGAATTGCGGCTGAGGGTCTTTGCCGTGTAGCGGTTAAGGATGAGAAGACCGCAGCGGTTGTGGAGGTAAACTCCGAAACTGACTTCGTGGCGAAGAACGCGGATTTTCAGGAGTATGTGGAGGCGGTAGCAAAGCAGGCGGTCGAGTCCGACGCGGCTGATCTGGACGCTTTCTTAAGCGAGAAATGGCATTTGGACGAGTCCAAGACGGTGAAGGATGCGCTGGTGGATAAGGTTGCCGTGATCGGTGAGAACTTAAATATCAGAAGATTTGAGAAGGTAGTGGCAGCGGACGGCTGCGCTGTAACCTATGTGCACGGCGGCGGCAGAATCGGCGTGATCGTCGAGGCGGCTACGGATGTTGTGAACGATGCGGTGAAGGAAGCGCTCACCAATATCGCGATGCAGGTAGCGGCTCTGTATCCGAAGTATGTATCCACCGACGAGGTGTCTGAGGAGTATAAGGCACATGAGAAGGAGATCATCGCAGAGCAGATTAAGAATGATCCCAAGATGGCAGGCAAGCCCGAGAAGGTAATCGAAGGCGCTGTGAACGGCCGTCTGAACAAAGAGCTGAAAGAGGTATGCCTCTTAGAGCAGATCTATGTAAAGGCTGAGGACGGCAAGCAGACCGTTGCGAAGTATCTGGAGCAGGTTGCGAAGGAGAATGGCGCGAATCTTTCCGTTAAGAAGTTTGTCCGCTTCGAGACCGGAGAGGGTCTGGAGAAGAAGGAAGAGAACTTCGCGGAGGAAGTGGCGAAGCAGATGAACGGTTAAAGAGAATGTGAAGGCCGCTTCCTCCGGGGAAGCTGGCGAAGCAGATGAATGCGTAAGGCGAAGTTTGCCTGGTTATTTTGAATGAAGAAACCCTTGTGAATGGTGTGGAAATGCCATTTGCAGGGGTTTTTGGTATTTCCTATATTAAGACTTGAGAAGAGATTAGGGATATTGTAATTGATGGATTAGTTAATTAAGGGTATACTGGTAACATAGAATAATCTAAGAGGAACGGTCAAAAATGAAATTTGAGTGGGACGAAGAAAAAAATATTATTAATAAGGAAAAGCATAAGAAACGGCAGCATATGTTTTTGATGATCCTTATTACATTGAAATGTTTGATTTTGAGCATAGTGTTGATGAGGATAGATATATTGCGATAGGGAAAGTCGGCGATGTACTGTTTGTAGTATTTACAGAACGAAAGGAAACGATTCGATTAATTTCAGCCAGGCTTGCAACGAATGCAGAAAAGGAGCTTTATTATGACCAGAACATTAATTATTGAAAGTGGACAAAAACCTACGGAAGAACAATTAAAAGAGGTTGAAGAGGCGAAAAAAAGCCCAATTAACTTTGATGAGGATTGTGGGGAGTTGTCGCCAGCCATGATGAAGGCGTTTAAGAGTGCGGTTGTGCAAAGAAATCGTAAGAAAAAAGCTTAGAAATATTGGGGGAAGAATTTTATCCCCCGATATCCCCCAAATGGAAAATGGCTATCCCCCAAATTTGAAAAATCAGAAATTGGAAATTTTAGAAAGCAAAATGAATTTTCCCCCAAAATAAAATTTGGGGGATGCAGTTGAAAAGCCGATGTCTTAGAGCAGTCAAAAATCACTGCAAAGCCAGTAAAATACATTGT
>CARUOB010000043.1 GCA_949076555.1 uncultured Lachnospiraceae bacterium | reverse complement strand
TTCGCCCTATACATCCGTCAGAATAACCGCTTCGGCGAGCAAGCTCTCCGTCGCTGTTTTTCTGACGGATGTGCACTGCTCAATGCTTATGTGTAGATTATAACAAAAAAGTTCCTAAAATTCTATAATTATTTAGTAAGTTTTCTTGTCTAATCCCATTCTGACGATAATATCCTGTATCTTACCGTAAACCAGTTTCTCGTCTACCGTCAATATCCTGCGGTTTTCCATTGTAATCTGCCCGTTGATGATCACCGTATCGACCTCGGAACCGTTAGCAGAATAGGACAGTCCGGCAAGCAGATTGTTTCTGGGCGTAAGGGAGGGCGTATTCAGATCGAGAATTGCCAGATCCGCCTTCTTGCCGACTTCAATAGAACCAATCTCCTTCTCCAGCCCAAGTGCCTTCGCGCCGTTGAGGGTGGCTATGCGGAAGCCTTCTTTCGCGCTGACACACTGCGGTGTTTTTCCCGTGCCTTTGTGAATCAATGTCAGCAGGCTCAGCTCGTGGAACATATTCAGACAGTTATTGCTCGCCGCCCCGTCCGTACCGAGACATACATTGACGCCCGCATCAAGCATTTTCGCAATGGGTGCAAAGCCGTTCCCCAGCTTCATATTACTTGCCGGGTTGGTCACCACACTTACATTTTTCCGTTTTAATATAGCAATATCCTCATCCGTCACCTGTACACAGTGCGCCGCGATTGCAGGCACATCGAAAATACCGCACTTCTCCGCCAGAGCAATCGGCGTGCATCCATACTTCTCCTGAATCTGAGAGATCTCACTCTCGCTCTCCGACAGATGCACATGAATACCCATGTTCTCCTTTTTGGCCTCGGCCGCCACGATCTTTAAAAACTCGTCGTCGCACGTGTAAGGCGCATGAGGCCCCAGCTTAAATGTAAGGCGGTCACAATCTTTCGCGGCATCCCTCTCCTCGTAAGCCTGGCGCAGACGTGACTGCCCGGCCTCATCGTTGCCGCTTCCCACAAGACCGCGGCAAATCACGGCACGCATACCGGACTCCTTCACCGCGCGGGTCGTCTGGTGGATATTCATCTGCATATCGTTAAAGCAGGTAGTTCCGCTCTTCATCATTTCAATGATCGCCAGATTCGCACCCCAATAAGTATCCTCGTCCGTCATCTGCTGTTCGATCGGATCAATGGTGCCAAAAAGCCAGTCCATAAAAGAGAGATCGTCCGCCACATTTCTCATAAAGGACATATAAGAATGGGTATGACAGTTAATCAGTCCCGGAATCACCAGCTTATCCGTGCCGTCAATCACTTTGTCCTCGGTAAACCCCGTCGGTTTGTCGCCGATCCCCGTTATTTTGTCGCCTTCCATATAGAGTGTGGTCTCCCGGATCACATCTTCCGCGCCTTCAGGCAAAACCGCAAGAGCATTTTTAATTACAATTCCCATGTTTTCTCCCTTCCATGTCACTTATTGACAATATTCCTCTCTTCTCCGTCCAAAAACGCCTGTATGTTTTTCGCCACTTCATTCACCAGACGCTCCCTCGCCTCCGTACTCGCCCATGCCAAGTGAGGGGTGATGATCAGCTTCGTGCTGTCCTTTATTTCATTTAAGGGATTGTCCCTGCTGATCGGTTCTTTCTCCAGCACATCGAGTCCCGCCGCCGCGATCTGCCCCTGCGCTAACGCCTCATAGAGGGCCTGCGTGTCCACCACCGGACCTCTCGCCACATTGACGAGAATGGCGGACTTCTTCATTTTGGAAAACGCCTCTTTATTAATAAGGCCTCTGGTTCTGTCGCTCAGCGGACAGTGCAGAGACAAAATATCTGACTGCGCAAGGAGCGCATCAAGCTCTACCCGCTCATATTCTGTACAAGTGCTCTTACCGGAAGCGGAATAAAAGATCACCTTGCATCCCATGGCCTGCGCCACACGCGCTACCCCGCGGCCGATATTTCCCATACCCACAATGCCCCAGGTCTTTCCCGCAAGCTCGCCAAAAGGTCTGTCGAAATTGGAAAACCGATCCTGCGCGCCATATTCGCCCGATTTCACATAATTATCATAATGAACCAGCTTCTCTTCAAGGGCCAGCGCAAGCAGAATTGTGTGCTGCACCACTGCCGCCGTGCTGTAATTCACCACATTAGCAACCTTGATGCCGCGGCTTTTACAGTACGAAAGATCCACGTTGTCAAAACCTGTCGCAAACAGACAGATCAGCTTCACATTCGGCGCATCCTTCAAAGTGCTCTCATTCATGGGCGCTTTGTTCGCGATAACGATATCCGCGTCCTTCACCCGCTCCGCCGTATTCTCCGCCACCGTGTTGGGGTAGTACTCCACCTCCCCGAATTTTTCATAGCAGCTCACGTCCACGTCCGTTCCCACGCTGTTGCGCTCCAAAACCACAAGCCTCATAGGCACCTCCTAAAATATTTATTTTTTAATCATTCCCGAATAATATTGCACACACCATCCATACATTCTTTCAATTTCTGATCCGTTATATGTCCGATTCTATATAAAATAAGCTGTCTGTCTAATGTAAAAATTTTATTTGGACGTACATTGCTATCCGTTTTAAGCGAACCAGATGTAAAATCAGTCGATATTAGAGGAATTGCATAACTATCCCTCACATTTTTAGACGTAATCTGCAGCATAATATAATCATTTCCTTTAAGATCAGCTAAAATGACAGCAGGTCGCCTTTTTGCAGAACTCAAATCCGTAAATGGAAACGGGAGAACAATCACATCCCCCTTTATAAATCTTTCCATGCCATGTTCTCCTCCTCAAGCATCCAATCCTTTGAAAGACTTGGTTCGCTCAAAAGCATATTATCAATATCTGTATTTTCTCTCAAAATGAACTCTACAAATGAAAGTATGATATCCAATTTGTTATCCGGCGCCGTAGAAATAAGCTTTGTAATCATCTGCTGTTTAGACATTACAATTTCCTCCGATCTTTCATTTTTATCCGTTTCACCAACTCTTCTCTCTGATTCCTTATTATACTGTTATCCCGCCTATATTACAACTTCATTTTCCTCTTTCCATTTTTATAGAGAGAGGGCTTTCACGAATGCAGTCGAGACGTTTGAGCGAAATTGGCTTTCTCCTTGGAAAGGAACAGGCAGACAAAATTTCAGGCAGCCGCATACCACGGCTGCCCTTACCTCCATCTGCTGCCGCCAGGCTAACGCAGCCCGGTACAATCCCAGATGTTCCCCTGTTTGATTAACTCACATAATTATCAAAATATCCCTGAATCAGAACCACCGGCGTGCCCTTGTCGCCGGAACCGCTTGTCAGATCACACAGCGAACCGATCAGGTCGGTCAGCCGTCTCGGCGTTGTGCCCTGAGACGCCATATCTCCTACCAGATTGTCCTTCTTCTCCCTGATACGCTCAGAGATCGCTTCTTTGAGCGCCTCACCGGACAAATCTTTAAAATCATTGTCTGCCAGATATTTTAATTTTACTTCATTGGGCGTCCCTTCCAGCCCCGGTGTGCTCGCCGGAGAAACACAAGGGTCTGCAAGCTCCCAAATTTTTCCTACCGGATCTTTAAACGCGCCGTCACCGTAAACCATAACTTCCACATGTTTGCCCGTTCTGTCAAGAACAGCCTTCTGGATGTCCATAACCAGATCGGTGCACTCCTTCGGGAACAGCTTGATTGTATCTTCGGTGGACTTATTAGAACCAAGCAGACCATATTTCTCATTGCATCCGCTACCGTTTACAGGCTGGTTAAGAATATCGTCAAGCCCAACCACAACCTCCGCGCCCGCTGCCTTAAGAAGCCTCTTCGTGCGCGCCCTCGTGTGAATATCGCAGTTTATTACCTTTTTTGCATGAGGAAGAATGCTGCGGCAGTCGTTGGCAAAGAGAACTTCCACTTCCGCGCCCGCTGCCTTGATCAGTTCTTCATAATAAGCGACGTAGTCCACACCTGTAAACGGATGCTTATTCTCTCCAAAAAGCTCGCGGTACTTTTCCAATGTCAGCACATCGCTGTAAGGATTGATCCCCGCCTGATCGAGCTGATCCAATGAAACAAGTTCATTTCCCACCTCATCGCTGGGGTAACTGAGCATCAGCACAACCTTCTTCGCTCCCATCGCAATGCCTCTTAAGCAGATCGCAAAGCGGTTTCTCGACAAAATAGGAAAAATAACGCCGATCGTCTCGCCGCCAAGCTTTTCCCTCACATCCTGAGCAATCGCCTCCACCGACGCATAATTGCCCTGTGCCCTCGCCACGATAGACTCCGTCACCGCAATCACATCCCTGTCGCGGATCTCAAATCCCTCCGCCCCGGACGCATCCATAACACTGTCCACAACAATCTTTGCCAAATCGTCTCCCTGCCTGATGATGGGGCAGCGTATGCCTCTAGATACAGTTCCTACTTTTCTTTCCATCTGTTAATCCCTTCTCTCTTGCAAAATGATTTCTCTATGAGCAGTCGGCACGCCGCCCGCCATCCTCTCTTATTTTTACAAAAAAGAACGGAAAAATCAATAAATTACTGCAATAAAATATAAAAATATCATTTTGTGGCTCTTACCCGCACTCCACAGACGCCTGCAGACGCAGAAATTCCAGAAACCGTTCCACACCCCCGCCACAGTGTACGACACCCTCCGGCCTTTCCCCTTCCACCTGTGAGACGTCAAAGAAATCCCCCTCTTTTGTCAGTTCCGTCATCATAAAACTATCACTTCCGAAGATGCCTTCCTCAATCCCCACAAATTCATCCCCCCAGAACGCGCAGTCTTTGGCTTCCGTTTCTCTTTTCTCCATCTCCGGTGCGGCTTTACACATTTCCCCGCTTTCGGTCTCCCGGATTATTCCAAAGATGGCATCCACGTTGTCGCTCTTACTGCTGACACCGACTTCCAGATACTTAGCGTCGCAGGTAGGCTTCACCTTTATCCCGTACTGTCCACCGATTCTTAGGGCAAGTTCCATAAGCCCCTTCAGTCCGCCTTCGACACCGTGCCGACAGAGTTTTGCTTTTAACAGCTCCAGTTCACTCTCCTGCATGAACAGGTTGTCGCCCCGCAGTGCTTCCGGCATCAGGTCTATCTTACAGTAATTCGGCCTGCTGAACACGATGTCCGTATCAAAATCGTATTTTCTCTTCAATTCCAGATGAATCTCAAAACAGATCCGGTGAATTTTCTCAAGGCCTTCCCCGTCCGGAAGCATATCATAAAGCACATAGGGTTTCCCCTCCCGGAACGCATAGTTGAGCGCCCCTCTTCCAAGTCCCAGATACAGATTTCCCAATTCCTCCGTTGTAAAATATTTTTCGATCTCACCGCCCGCTATATTCTCGATGGTCGTACCGCTGACAATCACCAGCTTGACACCCCTTCTCAAAAGTGGCCCCATTGCCGCCACCGCTTCCTCCACAGGCGCCTTTCGGGACAACACTGCGGTTCCGTCCCAGTCGAAGAATACTGCTTTGTAGTTCTTATATTTTTTACCTTTCTCCAAGTTGTCCTCCTTTTGCCCGCAGGCCAAAACAAACTTCACTGTCTTTATCCAGTTCCGCCTCTTCCCCATATACCATAAAATGTATTTTCCCATTTTCCGGATGACATTTTATAAGGGAAAAAACGGCTTTTTCCTTTGTCACGGACACGCCCAGCACACTCCCCTGATACTTCACCTTAAAGGAATAACGCTCCCACGCTTGCGGCAGTACCGGCGCAAAGCGCAGTACGCCATTCTGACAGCGCATCCCGCCAAACCCGTTTACCACTGCCTGCCAGGTACCCGCCATATTGGCCGCATGGATTCCCGCATAAAAGTTATTGTGATAATCATCCAAATCCATTCTGGCCGACTGCATAAAATATTCGTAGGCCTCTTCCACATAACCGATCCCGCAGGCTACGATCCCAAAGATACAGGTAGAGAGGGATGAATGGTGCAGCGTCACCTCTTTATAAAAGTCATAGTTTCTCCTGATCTCTTCTTTTGAAAAAAGGTTACTGTGCAAATACAGTCCCAGCACAGCGTCCGCCTGTTTGGACATTCGATGCCGCATGATGAACAGCGGGTGATAGTTCTCGTAAAGCCATGCCCTTTTTTCCGCGGGAATCTTCTCCTCATCCCACGTTTTTCTCATCAGAAAACCGTCATCCATAGGATAAATTCCCCTCTCTTCCTCATAGGGGAAATACATTTTTTCCACAATCTCATCCCACAGAGTCAGTTCGCTCTCCGCAAAATCAATCTTTGCCTTCAGCTTCTCATACGCCTCCGGTTCCTCCTCCATCAGCCACCGCAGCGCTGCCGCCGCATTCCGCAGATGCTCCCTTGCCATCAGGTTGGTATAAAAGTTGTTGTCCACCAGCACATTGTATTCATCCGGCCCCGTCACACAGCAAATACAATACCTGCCATCCTTACACGCCGCGAAGCTCCCCACATCTGCCCAAATTCTGGCAGTCTCAGCCAGTACTTCCGCTCCTTTTTCTTTCAGATAGCCCCGGTTTGCCGTCACCTGTAAATACAGGGAAAGGGCATATGCGATATCCGCATTGATGTGGTACTGGGCCGTTCCCAGAGGATAGTAGGTGGACGCCTCCTCCCCGTTAATGGTGCGCCAGGGAAACAGCGCTCCCTTTTCGTGGCCTAACACCCGTGCCCGCTCTCTGGCCTGCTCCAGCGTATGATATCTGTAGTCCAGAAGTTTCTCCGCCTTCTCCGGCTGTGTATAGACAAGCATAGGCAGCACATACATCTCCGTATCCCAGAAGTAGTGTCCCTCATATCCTTCCCCGGACAAACCCTTGGCACCCATACCTGTCCTGCCGTTCTTTCCTGCGGACTGGAAAATATGAAACTGGTTAAAACGAAGCCCCTGTACCAAGGCGCTGTCGTCTTTTCCCTCTATCGCGATATCGGCCGTCTCCCAAAACCGGCTAAGGCACTCCGCCTGCTGCGCTTTGAGCGTCTCATAGCCTGTCACTTCCGCCTTCTCAAGCTCTCCCCGCACGAAATTTTCCAACGTCTCACGATTCATATCCAGAGAAGTGGCATAGCAGATCATTTTGTCCAAAGTGACCCTTTCCCCTTTTGCCGCCTCTGCTTCCAACACACAGACCGCTTCCAGCTCTCCGGCCTGCATCCCGCAAACCGTTTCCTCTTCTCTGCCCCTCTCTTCCTTCTCCCCTCGGGCCGTTTCCTCTTCTCTGCCCTTCTCTTCCTTCTCCCCGCAAGCCGTTTCTCCTCCTGCTGCCATCCCGGAAATTTCCTGCACATACAGTCTGTGACTGCTGCCGCACGATACCGTGAGGCGGCTGGTCTGGGTTGTGCCCTCGTAATAGAGCAGACGTCCGTCCTGTTCTAACCGCTCCACATCCAGTTTCCGCCCGAAGGGGCCGTAATCCACAATGGGGTTTGTCTTCCTCGTGTGGTTCTCCACGTCTGCCTGCAGCTTTGATTCAAACCGCACTTTTCCCGTAAAGTTTAACGGTGTCACCTCGTATCGGACCGCCATAATATGCTCCATGACAAAAGATACCAGCCGTTGTATCCGTATCCGCACCGCCTTTCCTTCAGGAGACGTCCACACAAGCCTCCTCTCCAGAAATCCCTCCTTCATATGCAGCACCCGGGCATATTCTGTGACAGTTCCCCGCTCCATATGAAATGCCTCCCCATCGATATAGAGCTTCGTCTCTTTCAAATTAGGCAGATTCAGCAAAGACTGGCTGTATGTCGGAGAACCGAAATTGGCCTCCCCGTAGCGGATTTTCTCGCTCTCATAAAACCCGTTCACAAAATTCCCCTCAAGCCCCGTATCCACATCAAAATCATAGGCTTCCTCAAAAGTCCCCCTTGTCCCGATATAACCGTTGGACAAAGAAAACGTCGTCTCATTCCGATAGTTCGTCTCCCTGTCAAAAATTTCTTCCGTAACCGTCCACTCCTCAATCGGATAGATCGGTTTTTTCCCTGTTATCATCTTTCCCTCCGTTTCTGCGCTAACCACCATACTTCTCACACTAACCTTTCACGGCTCCTGCCGTCAGACTCTCCACCACCTGTTTCTGTAGGATAACAAACAAGAGAATGGTTGGCAGCACCGTCATCACTACCGCCGCAAACAACGCTGAATAGTTGTTGGCAAAGGTTCCCATGTAATAGTTCAGGGCAATCGGCACGGTCCTCGCCGAATCTCCGCTGGTTAACATCAGTGCGAAGTAGAACTCATTCCATGTATTGATAAACTGCAGCAGCGCAATCGTCACAAGGCCCGGTTTTGCTAATGGCAGAATGATACAGAGAAAGGTCTGTAAAAAAGAAGCGCCGTCGATATAGGCAGACTCCTCTAACGCCGTGGAAATCGTTTTGTAGTAGCTGACCATCACAAAAAATGACATGGGGATTCCCATAGCCGAATACACGATAATCAGACCCGCCTTGGTGTCAAATATATGTAGCTTCTGAAAAATAGCGAACAACGGCTGTGAAATGGCCTGAGCAGGCAGCATCAGGGATGCGGAAATCAACAGCACAATCAATGTTTTTAACGTAAACCGGAATCTGGAAATAATATAGGCGCACATCGCCACTAACACAACCGTCACCAACACGCTGATTCCCACTATGATTACACTGTTCAAAAAATATCTGGCAATAGGCGCATACTGAAAAGCTGCCCTGTAATTATCCAGCCTAAAAGACGAAGGCCAGGAAAGCGCGGAGGAATTGATCTCCGCATAGGTCTTAAACGAGCTGATTCCCGCCCACAGAATCGGCCCTACGGCAATCAGTGTGAAAAATATCAAAAACAAATATTTGGCAACTTTAGCGGCGTAAATAACGCCCTGTGGTGTTTTTTTCATCTATCTTCCATCCTCCTCTCCGGCCTTGGTCATAAACAACCGCTGTATCAGAAGTACCAGCGAAATGCCAATTACAATCTGAACCACGCCCACCGCGTTGGCCTTTCCGTAGTTATTTTCCAGCGTTGCCGCCTTATACAGATAAATCGGCAGATTTAAAGTACTGCTGCCCGGCCCGCCCTTTGTAGTCATGTAGATTATGTCAAACTGGGATACCATGGCCACGGATGCAAGGGTGACACAGGTGCCGAAAATATTTTTCATCAGCGGCAGGGTAATATAACGGTCCACTTGCCAGGGCTTCGCCCCATCCACCCGCGCGGCCTCATAAATTTCCTGATCCACAGCCCCCATTTCGGCCAGAAAAATGATCGTGTTGAAACCGGAATACAGAATCCATGTAAGAGTAACCGTCCAGAATGCGTATCTGGAATTGCCAAACAAATTGGGCACCTGCCCCATATCCATCCCCAGCTTTTCCCACAATGGTCTTACCACGCCGAAACTGGGATTTAGCAGCAGGGTAAACATCACTCCGGTCGCCGCCGTTGGCACAATATTCGGAATCATATATGCCGTGCGGACAATTTTCCAGCCCTTCGGTTTCCTCCTGAGCACCAGCGCCATCGCAAGCCCCAGTGTCACGTGGAACGTGGACTGCAGCACCACCCACAACAGCGTATTCTTAATGGAAACCAGAAACCCCTCATCCCCAAAAATCGTCACAAAGTTCTTAAGTCCTGCAAACTCCGGCGAAGAAAAGGTGGTGTAATTGCAAAGAGAGGTATACGCCACCGTCACAATGGGCGCTGCATAGACCAAGGCAAACAACAGCATACACGGCGCTGTAAACAGGGTGATCCACAGCCCCTTATTTTTTATTTTCATCGTTCTTCTCCTTCCCGATCGACTGTTTTTTCTCAAAAGGAAAGGGCTGTCAACACAGCCCCGTCATCCTTTATTCCTGATTCTTCTTCGCCGATTCAGACAGCTTGTTGCAAAACTCTTCCGGGGTGATATTTCCATATGCCAGCTCCGGCAGCTCTGTGGAAAACGTGTCTATCGTGTTCTGGTACCAGTAAGCCTGATTCTGTCCGTAAGTGACCTCCGCCTGATCCTGAATTTCCAATACCTGCGCCATCAGCGGATCACTCTCTATCAAGGTTTCGGGAATCTCAAGACCGTTGGATACCGGCTGTAAGCCCGTCATCTCCAGCGCCTTAATCTGGTTCTCCGGCTTCGTCTCAAATTTCAGGAAATCGACAGCCGCCTTTATCTTCTCTTCCTCGGAAGCCCCCACCATATCGCCGGGTGTGGGTACCATTTCCATGCCCTTTCCGGGCATCAGCATGATACCGACCTTATCATAAAACCCTTCCGGCGCCTTTTCTGTCTCGGAAAAATCCGGTATCATCCACGGGCCGTTGGGGAACATTGCCACTTCCCCGTTGAAGAAATGCGTTGCCATCGGATCATATTTGCCGCCCACCGCATCCGCCGTGGTATACTCCTGAAACATTCTCTGCACCGTTTCCGCCGCTGCCACTACCTCGGGCGTATTAAATTCTGTGGGATACATGCTGTTCATCCACTGGTTTCCCGCTTCCCCGTTTGTACCGATCAGGGCGCTCATCCACAGGTTGGTCAGCCATCCCGAATCCGCCGTGTCCATACCTAACGGCGTGATACCGGCCGCTTTCAGTTTGTCACAGGCTTCAAAAAACGCGTTCCAGTCTGCATAGGCCACTTCAGGCGCCTCGATTCCTGCCTGCGCAAACAGATCTTTATTATAGTAGATATAGGATATTTCCTTGGAAACCGGCACGCCGTAAATCTTTCCATCCACCATATTAAACTCAAGCGATGTCTCGTCGAACAGGGCTTCCCAGTCCGGGTCCGCATCAAAATACGGCGTCAGGTCTGCCACTTTGCCGGATTTTGCCGCCAGCTCCGTAATGTTATTGCCTCCGTTAAACACGATATCGGGAAGGTCTCCGCTGGAAATCAGCAGCTTGATCTTCTGGTTAAAGGCATCCGTGGTCGGTATCTCCTCAAAATGGAACTCTACATTCTTTCCTTCCTCCGTCTGCTGGAATGCCTCAAACAGATACGCATAATACTCTGCTGCATAATCCGTACCCACATGATAGTTGATCACATCAAGCACAATCTTTTCGTCCGATGATGTTTCTGTCCCCTGTGCTGCTGTCTCTTCCTTCGCTGGCTGATCGGCTGTGCCGTTGTCCCCTCCCGCGCTATTTCCGCAGGCTGTCAGCCCCAGTACCATCAGGCCGCTCAGTGTCAGTCCTAAAAATCTGTTTCCTGTCTTCTTTTTCATATGTTTGTTTTCCCTCATTTCTGCGCTGCTTTTGTTCTAATTTTGTGTCAGACAGCGCACAGACACAAATTCCGCGGATTTTTTATATAACTGTTCGCTGTGATAAGAAAATTGTATCCCGGCTGACCCATAATTTGAATAAAACGCCTTGCTGTAATGTTACACTATTTTATCATTTTTCCCCCTGCTTTTATCAGACAGCGGCAGCCCGATATGGTTTCTTTTACTATGATGCTGTCTTCTTTAAAAATTTTGCTTACTCATAGAAAGCACATTGAAGAGGTATTATAAATATGAGATGATATACCACGTAAAACTGCAGTGTCCGTAAATCAGATAGCGAAAAGACAACCTATGCATGAAAAAAAGCCGTCGGTATTCAGACCGAAAAAAACAATGCCTAATAAAACAAAAGAGAAAAATCCGCACAAAATTATATCCCTTCGCCTATTCATTACCCTGACAATCTGTTTGACGGTGTCAGTCATTTTGATTTTTTCGGGTGTTTTGTATTACAGCAAAACCGCGGACATACTGATGGAAAATTATGAGCGATCTTTCACTTCCCAGCTCAGTCAGGTCAACCAAAAGATTTCGGATCAGATTGCCGCCGTGGATTCTGTCGCACCGCTGTTTTTGTCCGACACACTCCTTCTAAACACACTGGAATCCCCCGATTCCTCCCATGTCGGCTACGATACCAGACTGGCCATCGAAAAACAGATGTCTTCCATGTATTACAGGACTTCCATTGCCAGCCATAACTTCACGGATTCTATCTTTATTATCAGTAAGGATAACGCTCTGTTCCATATCTATACCTCCGGCTCCTTTCAGCCTTATACAGAACAGAATGAAGCCCTGCTCGCCCGTCTTGATAAAACCTGCCCCAGCCTCATGTGCCGGATGCTGCCTTCAGACGAAAACAGCATTTATTTTATCCGCAATCTTTTCAACGGCAACAGCGGTTATTACATGGGAACATTCTTTATCAAGATCAACCGGCAGAAATGGATGCAGTATTGCGTGGAAGGGTTTGATCCTTCCTGGTTCATCTGCCTCTATAACGATGAAATGACACTTGTTTCAAATGAAGCGATGAAAAAGGAGTGTCTTGAACTGGCTGCCCACGCTACCTCCTATACTTCCCGGCCCACCGCGTTCCACGAAGAAATTCTTAACGGTGAACCTTATTTTGCGGCTTCGGAGCACCTCTCCGGTGCAGGACTCACCTCCGCCGTCATCGCGCCCAAAGATCTCCTGTTAAAAGATTTAAACAGCACACTGGAAACCTATCTGCTGTTTTTGGTTCTCACTGTTTTAATCGCCATTGCCGCTGCTGTTTTTATCAGTCAAATGATAACCGTGCCAATCAGACGAATGATCTACCATATCAATCAGATCTCCGACGGCACAAGTTCAAGGCTCCCGCCCATGAAAATGTACCACGAATTTAAGATATGGGCCGATTCCTTTAACCAAATGCTGCAGCAGCTTGACACTTACTATACAGATAATTTTCAGAAACAACTGCTGCTCAAAAACGCGGAAATCCGGGCGCTGCAGTCTCAAATGAATCCGCACTTTCTCTTCAATGTGCTCAACACCATCGCATGGAAAGCCCAGATTATCCACAATGAAGAAATTTACCAGATGGTTATCTCTTTAGGGGAACTTCTGAAGGCAAACACGCTCTCAAAAGAGACAGATTTTATAGAGCTGGAAAAAGAAATGGCTTATGTGAAATTTTATATTTATCTGCAGCAGTGCCGTTTCGAGGACCGCATCGACTGCGTCATCCGGATTCCCGATGAACTGATGAAATGTCCGGTTCCCTGTTTCTGCATCCAGCCTCTTGTGGAAAATGCCATTATCCACGGCTTAGAACCCAAGAAGGGAAAGGGAAAACTGATTATACAGATTGTTCCCCTCACACCCGGAGACTGTGAGGAACCGGAAATGGAGATCGCCATCATCGATAACGGCATCGGCTTTACAGAAATTCCCGATGTCCGCACGATCTCCTCCTCCGCGGAGGATTCACACACCCATATCGGGTTAAAAAATCTGGATAAGCGGCTGGAACTGCTCTTCGGTGAAAAAGCACGGATTAAAATAGAGAGTGTTCCCAATTTATGCACCACTATTTCTTTCCGCCTTCCGAGAAGGGAGAAGCTATGACATTTAAACTTCTGATTGTGGATGACGAATCCACCATGCGCAAGGGAATTGCTGAATTTATGAACTGGAATACCATAGACTGCGAAGTGGCCGGAACCGCCAGCGACGGCTTGGAGGCTATTGCCTTTTTGGAAAAACACGAGGTGGATATTATCATTACAGACATTAAAATGCCTGAGGCGGATGGATTGGACGTGGCAAAGTATGTATTTGAAAACTGTCCCGAAAAGAAAGTGATCCTGTTGACCGGCTATGCGGATTTCGAGTACGCCAAAACAGCCATTCAGTATAATGTATCCGCCTTTATTCTGAAGCCCACCAACAAAAAGGAGTTGTTCGAGGCGGTGCAGGCCACCCAAAATCAGCTTGCCTCCTCCAGACACACGGACAGTATCGCCAGAGAAAAAACCGCTTTTTTAAAAGAACAGTTTCTTCTGGAAATGACTGACCATCCTTATCAGCCCCAGTTTGAAGAAAAACTGCGCAAATACAATCTCTCCCTGCAAGGTTACTATATTGCCGCCTTTCGTCTCGTTCCTTACCATGAGGATATCCGTTCTCTGAAAAAGATTATTATTGATGAAAAGAAAAATGCTTACTGCTATCGTTACAATAATTTAATCATAACCATTTATTTTTACAACGATTCAGACTTTATTTTAAAGAACTGCAACGAGATAGAGGCCATCATGAGAATTTTGGATTCCCGGGAAATTTCCGTCGGTATCAGCCGCTTCCACGATACCCCTTCCGGTTTTCGCCAGGCCGTGACAGAGGCAATACGCGCGCTTACCCTGAACTTCTATGCAGAAAATAATGTCTCTTTCTTTTCGGAGGAATTGAACGAAGACTGCGATCTGACTGCGGAAAACTCACTGGATCTGTTTCAGTTTGAAAATCTGCTCTTAGACTGGCAGTTTCGTGACGCAAAAACCCTTTTGATGAACCTTTTTGCAAAATTCAAGCGAAATTTTGTCAATGCTCAGGATGTGAAAGCGGTCTGTTCCCAGCTCTATTACATCTGTTCCCGCATTGCCATAAAGAAGTCAAGCAGTCTCAGCGCGGAATATCTGAATACCATCCGTCAGGCCAACGATATCTTTACGCTGGAACAGTCTGTTATGGAAATGTTCCATACACTGAAACGTCGTCTCCAGGACACTGCAGGCATACAGGGACAACTTACGGAAAAAGCCATGAAATATATTGAAGAAAACATCGCGGCAGACCTGTCCTTAGAGCAGATCGCGGATGCCCTGCATATATCCGCCTCCCATTTAAGCCGCACCTTCAAAAAAGCTGCCGGAATCTCCCTGACTGACTATATCAACCAGTTCCGCATAAATAGAGCGAAGGAGCTGCTGCGCGGCACGGATATTTATATCTATGCCGTCTCGGAAATGGTCGGCTACCATGACGCCACCTATTTTTCTTCCATGTTCAAGAAACTTGTGGGCGTCAGTCCTTCGGAATACCGGAATCCGGAGGGTTGACAATATACGGGGAGCAGAGTAAACGCGCAGCCCCATATCTTTTACCTGATTATTTCGGCACATCCACGGCCACACTCCGCCACCACGCAATCGCCTTCGCGAACCGCCCCTCTATGTCGTGGAAGTGTCCGCCCTCGTTCCACTCAAAAGTTACCGCCGCTCCTTTTCCTGTGCCGTGAGGCGAATGCCGTCCTGCGTCGGATTCCACAAGCCGCTCCGGTTCACCCGCCAGAATCTCCCTCGCCCGCTCCGTACACACCGCCACCCGCCCCATGCGCGCATTCTTGCTGCGGCTCTCCCTTTTCCCGAGAGAAAAATATACCCGCAAGTCCGTCCGAAGGGGCTTTTCCCGCTCCATATAGTCACAGAAACCGTCAAACCAGAGTGACCCGGAAAGGCTGGCGATCACGCCGAACACATCCGTCTTATAGATCGAATAAACCGCCGTAAGCCCGCCCAGAGAATAACCGAACAGAGCCGTGTTCTCCGGTTCCGGTTTCGTCCGAAAGTGGGCGTCCATGTACGGCTTTATTTTTTCTGTCAAACAGGTTAAATACACATCCGCCCTGCCCTGCGGCGCTTCCTCCCCGGCACGAAACGCAGGCGCTACCCACGGCGTAAAGTCATCGTTCCAGCTTCCCGGCCGGATAGAAAGAAGAAGAAAATCCGCCCGCACCCCTTCTTTGACCAGATTAGCCACGACTCCTTCCATCGGGATATCTCCGTTCACATAGATCACCGGGTAATGTGCCTCTCCCTCGTCATAACCGGGCGGCAGATACAAACGGCAGTCCATGCCGGAAATCTGCAGCTCCTCAATCAGACATTGCATGGGACATCCTCCAGAAGCAGCGCAATCTCCTCCTTGTACGGCGGAATCGTTTTCTCCTTACTGCCCTCTTCACAAATCCATGGCGTCTCTAAAATCTTCGGCACTTGTGCAAATCTCTCGTCATGGACAATTCTCTTTAAGATATCCGTCCCGATGTGTCCCTCTCCGATATTGGCATGGCGGTCTTTGCGCGCCCCGCATGGATTCATACTGTCATTGACATGTATCGCCGCGATCTGCGAAAGCCCGATTATCTCGTCGAACTGCCGCAGCACCCCGTCATAATCCTCGGTCAAACGGTACCCCGCGTCATTCACATGGCAGGTGTCAAAACAGACTCTCAGCCTGTCCTTTTTATGCACACCCTCATAAATCAGTTTTAATTCCTCAAAGGTTCTCCCAAGCTCGCTTCCTTTTCCGGCCATGGTTTCCAGCGCCACAAAAACATCATCCTCATTCTCGTCAAGCACAAGGTTAAGCCCTTTTATAATCTGGGCGATTCCGGCTTCTTCCCCCGCTCCCACATGCGCGCCCGGATGCAGCACCAAAATCCTGCTGCGCATCGCCGCCGTCCGTTTTATTTCCTTCTCGAGAAACATGATCGCTAACTCGAAAGTCTCCGGTTTCACGGTATTTCCCAGATTGATGATATAGGGCGCGTGCACCACGATCTCCTCGATTCCCGCTTTGTCCGCATATGCCCATCCCGCTTCTATATGTAACGCTTCAATCTCTTTTCTCACCGTATTCTGCGGCGCCCCCGTATAGAGCATCAAAACATTCGCCCCGTAGGACTCGGCCTCTTTCACTGATCCCAAAAACATTTCCTTTCCCGCCATTTTTACATGAGAACCTATTTTTATCTTCTGCATCCTATTCTCCCTTCCGCTGTTTTTCCTCTGTTCTTATTATCACGCAACGGCCTCTATTTCGCAATCTGTTTCGTATACTAGATTCATCTACCATCTGTGATTTCATTTATGATATTATGAAAGTATCTTACTATAATAATATAGAAATAAGACAAACGTCCGTATCTCTTTAACCGGACAAAAACAGACAGGAGCCATAGATATGGGAACAGTGATCGTATTATTGCTTGTAGCGGTAGCCGCAGCGCTTGCCATACGGCAAATGATAAAGGATAAAAAAGCGGGCAAGTCCCTTTCCTGCGGCGGTGACTGCAGCCGGTGCGCGGGATGTCAGTCAAACCAGAAATCGGCATCGGATAACACAGGAAAGTAATCGCCACGGAGAGGAGATTCTTATGGAAATGAAAATAAAGCCCGGCGATAAAATAGGGATCGTATGTTGTTCTAACGGGTGGGAAAAGCAAAGAGAAGCGAAATTCAGAAAGTTACAGGAAATCCTTTTGGGAATGCATCTGGTTCCCGTTATATCACCGTATATATTTGCGCGGGAAAGCGCAGAGAGCGGCAGCGCCATGGAGCGCGCACAGGCGTTGATGGACTTTTACCGGGACGACTCCGTGAAAGGTATTTTCGACATTTCCGGCGGAGACATTGCCAACGGGATTCTGCCTTTTCTGGATTATGAGACCATTGCCGCCGGAGAGAAAAAATTCTGGGGTTACAGCGACCTGACAACCGTAATAAACGCCATCTACACGAAAACCGGACAGCCCTCCGTGCTGTACCAGATCTGTAATATGATGTACGACCACGCCGAGGAACAGCAGGAAAATTTTAAAAATGCTATTTTCGGCAGCAGCGAAGAACTGTTCCGGTTTCCCTATGTATTTTTACAGGGAAATTCCATGGAAGGAATTGTGGTGGGCGGAAATGTCCGCTGCCTATTAAAGCTGGCAGGTACCGCATATTTCCCGGCATTGACAGATCGGATTCTGCTTTTGGAATCTATGGGCGGTGCGGCGCCCCAGATGCTCACTTATTTCAGCCAGTTACAACAGCTTGGCGCGTTTGAACAGGTGCGCGGGATTCTGCTTGGTACCTTCACTCAGATGGAACAGGAAAAATGGAAACCCGATGTGTGGACGCTGCTTAAGGGATTTATCAGGCCCGATCTTCCTGTGGCGAAGACAGCGTTTGTCGGACATGGGACGGATTCCCGGGCCGTGCTTTTGGGGGGATTTGGGGAATTTAAAAAGTAGCTGAGGATTGACAAGAAGTTATAAAAACTTATATAATTTATAAAAAGTTATAAAAACCTATAAAGACTTATAAGTCAATCCAAAAGTATATTAGTCCATGTAAGAGGTGAAAAATGAACAATCCATTTACATTATCGTTTGGAAAAAAACCGTTGCAATATGTTTCGCGTATTTCACAGACACAGGAAATTATCGAAAAATTTAACGATACAATGCCAACCGACCAGATCTATATGATCACCGGAGTACGAGGTTCCGGCAAAACGGTTACAATGACAGCCATAGCCAGTGACTTAAGGGCAAAGAATGAATGGATTGTTGTGGAACTAAACCCGACCAGAGATCTTTTGCAAAGCCTCGCCGCAAAGCTGTACAGCCTGCCGGAAATGCACCCGCATTTTGTGCAGGCAAAGCTCGATTTCTCATTTCTGGGTCTTGGCTTGTCGCTGGAAAACGCGACTCCCATCACAGACATTGAAAATGCGATTGAACTTATGCTGGAAGAGCTGCAGCAAAGAGGAAAACGGCTGCTAATTACGATTGATGAGGTGATAAACAGCGAATATATCAAGGTATTTGTCAGCGCCTTCCAGATATTTTTGAGACGCGAATATCCTCTCTTTTTATTAATGACGGGCTTGTACGAAAATATTTATAATCTTCAAAACGACAAATCACTCACTTTTTTATACAGAACGCCCAAAATGAAACTGGAACCTCTAAATTATACAGCAGTCAGAAAACAGTACATGGATATTTTTGAACTGGATCTGGAATCTGCCAGCGTAATGGCCGGACTGACAAAAGGCTATCCATTTGCCTTTCAGGTATTAGGCTATCTCTATTGGGAAAACAGAGAAACCAAAACAATAGAAGAAATTTTGCCTGAGTATGACCAGTATTTGGAAGAGTATGTATACAGTAAAATTTGGACAGAGGCATCGCCCAAAGATCAAGCAGTATTAATTGCAATGTCTCAGAGCGGAGAGACCAAAATCAAAAAAATCCGTCAGCAAATGAATATGACCTCGGGGCAGTTTGCTCCCTATAGAGAACGGCTAAAAAATAAAGGCATTTTGGATACAAGAACATACGGTGAAGTTTCCTTCGCGCTCCCACGGTTTGCAGAATTTATCCAGACAAGAATATATTAAAAAACCCGCATAAACAGGCAGTTGCAACCGTCGGTTGACAAATTTCCAAGCCGCCTGTATAGCCTTTCCCCCAATCTTTTCTATAATCAGAGTAAGTCGGAAAGACACGGCGTTATAAAAATTCGTCTGATCCATGCAGAAAGACATAAGGAGGCAGATATGACGCTTGGAGAAAAAATTTTCAGATTACGAACAGAGCAGGGATTTTCACAGGAAACCTTCGGGGAGAAGCTGGGCGTGTCAAGACAGTCCGTTTCAAAATGGGAGACAGACCAGTCCGTCCCCGAACTGGATAAAATCGTGGCAATCAGCAGCCTTTTCGAAGTCAGTACTGATTATCTTCTGAAAGAGACGGAAGAAATACACCAGACAGCGAAAAGAGAACCTTCCCGAACGGAAGAATATCCCAGAGAAGTATACCGCATCGGGCAAAGACTCCACTATGAATATAAGAGCAAAAAGATGATAGGAAACCTTCCCCTTTTGCACATCAATCTGGGAGTTGGCCTTCACCGCGCCAAAGGCGTAATTGCCATCGGCACAGTGGCGCAGGGTTTACTCGCTATCGGTTATGTGGCGATGGGCGGACTCTGCTTGGGCCTTGTCTCTCTTGGACTATTCGCCTTTGCCGTTCTTGCCTTCGGTCTGATCTCTTTTGGCAGCTTTTCCTTCGGTGTGATCAGCTTTGGCGCTTTCGCCTTCGGCATCTTCTCCATAGGCGCGGTGAGTGTTGGCCAGTTTGCTTTCGGCGCGTCGGCACACGGCGCACAGGTAGCCATCGGGGACGCCGCCCAAGGAAAAATTGCGCTGGGCTATTCCCGTGCAGCCGGCGCTTACACACAGATCAGTAACAGACAGCCCTTCCACTATGAAGAAGCCTGCCGCGCGATTGACGAACAGGTGTCGTCAAACTGGCTCTTTTTCAAAACATGGGCAAAGGCGATGATAAAGTGGTTCTAGTTAAAAGGGGTGGAACTGCCTCACCCCTTCCAAATAATCCCGCGCTCCTTTTCCCTCTTTTTCATTGTATTCCCATCCCAATTTCTCTGCGACGAACCGTGCCACGCTCTCAAACAAATCGCACATACGAAAAACTGCCTCCCACGCATGATCCACATCGCCGTCAAAATAGGTCGATAAAAGCATCTGCCACTCTTCCTCCGGAAGCCACTTATAGAGATATTTTGCCGATTTTCCGGTGCTTACAGACCATTCCGTTAAAATACCGGCTTTCCAGTTTAGCATCGTGATAAGCTGTGGTCTGACACAATCATTTGTCATGTCCTGCACATAAGGCATTTCCTTGCGCCACAGTCCTTTTGCTATATTGTTGGTACACCACCAAAATTCATTACAAACCGCCAAATACTGCTCCTTTGTGGGCTTTTTCACCCAGCGAAGTCTGTCCGTCGCCGCTTCTATTTCAGGTAATATATGTTCTTTATCCAGCAGTATTTTACAGAGCTTGTCTTCCTCAATGCGCTGCAGCGCACAATGGACAGACTGCAAAGTCAGGTCGATTCTAATGCCGTCCACAAACTGCATCAAATAGCCATAAGAGTTTTTCTTATCGCTTGGATAGTTCGGACTTTCATCCGGATACTGCATATAAAGAATTTCTCCGAAAACCTGAATCCAATCCTTATCCTCTATAAAACTCTGTGTCTCCTCCACAACATAGACGATATCATAATCCTGAAACATGTCCTTTGGAACATTTTCATTTGTTCTTGAGCCGTTCATGTAAACCGCTTTGACTCTGTCATCCCTCTTCGCAACCTCTAAAATAAGGTTGTACATTTCGTTTTCCGTTCTCATGCCAAAACCTCCTATCTCACGATTCTCCCTTTAAAGAAATTTTAAAAAGCGCACGGATCAGTTTACCCTATCCGTGCGCGCCCATTTTCATTTCCGGCTTCCGTTTTCACGCCTTAGACGCTTCTTTCAGAATCGCTCAAACACAATTTTTTGATATGTTCCAAATCGCTGATCAGCGTCCCCGAGTACTGCTTTGCCTCCCGGTATATGCTCTCCGCTTTGCCATAATCTTCACCGAACAGCGCATCAATGACCTGTCTGCCATAGGCGTGGAATTTCTTATGCTTTTCCTCCAGCTCCTTCCAGAGCTTCATCATCTCCGGCCTGGTCGGGTCTACCGCGTAGTAGAAATGACCGAACCCACATTTTTTGTCGTTCACCTGTAACGGCAGGATGGTCCGCTCTTTCACAATCCGTTCCAAATTTGCCAGCCAGTTTTTATGTGCGGTAATGGCCTTTTCTATGTATTCGGCAAAATTTTCATCCTTCAGCCTGTAGAACGCATCCTTCGACATAACGCCCATAGCCTTGACGGACTCATCCAGCGTCACTTCTATCGTTTGCAGCGGCTTGACAATATCGCTTATGCTATTGCCGTGTTCCCGCAAATGCACGGTATCTTCATGCAGCACACCGCACTGTGCATTAATATCTGAGGACCGGGATTCCAGTTCAATGATCGAACTGCTGATTTCCTCGCTGAGACTTGCCAGAGAAGAGATATTATTGGTTATCTTCTCTACATGCTGTCTGTTATCCTCATTCAGTTCCCACACATGGCTGATCTTCTGTGTAACGGTTTCCAGTGATTCGATGGTGTTGTCCGCACTCTCCACACTCTTCGCAGATGCGCTGTGGATATCCGCCACAAAACGTCCCATGCTCGCAGTCAGCTTCTTCGTCTCGTCCGCCAGTTCGCGGATCTCATCGGCGACAACCGCAAAGCCCTTACCGGCCTCCCCTGCCCTCGCCGCCTCAATGGACGCATTCAGCGCCAGAAGATTTGTCTGTGACGAAATGGCGTTGATCCCTTCGATCACATTATTCATTTGACTGATAATCTCCGAAAGCTGGTTCATATCCTGCTGCATTTTTTTTGACGCGCTGATCGTACTGTCAGACAATTCCTTCGTCGCCGTCAACTCCTGCTGGCTCTCGTCAATGCGCTGAAAGACAAGATTCGACTCCTCCGAAATTTCAATAATCGTATTGGTCAGTTCCTCATGCTGCGTGGAGACCATTTGGGCAATAGAATCCGCATCGCTCGAAGCCTTGTGGATCAGTTCGGTTGCGTCCGACACACTGTCCGACACTTTCTGGAGAATTTCTGAATAATGATTCAAAGAAAGATCCAAAGAGCTGATCTGCATCACGGAATCCAGAACATTTGCCATCACTTCCTCAAACTGGATGCGTCCTGTAAGCAGGCGGTGGTATATCTGTTCCAATTCAGCAGACTTTTTTCCATAATCCGCCTCTGCAAGTTCTGACATGGACAATAACAAATTTTCCTTTTTTGGTCTCATTAAGATTCCCATAGCTACCCCTTTCTTACATGAATTTTGGCTGTTTAACCGCCAGACCCTTTATCCCGGCAATTCGGACATATGTAAAAAACTTTCAAATCATAAAATAGAAACGCCTCCCCCAACTGCTCGCGCAGAAGCGCCGACAAATCTTCAAGCGAAACGTCCGCCAGTTTACCACACCTCTGGCATACCAGATGGTCATGTTTGATAATCCGGTCATATCGATCCGCCTTATTTTCCACAGATATTTTGCGGATCATCCCTGCCTTCCACAGTTTATTTACATTATTATAAACCGTTGCCATGACAACTTGGGGAAATTTTTTCTTAAGCTCCAGATAGATCTGTTCTACAGTCGGATGCTCTGTGGATGTGGTAATTATGTTATAGATTTCTTTCTCATATTTCGTCATAGATCGCGCTTTCTCTACCTCGTATTAGAATTAGAATTATTCTAAATTTTATTCATTCTAGCACTCTGCATATACAATGTCAAGAAAATATAGGCAGGCTGCGTTCCAAGGCTGCGTTCCAATTCTTCTCAATATATACACCTACTACAAAATTAGTGACTTTTCACATACTGCATAAACGCATCCTCTTTTCCATCACTCTGCCTCCTCCATCTGCCCATAGCCTTTTCTTTTCCAGCGAATCCACATAGCTGCGGCGCGCACACACTCATCCATCCCCTGTGCAATCCATACGCCCAAAAGTCCCATATGCAAAGCAATTCCCAAAAGATAACTGCCCCCTACCGCAACACACCACATGGAGACAATCCCTATATAAAACGGAAATTTTACATCTCCTACCGCACGGAGTGATGCCACATAGACCAAATTCTGGCTGCGTCCGCTCTCCAGCAAAAAATTTGCGAGCAGAACGCTTCCGGCTAATATCAATATCTCCGGATCAGATGTAAACAGCGAAAACATCCGGTTTCTGAAAACAAACATAACCGCCATCATGACCATACTGAAAACAAAAGTACACTTTCCTGCAAAACGACATTCTTCGTCAGCCTTCCCGTATTCCCCGGCGCCCGCACTCCAACCGATCATAATAGCCGTTCCCTGTCCAAGGGACACCGAAAAGATATAAATAAAGCGCACGCACGTATTTATGTACGACTGCGCCGTGACCGCTTTCATTCCCAGCATAGTCACGAAAACCATGACAAGAAACTGCGCTAAATTGTAAGAAATCTGTTCTCCCGCCGCCGGAATCCCATATGTAATGACTCTCCGCATATTGGGAATTATTTTTTCCCGGCATATTTTCCACTGAAACTGTTTCTTCCTTGCGTCAAATAATATCCACACAAGTATCAGAACGCCGAACACCCTTCCCGACACGGTGGCAATCGCCGCTCCCTCTATGCCCATGGCAGGCAAACCGCATTTCCCAAAGATCAAGAGATAATTCAACACGATATTACATACATTCATACCCATGGAAACATACATGCACTGTTTGGTCCTGCCGTATGCTTTCAGTATCGCAGAAAAAATGAAATAAAGTAACTGTGCCCACAAAAACCAGTTAAGCACACGCAGATATTCCCCGGCGTAATTCCTGACCACTCCCGATAAGTTTAAAAAACGCAAAATCACCGGGTAAAATGCGGACATCAAAACTGTAAGCACAACTCCCATACCCACATTTAACAGTATAGACGCCGTTATCAAATCATTCTGTTCTTCTTCCGTTTTTTTCGCACCGATATACTGTGCGCACAAAATGCTCGTACCCGTAGTCACAATGCAGGCGAGTACCTGAATGAGAAAAAGAATCTGATTCGCTATACTGACCGCCGCCACCGCATCATCACTATAGGCGGAAAGCATGATCGTGTCAACGCTTCCCATAATGGTATTCATTATGGATTCCACAAAAATCGGTACACTCAACTGAAATAATTGTTTCTTCACCGATAACCACCTTCTTCATCCGTTTCTGTTTCCGTTACTCTTGCATTATATTCTTATTTTTTATATAATTCTTGTAATATATTCCTTGTTTTCTAACACAAAACTCTTAAAACAGAGAAAGAAGGATCATAAAATGTATGATAAAATACCGCCGGAAGCCAAAACACACGGCCAGCTTTCTTTTCCATACACTGTCTATAAGGGAAATATTCCTGCCTTTTTTCCCTCATACCCGCTGCACTGGCACGATGAAATGGAATTAATCTATATTTCAGGCGGACAGGGCATGATCACCATACAATCCCATTCCTATCTTGTGAAAACAGATGACATGATCATCGTACCCCCTCAGATGATTCACTCCATAGAACAATATGCGGATTCCCAGATGGCGTATTTTAACATCCTTTTCCAGTTCTCGCTGTTGCATTATTCGGTTAATGACGCCTGCTATGAAAAATATTTTAAGCCCCTATACTGTCACACCAGACTGCCATCCCTGTACCTCAACGTGGAAACGGAATTAAACCGCCTTATGCGCCCCCATATCATGTATCTGATTGAAAACCGGAAAAAATGCGATGCGGGAGATGAACTGATGGTAAAATCAAATCTTTTTGCCATCATGCACTATATAAACCAGTACAGCACCCCGGCAAGCGGCGCTGAACTCTCTTTAAAAAATAATTATGACAAACTGAAAAATCTGCTTGTATATATACAGTCTAATTACAACCGCTCAATCACAGTGAAAGACGCCGCCGCAATCTGCGGCTTTTCGCCAAGCCATTTTATGAAATTGTTTAAGGAATTGACCGGAAAAAGTTTTTCGCAATATGTAATAGATTACCGTCTGGAAATTGCTGCCAGACAGTTGATAGAAACCACCGATAAAATAATAGATCTTGCAGAAAATGTCGGATTTCACAATGTATCTTACTTTACAAGGGCGTTCCATTCCAAATACGGAGAAACGCCCTCGGCTTACAGAAATCACTATATAATTTAAAATTGAAATCTTGAAATCCCGTAAATTGGAATTGTTATTGTATTACCTGCTATCCCACCATTGGTATTGCCTTTTGCATACAACAAGTAATCCACTTTTTTTCTTTCCATGGCGGCACAGGCTGTCTTACCTGCATTTTTCCCTGCCTTTACTTCTATAGCATATGTTTTCTGCGATTTAACCGCCTTGGCATAGAAATCAATCTCTCCTGCGCCCAAAGTGGCAAAAGCCGGTGTTTCCAGTGCAATCTCACTTGGATGACCCGTGCGCCGCTTTAAGTCAAGGTACACAAAGTTTTCGTTGATGATACCCGCTGCTGTCTCCTGCGGGCATCCAATTTTTGTCAGAAAATAATTTGCCAGACCTACATCTAAAAAGTAGCATCTTGCCTTCGCCTTAAAGTCCATGATATTGCATTCCGGAATTTTTCCGGCAAACCCGATGATCCCCGAGCTGTACAGCCAGTTGACTGCCCGGTTCACTGATGCTTTGGAGATATTGCTGGAATAATCCTTTACAACAATCCCCTGCAGTTCCTCACTGAAACTGTCCTCGGCAAATCCCTTTTTTTCTTTCGCAAGAATCCTGGCAATTCCGGCAAACATGTTGTCATATACAGCATCGTCAAGAATATCCTCAAAATACCGCCTGCTTTCGTTCGTAAAAAGCCGGATAATCTTTAATAGTTGTGCCTGACAGTCTTCTATCGATGCATTTTCCAGATATTGCAGTACCACGCCTGGATACCCGCCAATCTTACAGTAATCTCCATAAAGTTTCTGTAGTTCCTGATATACTGCGGCATCACTACCACCATTCAGATCCATATTCACATACAGATCGTACCTGTTCAGTGCCCTTAAAAACTCCTCAAAATCCAGCGTATAGATTTCCAGACAGTCAAGGTCTCCCGCTGAATACTTAAATTCCTTATCCAGTATCCGCCCCAGATAGCTTCCGGTGACAATAAAATCGCTTTCCAGATTCCTTGTAAATTCCCGGATGCGGTTATAGATCTCTGAGGATTCCTGAATTTCATCAATAATGACGACTGTGTCTCTGGTGTCCTTAAAATCAGGCGCATAGCGTCTGATCAGCTCATAAACCGGATTTTCACACAAAAAACCCTCGCTGAGCTGTCGGCGTAATTCATAATACTTTTCCAGAAACAGTTCCCCTGACAATTCCAGCAGATTGATATATATTTTCTGCCGGTACTCTTCATCGGCAAACCTGTTGACAAGATATGTCTTGCCAACCTGCCGCGCACCGGATATTTCCAGCGTAGAGCGGCTCCCGGACTCTTTCCATGCTTTCAGTCTGCCATACGCCTTACGCTCCAAATATTTCTGCATGGCTGCTCCTTTCTTTTATTACGGGCTGCATTACAGGGTAAACTCAAATTTCTGGAACAGAAACGTTTCTTATAAACTTTTCCTTTTCTCTTATCCTTATAGACAAATTGTTTACATGAATAGGTACATTATAGCAAAAATCAATTCGTGTATCCATGCTTTTGTTGTGGAATCATCAAGTTTAAAATACCTATGTTTCAACCCTCAAATATTTTCATCACTCTTCTAAATCTTTATTGATTATTTGTATCCACTCGCTATCATCCATCGAAAAATATTCGATAAATTTTCCAAAATTTGTGCTTCCTTCTACCGTATCATCAGAAGGCAGAAATTTAATCCTCTCCTGCATTTCCTGATAATTTTCCTTGGTAATCATGGAGAATAACTTTTGGCGCTGGTCCGCTCTGCCCTTATATCCCTCTATACCTGTAAGGTTGAAAATAATGGGAGCATTTTTCTTCTTTTTGTGGGAACCAAGCACCACATCATCCCAATGCAGGATGATAATCTGCATGGTGCATGGATTTCCGTATATAACAACATGGTTTGCTGCCTATAAAAATCTGAGGAAGCTTATTCGCCATCAATCGGCACCTCCTTCCGATTTCCTTTGAGGCTTAATAAGGATCGGATCAGTTCGGGATCAGGAAGGGCACCTAATACCCCTTTTCGGTACTTCTCCATAATATCCGTAGTATCTCGTACCCCCTGTTGTGCGGTAAACTCTGCCAGAGAATAAACATAAATTCCTGTATCATCCTTATGAACAAACCATATCTGTTCTTTGCGGAACATTTTTTTGCAATCCATCAAGTTGATATCATGTACAGTGAATATCATCTGTGCATTGGTGTTCAGTTCATTATTAAACATGGCAACTATCGCTCTGGTCAATTTAAAGTGAATGCTGCTGTCCAGTTCGTCCACGACAAGAACTCTGCCCTGCTCAATTCCCTCTATGATATAACTTGCAAGGGCAGCGATCTTTTTTGTTCCCGTAGAGTCAAAAAGTACACTGGGGACCGCAACTCCTCTATAAACGGATACCAGTCGAATCTGATCCATAATCTGCTCGGGGATATCAAGCGCTTTTTCCTCCGGTTTCTCCTCGTCAGAATCCATTTTTACGCGAATCTTATCCATATCCACATATTCAAAATTGTCCATATACAAATCAGAATTCTTGATGAAATCCACTACTTTCCTTTGAAGATCATTTTGATTTTTCATGAGGTTGATGGTACGTTTTAAAGGGATATTGTTCATGTTGACAATATCAATTCTGGAAGCGAATGCTGTGACAATCCGCTTCATTTCCGCCAGCTGCTGGAACTTACTGGAATCTACCAGATAGAATAGCAGGTTACTCTGAGATATAAGCGGCATCATTTTTAAAAGATCCTCATCACCATATTGGCAATTTTCATTGATAATATCTTTTAAAAGCCAGACAGTTTCTTTTTCGTTCCCATATTGATCTCTTGTGATTTCTGCAAACTTTTCATAAGGATATTCTTCCTTTTTATCATCATACCAAAAATCATAGGAAAACTCTCTGCC